>CP075528.1:4888329-5193850 GCA_025808875.1 Enhydrobacter sp. | reverse complement strand
GGGTTAGCCAAGTAGAGATGCTAATGGTGGAGCGCGATGATGTGGCCGATGCCATAGTCCACGTTGCCGGCGGGGGTGGGGGGGGGGGGGCGCGGCGGTGCGCGGCCGGGTGCCCCCGGCGGGGGGCGCCGCCCTCGCCCGGGCGCGCGACTGGCTGTTCGCGCACGGACTCGCGCGACGCGGCGATCCTGCCGTGCTGGTCTTCAGCGCGGATCGGGCGCACGCCACGGCCGATTCGCTGCGCACGGTGCGCCTGGAATAGCGCGGGATGAAGTGAACGCTGCCGATCCCCGGCGCTCTGCTTGTGTTCGGCATGACGTTGCCCCCAACCCTGGGCCACCCGCGCCGGAAAATTCCTGCTTCCTCGGATGCGCAATCGCGCCGTGTGGACGCACCTCATTGTAGTCTCGGCGCCATTCCTCGAGAGCGACGCGCGAAGCTGCAGGTGCCCCGTCGGCGCCCGCACAAACGGATTGCCACCAGGCGGCCTCGTCCGCAGGCCCCGACCGGTGCGCGATGACTTACAAGGATGAGATAGTATGACTCGCAAGATGAACGACACCGCCTATCCCGCCACATGGTATGCCGCCACGCGGCACGCGGCGCCGGAGCGCAACGCGCGGCCGTTGCCGGCCGAGGCCGACGTCGCGGTGGTGGGCGGCGGCTTCGCCGGCCTGCACGCGGCGCGGCTGCTGGCGCACCAGGGCAAGCGCGTGGCGCTGGTCGAGCGGCGGCGCATCGCCTGGGGCGCGTCGGGCCGCAACGGCGGCTTCGTCGGCGCGGGCTTCGCGCTGCGCTCGGGCGCGCTGATCGACCGGCTCGGCGCCGACCATGCCCGCCGGCTCTATGCCCAATCCCAGCGCGGCGTCGAGATCGTGCGCGAGGCGATCGCCGGGTCGGGCCGTGCCGACATCCTGATGGGATCGCGCCGGCTCGGCGTGGCGCGGACCGACCAGGGCGCCGACTTCGCCGAGCGCACGCGCCGGCTCGCCGAGACGCTGGGCGCGAGCTTCGAGCCGTGGAGCACCGCGCAGGTGCGCGAGGTGCTGTCGACCGCGCGCTACCACCAGGGCATCCACGATCCGCGCTCGTTCCACGTCCATCCGCTCAACCTGGCGCTGGCGCTGGCCGCCGACATCGAGGCGAAAGGCGGCTCGCTGCACGAGGAGACCGAGGCCCGGGGGTTGGGTCGGGGGTTGGGCCGGGGGCTGGGCCGGGACGGCGGGCGCTGGCGGCTCGAGACCTCGCGCGGCGCGCTCGCCGCAGAGCACGTCGTGCTGGCCGGCAATGCCGATCTCGGGCGGGTGCACGGCCGGCTCGCCCGCGCCGTCGTGCCGGTCGCGACCTATGTCGCGGTCACCGCCAAACTCGGGCCGCGCCTCGGCGAGGCCATCCGCTGGTCGGGCACGATCTCCGACACGCGCCGCGCCGGCGACTACTACCGCGTGGTCGACGGCGACCGCCTGCTGTGGGGCGGCCGCATCACCACCGACACGCGCGAGCCGCCGCACCTGCGCGAGACGATGCGCGGCGACATCCTCTCGGTCTATCCGCAGCTCGGCGAGATCGAGATCGAGTTCGCCTGGCCCGGCATCATGGGCTACGCGCCGCACAAGATGCCCCAGGTCGGCGAGATCGAGCCCGGCCTGTGGGTGTGCTCGGCGTTCGGCGGCCACGGCGTCGCCCAGACCGCCGCCGGCGCCGATGCCGTGGTCGCGGGAATCCTGGGCGACGCCTCGCGGTGCTGGCTGTTCAAGCCCTTCGGCACGGGCTGGGCAGGCGGCGCGATCGGCCGCGCCGCGACGCAGCTCGTCTACTGGCGCCTGCAGGCCGGCGACTGGTGGGACGAGCGGCGCCAGGCGAAGAACGCGGAGAGGCTGCGCACGTGACGGTGCAGGGGATCGGCGAGTCGCCGCGCCGCCGCGAGGACCGTCGCTTCCTGACCGGCCAGGGGCGTTACCTCGACGATTTGCGCTTCGACGGCCTGGTGCACGCGGCGGTGCTGCGCTCGCCCCACGCCCACGCGGCGATCCGCGCCATCGACGCGACGGCGGCGCGGCGCGCACCGGGCGTGCTCGCGGTGCTGACCGCGGCGGAGATCGCTTCCGACGGGCTGAAGCCGCTGCGCCCCTATGCCGAGGCCAACGTGCAGACCGGCGAGCCCTTCGCCTTCGCACCGCAGCCGCTGCTCGCCGCCGACAAGGTCCGGTTCGCCGGCGAGCCGGTCGCGCTGGTGGTCGCCGCCTCGCACGAGCAGGCGCTCGACGCGGCCGAGCTGGTCGAGATCGACTACGCGCCCCTGCCTGCCGTAACGACGGCGGCGACGGCGCTGGCGCCGGACGCACCGCGGCTTTCGCCCGAGGTGCCCGGCAATCTCTGCCTCGACTGGCGCACCGGCGACGCCGCCTCGGTGGAGGCGGCCTTCGCGCGCGCCGCGCACGTCGTGCGCCTCGCGCTCGACAACCACCGGATCACCACCAACCCGATGGAGCCGCGCGGCGGCGTCGGCGCGTTCGATCCGGCGAGCGGCCGCTACACGCTGCATGTGTCGAGCCAGAACATCCACATCAACCGCAATGTCGTCGCGCGCTGCCTCGGCGTCGAGCCGAAGGACGTGCGCTTCGTCGCGCCCGACGTCGGCGGCGGCTTCGGCGCCAAGAACTTCGCCTACGCCGAGCACGCGCTGATCCTGTGGGCGGCGCGCCGGGTCGGCCGGCCGGTGAAGTGGATCGCCAGCCGCAGCGAGGTGTTCCTGAGCGACCATGCGGCGCGCGACATGCGGGCCGATGCGGCGCTGGCGCTCGACGCCGACGGACGCTTCCTGGCGATCGAGGTGGCGAGCACCGCCAACATCGGCGCCTACATGGCCGGCGGCGGCGTGCCTACGTACCAGTACGTCCACCTGCAGGGCACGGTGTACCGCGTGCCGGCGATCGCGCTGCACATCAGGGTGGCGCTGAGCAACACCGCGCCGATCGGCGTGACACGCGGGCCGGGCTTCGCCGAGACCGTCGACATCCTCGAGCGGCTGATCGACGAGGCGGCGCGGCGCTGCGGCATCGACCGCATCGAGCTCAGGCGCCGCAACATCGTGCCCGCCTCGGCGATGCCGATGACCAACGCCTTCGGCTTCACCGTCGACAGCGGCGCCTTCGACGTCACCTTCGACAGGGCGCTGGCGCAGGCCGACGTCGCGGGCTTCCCCCTCCGGCGGCGCGACAGCGAGGCGCGCGGCAAGCTGCGCGGGCTGGGCTTCGCCTACCACATCAAGGGCACCGGCGGCCCGCCGGAGGAGAATGTCGAGGTCCGCTTCGAGGAGGACGGCACGGTCTCGCTGATCACCGGCACGCAGCATATCGGCCAGGGCCACGAGACGACCTTCCCGCAGATCCTGGCCGAGCGGCTGGGCGTGGCCAACGAGCTGATCCGGCTGCGCCAGGGCGACACCGACCTGATCGCCTTCGGCGGCGGCCACGGCAGCTCGCGCGCGACCTACATGGGCGGCACGGCGCTGTGGCGTGCGTCGGACGAGATCGTCGCCAAGGGCCTGGCGCTGGCCGCCGATGCGCTCGAGGCCGACGCCGCCGACCTCCGCTTCGAGCGCGGCCGGTTCGTGGTCTCCGGCACCGACCGCGCCATCGGCCTGCTCGAGGTGGCGCGGCTCGGCCGCGCACGCGGCCGGCCGCTCGACACCTATCAGGCGTGGAAGCGCGAGCATCTCACCTTCCCCAACGGCTGCCACGTCGTGGAGGTCGAGGTCGACCGCGAGACCGGCCGGGTCGCGCTGGTGCGCTACGGCGGCGTCGACGACTACGGGATCGTCGTCAATCCGATGGTGGCGAGCGGCCAGGCGCATGGCGCGATGGCGCAGGGCGTGGGCCAGGCGCTGCTGGAACGGACCGTCTACGACTCCGCCTCGGGCCAACTCCTGTCCGGCTCGTTCATGGACTACGCGCTGCCGCGCGCCGACGACCTGCCATCGTTCGAGCTGGGGTTCAATCCGACGCGCTGCACGACCAATCCGCTGGGCGTGAAGGGCTGCGGAGAGGCTGGCGCCATCGCGGCCTTTCCCGCGATCGCCAACGCCATCGCCGATGCGCTGGCGCCGCTCGGCGCGGCCATGCCGGACGGGCCGGCGTCGCCGGAGCAGATCTGGACGGCGATGACGGCGAGCCGACGCGGTCACTCCGTGGTCACGGCCCCTGCCACAGGATCGCCCGATTGATGACGAGTCTGCGTCGAGGGGGGACGATGCGGAGATGGGGGGAGACCATCCACAATCCGACGCAAAGGTCCGGTGACGATGATCGATCGGCAGGCGGCGACGCGCGCGCGAACGGCAGTGATGAGGCGTCTCAGGGACGCGCTGCGTCCCTACAAGGACTATCTCCAGCCCGACAGCGAGGCGCCCTCGTGGCGGCACTCGCGGCGCGTCTTCGAGCGCCACGGCTTCCGGCCGGCGACGGTGTTCGACATCGGCGTCGCCTTCGGCACGTGGAGCCTGTACCGCGCCTTTCCCGACGCCCACTACCACCTCGTCGATCCGACGCCTGAATCGCAGCCCTACATGCGGAAGCTCGCCGGACGCCTGCGCTGCGATATCCATCCGCTGGCGCTCGGCGAGCGCGACGGCGAGGCGGAGCTCGAGGTGCGCTCCGACATCCAGGGCTCGACCCTGCTGGAGGAGGTCGGCGAGCGCGACGTCCTGCGGGTGGAGCGCGTGCCGGTGAGGCGGTTCGACACGCAGTTCCGGCACTTCGATCGGCCGGCGCTGTGCAAGATCGACGTGCAGGGTGCCGAGTTGATGGTGCTCGCCGGCATGACCGGGCGCCTCGCCGAGATCGACGCGCTCATCGTCGAAACCAGCACCATCGCGACGGTCAAGGGCGGTGCCGAGATGCACGACGTCGTGCATTTCCTGCACGAGCGCGGCTTCGTCGTCGCCGACCTGATCGCGCTGAAGCGCCGCCCGCTCGACGGCGCGACGGCGCAGGTCGACCTCCTGTTCGTGCCCGAAGCCTCGGCCCTGCGCGCCGACCGGCGCTGGTCGGCCTGAGCGTCGCCGGCCGGGCTACGCCCGTGCGGGTCGAAGAGCGCCCGTCGAGGCGCGCACGAGCGGACCTTCCATGCGGCCGGCGAGCAGCATCTCCAGCACCGACTTCATCTCCTCGGGCTCGAACGGCTTGCACACCACCGGGGCCGACCGGAACGCGGCGGGCACCAGCGCCAGTTGCGTGTAGCCGGTGAGGAAGGCGAAGGGTATCCGGCGCGCCGCCAGGGCGCCACAGATGGGGAAACTGAGCCGGCCGCCGAGATTGATGTCGAGAAGCGCCGCGTCGAGCGCGGCCTCGCGGGCGAGGACCAGGCCGCTGTCCAGCGACGTCGCCGGGCCGACGACCCGGAACCCGCATTCCATGACGAAGTCGCCGATCACCTCGGCCAGCAGGCCGTTGTCCTCGACCACCAGGATCCTGGCCTTGCGTCGCACCCCGACACCCATGTGTCCGACACTCCTGTAAACGTTTCACCGCCTGGGATTGGAACAGGCGCGCACCTTCACGTCACGGCGCGGTCACGGCCAGAGTCAAACCTGTGACCGTTGCGACGGCGGGATCAATCCCGGCGCGGCGATGGCGGGCGCGACCAATCGATGGGCAAACATCCCGGCCCGCCCCGGCCGGCATCGCACCACGCGGGGGTGCTCGACGTGTGAGATCTGAAAGCATCGCGCGAGCCGATCGCCGCCAGCCCGAGCAGGAGCGCCATCAGCACGAAGAAGATCGCGAGATAGGGTGTCTCGGGCACGGCCATCCCCCCCGCCGCCGGCCAAGCCGACCGCGACGACTGAACGCTCGGGCCCAGGCCGGCGTTGCCCGAGCCGGCGTGACCCGGGCCGTTGCCGGCCCCGCGCTGCGAGGCGTGGGTGAAGAAGAGATGGCTCAGCGGCGCCAGCCGCCGCTGCGCGGCCCGACCCAGGCGGCGCGGTCGCCGGAGACGGCGGCCTCCAGGAGGTTGGTGCGGCTGACGATGCCGACGACGGCGCCCTCGTCGACGACCGGCAGGCGCTTGACGCCCCGCTGCAGCATCAGCCGGGCGATGTCGGCCAGGGTCGCATCGGCGTCGACGAACGCGACGTCCCGCGTCATGACGTCGGTGACCTTGCGATTCTTCAGGGCCAGGGTGGGACCCGCCGCGTCGCCGTCGCCGGTGAACCCGCGCAGCAATCCGCCGTCCGATCCCGAATCGAACGCCCGCACGAGATCGGCCTCGCTGACCAGCCCGACCATGGTTCCGGCCGAATCGACCACGGGCATGGCGCTGACCCGGGTCTTCACCAGCAGCGCGGCCGCCTCGTGAACGCTGGCGTCGCTGGCAACCGACATCACCCCTTTGGACATCACATCCCTGGCCCGCACCGGCATTCTCCTGATTGTCCGCGTTGTGGACCATGCCGCCCTGGCCAACGCCTTGCGGCAGATCAAGTCGCCGGGCCCTACGAAGCGGATGATGATGATGTGGACGGTGCCCGGTCGGGCTATAATGACACATCGAAGAATGATCGAAACGACGTGACTGTTTCAGAGATCGCACCGACCGCGCCGCAACGCCTCAGGCGGCGGCGAGGGCCCGGTGAACCCGACGGACGGCAGGCGCGGCGCCTGCGCACCCGCACGGCGATGATCGAGGCCTTCCTCGATCTCATTCGCGAGCGCGACGCGGTGCCGACGGCGGTGCAGATCGCCGGGCGGGCCGGCTGTTCGACGCGGCTGGTGTTCGAGCGCTTCGCCGACTTCATCCAGCTCGCCCTCGCGGCGTTCGACCACATCATCCAGCAGGGCCTGTCGGTCCCGGCCGGCGACATGGTCACGCGCGACCGCGCCACGCGCATCGCCTTCCAGGTGAAGGTGCGGGCGACCAACTGCGAGAAGTGGCTGCCGTTGTGGCGGGTGCTGATGCGGGCCCCGCCGCGCGCGCAGCGGGCTTTCGCCGCCAAAATCGCCCTCGTGCGCCAGCTGACCCGGGCGCGGCTCGAGCTGATGTACGCCCCCGAGCTGGCCACTCTCGCGCCCGCCGAGCGCGAGGCAACCCTGATCGCGCTCGAGGCGCTCACCGACTACGAGGCGTGGGGTCGCCTGCGGGGCGATCATGGTCTGAGCGTCGAGCGCGGCTGCGCGATCTGGGAGCGGGCGATCGACCGGCTGCTGCCGCCCTCGCCGTGAAACGCATCCTCACGTTCCTGGTGCTCCTGACCGGGATGGCGGTTGCCGCCGCGGCGTGGGTCGGCCTGCCGTACCTGGAACATCGCTGGACCTATCACGTGCTGAGGGAGGCCGCCGACGGTCCGTGGGCCCGGCCGGCCGGCGCGGAGAAGGTGTCGTTCCGGACGGCGGGCGACGTGCGGCTGCGCGGCTGGTTCTTCAAGGCGGCCGCCCCGCGCAACGGCGTCACCGTGCTGGTGCTGGCCGGCAATTTCGGGCACCTGCCGTCCTATGTGCCGCACAGCCAGTTCCTGCAGCGGCGCGGCTTCGACCTCCTGCTGTTCAACTACCGCGGCTTCGGCATGAGCGACGGCGAGACGGAGAGCGAGGCGACGCTGACGCGCGACGCCGAGGCCGCGATGCGCTACCTGGCCCATCGCGGCATCGACCCGAGCTCGGTCGCCATCGTCGGCGTCTCGCTGGGCGCGCCGGTGGCGGCGACGCTCGCCGCGCGGACGCCCTGCCGCGCCGTCGCGCTGGTCAGCACCGTCGCCTCGGCCAAGGACAAGGCGCTGCTCGACAGGCCGTGGCTGCCGGCGTTCGTTCTCGACCATCTGACCAGCCCGTTCGACGCCGCGGGCGCGATCGACCGGGCGCGCTGTCCGGTGCTGGTGGTTCACGGTTCCGACGACGAATCGGTTCCGCTCGACCAGGCCGTCCAGGTGTTCGACGCAGCCCATGCGCCAAAGCGCCTCGTCGTGGTGCCGACGGCGGAGCACAACCTGCTGAACGTCCCGCCGGAGGACTATCTCGACGCCATGGCGTCGTTCTTCCTCAAGCGGCGGTGACGAGACCGTCCGCACGGCGGACAGGACATGGGGCCGGCGCGAGCGGTCCGTCCGGCGACGTCAGTTGTCGGCCGGCTTTTCGAGAGCGCGGTCGAGGATCTGCGCCAGGTCGGCCTTCCGGAACGGCTTGTTGATCAGCAGCACGCCGGGCAGCAGGCGGCCGTCGGCTGCAATGGCGTCTCTCGGGTATCCCGACATGAAGACGATGCGCGTGTGCGGCCAGCGCCGGCCCACCTCCTCGGCAAGAGCACGTCCATCGATCGTGCCGGGCATGACCACGTCGGTCAGCAGAACGTCGTACGGTCTCTCGGCACTTTCCATGGCCACGATTCCGGCGGCCCCTCCGTTCGCTTCGGTCACGTCACAGCCAAGGCCTTGCAGCTGCAGCAGAACGGCAGCACGAACCTGCGGATCATCCTCGACAAGCAGGACTCGATGGCGGCGTTGCACCACCGGTGCGCGCGGAAGCGATTCGGCCTGATCCGGCGCGCCCTCCGCACGCGGCAGAAAGAGTCGAACGGCGGTGCCGCGCCCGAGTTCGCTGTCGATCTCGACGTGCCCCCTGGATTGACGAACGAAGCCGTACACCATGCTGAGGCCGAGGCCCGTTCCCTTGCCCTCCGGCTTGGTGGTGAAGAACGGCTCGAAGACGCGCGCCAGTACATCCGGCGCCATGCCGCTGCCGCTATCGCGCACTTCCAGCACGACATGGTCGCCCGCGACCGCATCCGGATGGCGGGTGGCCGCCACGGCGGTATTGAAGGTTCGAATCGAGAGTCGGCCGCCGTCAGGCATGGCATCGCGCGCGTTCACGCAGAGATTGAGCAGGGCTGCCTCGAGCTGGGCGCGGTCGATGCTCACCGTCCACAGGCCATCGTCGAGATCTTCGGACAGCTCCACGTGCTCGCCCAGCGAGCGGCGCAGCAGCTTGCCCGTTCGGGCGACCAGTTCGTTGACGTCCACGGCACGCGGCTTGAGAGGCTGCTTGCGCGAGAAGGCGAGGAGGGACCGGACCAGCTCCGAGGCGCGACGCACCGAGTGGGCGATCCGATCGACACGCTCGACGATTTCCACCGGCAGGTCGTCGGCTTCCGCCAGCGACTCGGCGTTCGCCAGGATGACGTTGAGGATGTTGTTGAAGTCATGAGCAATGCCACCAGTCAACTGACCGACCAGTTCGAGGCGTTGCGACTGGCGGAGCTGCTGCTGGGTGTGGCGCAGATCCTCGATATCGGTACAGGTGCCGACCCATTTGATCGTCCCGCCTTTTTCGTCGCGTTCCGGCACGGCTCGGATCAGCCACCATCGCCAGGCGTCGTCGGCGCGCTTCAAGCGTGCTTCGGCGGACCATGGCGTGCCGGCGCGCAGCGCGTCCCGCCAGGTCGCCAGGACCGTCTCCCTGTCGTCGGCATGAAGGGGCGCGGCCCAACCGTCGCGCTCGTCAGGTTCCGCGAGGCCGGTATAGTCGTTCCAGTGCCGGTTCACGTAGACGGTGTGCCCCCGCGGTGACGCGATCCAGACCATCTGCGGCAGCGCGTCGGCCAGGATTCGAAACTCGGCTTCGCTTTGGCGCAACGCACTTTCGACGGCCTTGCGCTCGTCGAGGTCGCGCTGCAATGCACGGTTGGCCTCTTCGAGCTGCAAGGACTTCTCCTCGAGCTTGCGGATCAGAGTCTGACTGTAGAGTTTCAACGTCTCGAGCTCATCGCCCGACGGCGCGGCCGGCAGCACCGCCGGGGCGGCGAGTCGGGCCCGCACGACCTCGATCTCGGCCAGAATCCGCTCGGGTTCCGCCGGCTTGAGAACGAAGGCATCGGCCCCGAGATCGAGCGCCAGCTGCTCGTCCTGCGGTTCGGTGTAGGTCGCGGTGTAGACGATGAAGGGGATCGGCCGCAGGACGGCGTCGCTCCTCCAGTGTCGCAGCAACGTGTAACCGTCCATCACCGGCATCAGCAGGTCGCTGATCGCTAGCGCCGGCGGCGCCTGACGCGCCTTGACCAGCGCCTCGGCGCCATGCCGTGCAACATCGACCTCGAAGCCGTGGCCCTTGAGGAGAGTCTGCAGGTAGTAGCGGTTCTCCTCCTTGTCATCGACGACGAGAACCCTAGCCATCGCGACCGCCCCGCCCGACGATGTCCTCCAGCTCGGCGACGAAGGTATCGGGATTGATGGGCTTCTCGATGTAACCCGTGCAGCCGGCGGCGAGCGACTTTTCCCGGTCGCCGGCCATGGCGTAGGACGTCACGGCAACGATCGGCGTGTTGCCCAGGGTATCGACGGCCCGCAGCGCACGCGCGACGTCGTAGCCGTCCATCATGGGCAACTGGATGTCGAGCAGGATGAGGTCGGGATTCCAGGAGCGGGCGCACTCGATGCCCCGTGGCCCTTCGGCCTCCGACCTCACCTCGAAGCCGTGCCGCTCGAGCAGGAAAGTCACGAGGTAGCGGTTCTGCTCGTTGTCCTCGATCACCAGCACGCGTCGCTTCATGGCATCACGACTCCCCGACCGGCAGGGTAAGTATGAACGTACTGCCCCGTTGCCACTCGCTGAGAGCGACGATCTCGCCGCCCATGATGGCGGCGAGGCGCCTGCAGATCGACAGGCCGAGGCCGGTTCCTTCGTGCTGACGCGCCAGTCCGCTGTCGAGCTGGCGGAAAGGCGCGAAAAGCTGGTCCATGTCTTCGGCCTTGATGCCGATGCCCGAATCGGCGATCGCGACACGCACCGCCGCCACAGGCACGGCATCGGGTGCGGCTCGGTAGGCCGGGACGAGCGTGGCGGAGAGCGAAACTCCGCCGCGATCGGTGAACTTGATGGCGTTGCTCAGGAGATTGAGCAGGATCTGCTCGACACGGCGCGCGTCGCCCACCATCTCGCCGACTTCACTCGCCACGACGACGTCAAGCGCGAGGCCCTTCCGTTCGGCATGAGGACGAACGGAGCCGGCCGCGCGGTCTATCAATCCCGGCAAGTCCAACCGCTCGCGGCGGACCTGGAATTGTCCGGCCTCGATCTTGGAGATGTCGAGCACGTCGTTGATGAGAGCGAGAAGGTGTCGCGCACTGCCGCGAACCATGCCGAGCTGCTTCTCCTGCTCGGCATTGAGTGGGCCGGCCAGATTCTGGAGCAGGATGCCGGTGAATCCTATGATGGAATTGAGCGGGGTCCTGAGCTCGTGCGACATCGTTGCAAGGAAAGCCGACTTGAGGCGGTCGGCGTTCTCGGCCCGCACCAGAGCCGAGGCAAGTTCCATCGTGCGCTCTTCGACCTTGCGCTCCAGCGTCTGGTTGAGATCCCTCAGTGTACGCTCGGCCGCGCGACGCTCCGTGATGTCGCGGACCATGGCCAACACATGCCCGTCGGGTGCTCTGGTGGCAATCACCTCCGCGGGAAACGTCGAGCCGTCCTTTCGTCTGAATGTCCACTCACGGCGATGATCCTTGCCCGCCCCGAGATCGTCGAGCGTGGGCGCAATGCGATCGACATCGGCTGGCGCAACGATGGCAACAGCGTCGAGCCCGACCAGTTCCTCGCGGCTGTAGCCGAGCATGCGGCACATGCTGACATTGGCGTCGAGGTAACGGGATTCCATGTCGGCGATCAGTATGCCGTCGGGCGCATATTCGAAGAGCGTGCGATAGCGTGCCTCGCTCAGCCGCATGGCCTGTTCGGCGCTCAGCCGCTCCGAAATATCGATGCCGACGCCGACCAGGCACGACGAACCGTGCAGGACGACACGGCGGCCGGTGAAGAAATAGGGCCGGATGGTACCGTCCTTCGCCCGAAAGGGAGCCTCGACGAACGCGTCGCCGCTGTCGAAGACCTCGGAAATGCGGGCACGCAGCAGGGGACGGTCGCGCTCCTCGAAGAACTCGAGCGGATGCATGCGAGCGATCTCGTCGCGCGAGTAGCCGGTCACCTTCTCGAAGTTGCCGTTCCACCGCCGGAAGCGACCGGACTGATCGTAGCAGTAGGCGACTCCCGGCATGGCATCGATCATCGACTCGGAGAATTGCTGTTCGGCTCGTACCGTCTCCGCGGCGTCTCGCCCGTCCTTCGCGCGCTTCTGAGCGTCGAGCGCGAAGGAGATGTCGCCGGCGACCTCCACCAGCAGAGCAAGCTCCTCGTCGGTGAAGTAGCCGGCCTCGCGGGCGTAGACGATGAGCACCCCGACAGGGATTCCTTCCATGCGCACGGGTATCGCCGCCCAGGCCATGATGCCCGACCGTTCTATCTGCGGTCGCCAGGCGAGCGTGGCGGGATCGGCCAGCGCGTCATTGCAGACATATGGTTGGCCCGAACGGAACGCCCGACCCGCCGGCCCCAAACCCTCCGGACGATGGTCGGTGTAGACCTCGACACTGTCGATGAAGTCGAGCGCCGAGCCGGCTCGCGCCACCGGTTCGAGCCGGCTGGTCCGGGCATCGTTCCATCCGATCCAGGCCGAGGCGAAACCGCCCGCTTCGACCAGGGCACGGCAAACCTCGTCGAACAGCGTCTCGCGATCCGTCAATCGAACGATTGCCCGATTGATCCGGCTGAGCGACCGATAGAGTCTCGACAGGCGAGCGAAGGCACGTTCCTGTCGCCGGACCGGACCAACATCGCGCACCACGGCGACCACGCCGACGGCTCGCCGCGCGTCGTCGCGAAGCGGCGACAGCGCGACAGTGACATCGACAGGCGTTCCGTCGCGCGCCCGCCAGATCGAGTCCAAAGGCGGCATCGCGGCACCTTCACGGATGTGCGCAAGAATGCCGTCCGCCCGCCGCGCCGGCGGCACGAGCCGGTGAACGGGGGCGCCCACGATCTCATGTGGGCCGTAGCCGAACATCGAAGCCGCCGCGCCTTCCCATGCGGTGACGAAACCTTCGAGGTCCAAGCCGATCAGCGCGTCCGGTGTTGCGCCCTGGATGGCGGCGAGCCGGCGTGCCGCCTGTCCACCGTCCGTCGCCGCGCGGCGCCCGGCCGGACGCTGCTCGCCACCGGCCGAGGCTTGCTTACGCGCCGGCGGCCGCACGACGACACCGCGCCGCATACCTGCGCGCCGGCCTGTCGCTGCCGATCAGCAATCGGCCTGCACCGTCCGATCCCGCCATCGCCTGCCCCCACCGCGATGCCCCGCGGATCGACGCTGCACGTCCGCGGGAGTTCGCCGCGCCCATCCCTCGAACCCACGAGAGCAAAGTCTAGACATGTCGCATCCGCGTCGCCCATCGGATTGCCTCCACTTTGGAGGCTTTCGGCACCCCCCTAGCGGGCTCCGCCGCGCGCGGCGTATCCGGCATCGAGCACCTTGCGGACCTTGCCCGCCAGTTCATGGCGGCGATAGGGCTTGCCCAGCAGCTCCGCGCCCGTGTCGACCCGTCCATGATGAACGATGGCGTTCTCGGTGTAGCCGGACGTGAACAACACCGCCAAGCCAGGCCGCAATCGGCGTGCCGCGTCGGCGAGCTCCCGGCCATTCATGCCGCCGGGCATGACGATGTCGGTGAAGAGCAGGGCGATGTCGGCGTGACCGCGCAGTGCCTCGAGCGCCGGCTGGCCGGCTTCCACCGCGGTCACGCGGTAGCCGAGGTCCCTCAGGAGCGATGTCGCATGCTCGCGGACGAGAGCGTCGTCCTCGACCACGAGCACATGCTCATTGCCGCCCTTCTCGTTGCGTTGGGGCGACAGCGGTGGCGCTTCGCTGTCGGCGGCAGCGCGCGGAAGGTAGATCTTGATCGTCGTACCCTGCCCAACCTCGGAATAGACCTTCACATGGCCGCCGGATTGCTTGACGAACCCGTAGACCATCGAGAGGCCAAGCCCGCTGCCCTTGCCGACCTCCTTGGTCGTGAAGAAGGGCTCGAAGACCCGGGCAAGCACTTCCGGCGCCATGCCGGTGCCGGTGTCCGATACCGAGACCATCACATGCTGGCCGGCGACGACGTCCTCGTTGACCCTCGCATAGGCGTCGTCGAGCGAGACGTTTGCCGTCTCGATGGTGAGGCGGCCGCCACCCGGCATGGCATCGCGCGCGTTGATCGCCAGATTCAGCAGCGCCACTTCCATCTGCCCGGGATCGGTCTCGACGATCCACAGGCCGCCGCCTCGCACGATCTCCAGGTCGATCTCCTCGCTGAGCGTACGGCGCAACAGGCCATCCATGCTGCCGACCAGTCGGTTGAGATCGATCGACCGGGGTTCGAGTGCCTGCCGGCGGGCGAAGGCCAACAGGCGGCGCGTCAGTTCGGCGCCGCGCTCGGCCGCGGACGCCGTCATCTCGGCCAGGCGGCGCAACTCGGCCCGGTCGTCGAGCCGGTCGGCGAGAGCCTCGGCGTTGCCGAGTATGACGGTGAGCAGATTGTTGAAATCGTGCGCCACGCCGCCCGTCAGCTGGCCGATGGCTTCCATCTTCTGCGCCTGGTGCAGTTTGCGATCGAGCTCCTCGATCGACTCGCGCTGACGCTGGAGCGACTCGGCGGTCCCGTTCATCACAGCCATGAGCGCACCGAGTTCCCCCTTGGGATGGGGCAGCGGGATGCGGGCGGACAGGTCGCCCTTCCCGAGACGCGAAGCCATCGTCGACATGCGCACCACTTCCCGGCGCACGCCGAGTTCGGCGATCAGCCAGGCGGCGGCGAAGGCCGCGACCGATACGGCCACCAGCACGACGATGTCCTGCCACAGGCGTCGGTCGGCCGGCGCCAGGATCTCGGCCCTTGGCACCCCGAGCAGGACGAACAGGCCCGTATCGACCTTGCCCGGCCCGGCGACCGCCCAATAGTCGATCCGCCCACCGGCCTCGGCGACTGCACCCACCCGCGCCGTCGGGCTCTCCGACGCGAAGCGATAGAGCGCGGTGTCGCGAATCGTGTCGCCGCCATGAACGGTTTCGTGCGTCCCCCGGGTCCAGACCAGAACGGTGCCGTCGCGGTCGAGCAGCAGGATCTCAACACCCGGCAAGCGCCGATGGTGATTCGCCACGAACTTGGAGAGATCGAGCGAGGCCAGCAGGACGAACTTCAGTTCGCCCGACGGGACGCGGGCAGGGTGGGCGATCTGCAGTACCGCCATGCCCGTGAGGCGACCGAAGGCAGGCTGAAGCGTCACCCCGCCATCCGCGGCAATGGCCTCGCGGAAATAGCGCCGATCCCTGAGGTCGAGCGATCGGCCGGTGCGCAGGGAGTCGCAGAACAGGTTGCCATCGGGATCGATGGTGAGAATGCCGGTATATTGCGGATGCGCCTCGCGCACCGAAGAGAGGAAGGCCGAACAGACGTCGCGATCCCGTGTCTCGAGATCGGAGGCCCGGGCGAGGCCGTAGTGGAGCTGGGCGGTGCCCTGGATCTTGTCCTCGAGGTCCTCGGCGACGATCCTGACCGCGATCGCCATGTTCTCGAGGGTGGAATCGATCTCCTTCGCACGCTCCTGAACGAAGCGAACACCGACCAGGATGGCCGGTCCCAGGATCGCCAGCGCGACCAGAATCAGAAGACGACTGCGAAGGCTCATCGGTTTCCGTCCCCCAACGACGTGCCAACTCCCCCTCGCGAGAGACGGCGGCAAAGGATAGCAGCATTGCCGCAACGGGCGAAAGGCACGGCACCTCCGACGGAGAGGTCGAGCGTGGAGTGCCGGAGCATTGCCGCCCGGATGGGGCGACAAACTTCGGCACGACGCATCGGGTCCGAGCCGGCAGCGATGCCGGAATTGCGGGACTCGCAGACTGCAACTTCAGGGCGGGATCGACCTTCTGCATGTGCGACGCGACCGCTGTCCACGCCTTCGAAAAGTTCGTTCGTCCATGGGCAGGGTGGGCGCGCGGGTTGCCTAGCCAAGGCCTCGGCACATGGGTGAAACTGCCCCCCGGACACCCGGACGATGAATGACCTGCTGACCACCGACTTCCGGAACGCGCCCTACTGGTGGGACGCCGCACCGCTGGAGGATCGTTCGACCGGCGCGCCGGCGCCGTCCTACGACGCGGTCGTCGTCGGCGCGGGCTACACCGGCCTGCGGGCCGCCCTGACCCTGGCGCGGGCCGGACGCAGTGTCGCGGTGTTCGACAAGGAGGCGCCGGGCTTCGGCGCGTCGCGCCGCAATGCGGGCTTCCTCGGCCGCACGCTGAAGAAGGCCTACATCGACCTGAAGGCCGCCCGGGGCCAGGCCCATGCCACGGCAATCTATCGCGACCTGTCGCTCGCCTATGAAAGCACGCTCGCCTTCATCGAGGAGGAGGACATCGCGTGCCACGCCGTGCGCTGCGGCCGCCTGGTCGCGGCGACGTCGCCTGCCCATTACGCCGTGCTGGAGCGCGAGCTGGCCGGCATGCAGGCCGATCTCGGACTGCCCTACCGGATGCTGCCGCGCGCCCGCCTGCGGGAGGAGATGGCGACCGATCTCTACGACGGCGGCGCCGTCATCCCCGATCTCGGATCGCTGCATCCGGGGCTCTATCACCGCGGCCTGATGGCGCGCGCGCTGGCCGCCGGCGTGGCGATCTTCGGTCCGTGCGAGGTGACGGCGGTCGAGCGGAGCGGCCGGGGCGAACGCTTCCGCGTCACCACGGCCGCCGGCGAGACGCGCGCACGGGACGTGGTGATCGCCACCAACGGCTACACGCCAAAGGGCCTGCCGTGGCACGCGCGGCGCGTGATTCCCTTCGTCGGCTACATGGCGGCGACCGAGCCGTTGCCGCCGGCGCTGCTCGAGAGGCAACTGCCGCATCGGCGCACGGTGATCGATTCCAACCTCGACATCGACTTCTTCCGGCCGGCGCCCGATTCGCCGCGCCTGCTGTTCGGCGGCGCCACGGCCAACGGGCTCACCGATCCCGTCGCCATCGCCGCGCTGCTGCACGGACGCCTCCGGCGCGCGCTGCCGGATCTCGCCGACGTCAAGCTCAGCCACGTCTGGACCGGCCAATGCGCCGGCACGTTCGACATGATGCCGCATATCGGATGCCACGACGGCCTGTGGCACGGCATGGGCTACAACTACGCCGGCGTTCCCATGGGATCGTTCTTCGGGCTGAAGATCGCCCAGAAGATCCTCGGCCTGCCGGAGGGCGCCACCGCCTTCGAGACGGCCGCCTTCCCGACCGTGCCGTTCTATCGCGGCGATCCGTGGTTCCTGCCGCTGGCGATGCGCTGGTTCGCCTGGAAGGACGCGCGGCTGGCGCGCCGCCGACCGCCCCCTTGAGCGGCGACTATTCGTGCGCCGCCCGCATCGCCGGCAGCACGTCGCGGGCGATACGCTCGAACACCAGCTTCTGCGCGTCGGCGATCGGGTAGTAGAGGGCGATCTCGGTGATGCCGAGCGCGATCACCTGGCCGACCAGCCGGGTGAAGGCCTCCTCGGACTCGTAGTAGTTGACCCGGCCGCCGCTGCGGCGGGCCGCCGCGTCGAACATGAGATAGGAGCGCCGCAGGCTGGCCGGGTCGCGCCCGATCGCCGCGCAGCGCGCATCGAGGAGGGCGACGCGCGCGCGCGTCTCCTCGAGCTGGGCCTCGAAGGTCGGGGCGAAGCTGATGCTGTTCCAGATGTCGGCGTGGCGCGCGGTGTGGCCCAGCATGACCGGCCCCATGGCGGCGATCATGAGGGGCGGCCGCGGCGACTGGACGGGACGCGGCCCGAGAGCGGCGCCCTCGACCCGGTAGAAGCGCCCCTCGAAGGTCGTCTCCTCCCGCGACAGCAGCCGGTCGACGATCTCGACATACTCGCCGAAGCGGGCGACCCGTTCCTTCGTGCTCCAGTTGTCGATGCCCATCATCCGGTACGACGGATCGACCACCAGGCCGGTGCCGAGGCCGACATCGAGCCGGCCACCGGAAATGTGATCGACGGTCAGCGCCTGCTGCGCGAAGTGGGCCGGGTTGCGCAGCGGGATCTGGGCGACCAGGGTGGTCAGGCGAACGCGCTTCGTGGCCTGGGCGACGGCCGCGACCTGCGTCCACAGCTCGAACCACGGCCCCTTGTTGCCGGCCCAGTCGACGAGATGATCGGCAAGGCCGATCGAATCGAAGCCGAGCTCCTCGACCTCGCGGCAGCGGCGCAGGAATTCGGGCCACGGCACGTTGGGCAGCACGAGCACGGAGAATCGGAGCGGCCTGGTCACGTCTTCACCTTTCCAGCGATGAACCATCGTAGCAGACGTCCATCCTTCATGCTCGAGGGAGATCGAGCGTCATCCTGCAGACGGGCCTTTGCCGCCGCCGGCTACGCCTCTTCCCACAAGCACGGCCGAAGACGCAGCAACCGGCATCACTTCAAGTAGCACATCCGTTCGACTGGCCCGCGCATCGACGACAAGGCAACGAGTCATCGGCCGAAGGTCGCGAACCGATCCCAGAATCCGGAGAAGCCGTCCGATGCGCAAACATCTCTGCATTGTCTCCGCCGCGATCGTGCTTGCGCAGATGCCGTCGCCGGCCGTCGCACAGAATGCGGCGCACTACATGGCCTACAAGTCCGCCGACAGTGCGTACTGGTCGGCATTCACCGATCAAGCACACTGCGAAAAGAGCGCGCATGGCCCTCGGCAATGCGTTCCCCACGTCTTTTGTGGCGCGACTTACTGGTTTCCCCAGGTCAGCTTCGATGGCGAGTACCGGTTCTCCACGTCCGACGTCGCCAGCATCAATGAACGCACCTCAGAGCGCGTCGTTTGCAAGGTCAAGTAGAAGGCACCCGGCCTTCATTCAATCCACGCCCGGCCTCCTTCGATTTCCCCGTGGCAGGGAGGGTGGACACTCCCGAATTCGTGTCGATCGATCCTGCCGTCCCGCCGAACCGAATCGCTTCAATTAGCACATGTGTTCGACTGGTCCGTGCGCCCGCGAAGATGCGAATGGTCGTCGGCCGAAACGGCGAAACGATCCTCAAGTCCGGAGAATCCGTCCGATGCGCAAACTGTTCCGCCTTGCCTCCACCTCGTTCGCGCTCGCGCTGGCGGCGTCGCCGGCCCTTGCACAGAACGCGTCGCCCTACATGGCCTACAAGCCTGCCAGCAACATGCATTGGTCGGCGTTCACCAATCAGGCGCAATGCGAAAAGGGCACGCATGGCTCCCGGCAGTGCGTTTCCCACATCTTCTGTGGCACGACGTTCTGGTTCCCCCGGGTCAGCTTCGACGGCAAGCAAGCGTTCTCGACGTCCGGCGTCGTCGGCATCGAGGAGCGCGGCTCGAGGCGAACCATTTGCAAGGTCCAGTAGGGCCGCACCTGGCGTCGGCCCATCGACACCCCGCCCCCTTCCATCTCCCGGGAGGGGACCGTTGTCGGGCTTGTCGGAGCAACACGCCGGCGCCGATACGTCGCCTGCCGCTTCGATGACTGCCGTCGGCGCTCAGGACAACCCATCGCGGGCGAGACGGCGTGCTTCCTCGACCGTGCCCGGCCGCCGCGGCCAGGCCGCGCCCGCGAGCTGGCGCAGGGTTTCCATCATGGCCACGACGTCGCCGGCGGGAATGCCCAAGCTGCCGGGCAGCCCGTCGATTCGCGTCCTGCCATCGGCCTGGCGCACGACGATCCGGGGTACGTCCACGCCCAGATGGATTGGATTGGCACCGAGCTTGCCGACCTGGAAGCGCTCGATTTCCGACCAAGCATAGCGCCGCTCCGATCGTGGGCCGTCGACGGCGCTGAAGCCGCTCTCGTCGATCCGCAGCCTGCCGCGCTCGCCGCGTGCCGTCCGCAGGGCGTAGTAGCTGACCAGGACGACCCAGGGGAGGACAAGGAGGGTCATCCACTCCATGGATCCGTCCGCCCTGGTGTACGTGAACAGGAGATGGCAGACACCGAGGAAGGTCCAGACGATGGCGAGCACGATCCATGCCCTGCCGGGCGGACTGACGATCTCCAACCTCCAGGGCATCGACTCATCGGTTGGCGTGCCGTCCATCATCACTTGCTCCTTGGCGTGCCCTCGAGCCCCAAGTGCACACCTCCTCGCTCACGCCCTCGACAGCAAACGCTCCACGGCGCCGAGCAGCGCCGAATTCACGGAATCGAGCGTCATCGCCAGATACAGGGCATAGAGGCCCCAAAGAAAGAACCCGAGGATGGCGCGATCGACGAAACGACCGAACCGACCCTGCGCCCCGTACAGGGCGGCAACGACGAAGGCGACGGCAAGGCCGCGGGTCTCGGCGTCGCCGAGGTCGACGCCCGCCCGATCGGCGACGAACATCACCACGAATACCGCGAGCACGGCGACGAAGCCGGGCGCAATGCTCAGGAACAGCGACGACAACGAGTCCGTTCGGTCGTGTCCGGCCGCCGTGGCGGGCTCACCGGTCGGCGTCCGGCGCTCCTCCAGTCCAAGCCACGCGCCGTAGAATGTACCGAACGCCACGACGAACAGCATGATGGCCGATGCCAACGTCGTCGGCTGCTCGCCGAGCGGATCGAGATCGGCAAGACCGGTTCCCGCATGGACCAGGAGGAAGGTCGCGGCGAGGGCGGCGAAGACAGCAGCGGCGAAGACGGGCCTCCCGGTCGATACGATCCGGCCGGCCAGCTCGGCCGTTCGCGGAAAGCGCGCCCCGCTCGCGCGAGACAGAGAGATCGTGAATGCCAGAGGCAGACCGATGATGGCCGCGAACAGCACGACGACGCCGGCATTTTCGGTCCGCTCCAGCCAGAGACCTCCGAAGGCGACCAGCAGCGTGGCCAATGGGAACCCGACGAAGTGGAAAAGCGGCGGCGGCCGAACCGCCCACCAGCGGCCGAGGACCCATCGCTGGGCCGCCGCCATCGCCCATCCCCAGAGGGGGGTGACGGCCAGCAGCACCAGTATGAGGCCGGACCTTTGCTCGTATCCCGCCGCCAGAATTCGATCCGCGATCGGCCGACCGACGAGCCAAAGTCCCCCGCCGATCGCATAGGTGACAAGGACTCCGGTCAGCAGCGCGGCCAGCGTGGCACGCACGGCGGACCAGCGATCCGCAAGCACGGATCGCACCGGCAGCCAGGCGGCGAGGAAGTACAGCGTCATCACCGCGAGGCCGCCCGCAGCGCTGCCGATGAAGATGGCGGAGAGGCCGACCAGGCCGGGGATTCGAACGAAGCGAAGTCCGTCGATGTGCGTCGGGGCGTTCATGCCTCGGGGGACCCGACGCACCCCAGCGCAGCAAGCCGGTGCCGCCGCACCAGGACGCCGGCGACCGCGCCCATGGCCAGCATCCCCGTCGCCGCGGCAAGCTCGCCATGGTCAAAGGCAGCGGCCATCGCCACGATCGACGACATCGAGACAGAGGCGCCAAGAGTTCCCGCCACGGTGCCACTGCCAGCGGCGGCCGTCATGGCACAGGCATTCTCCGCGAGTGCGAGAGGCAGGGAAATCACAATCGCCACAGCCGCCGCGATCAAGCCGGCCTGCCGCGCGAAGCGCGCACGGAGCAGTCGTTCGAGCGATTCCGCACGACCATCACCTGCTGCTTGCGCATGCATGGCCGATGACGCCCCGCAGCGTGCTCTCGCATTCACGAGTTCCATATCGCTCCGACATTCCCACGGAGCAACGATTCCCCAGAACGGACGCCACAGGCAATACGCCACATGTACTAGTGGCGAGACCCAAGTTGCTGGTCCATGGCGGTGCCAATGAGTTGCGCAGCGGCGCAGAAACCGCCGGCGCCCTTGCCGTAGCGACTGGTGGTGCTTCGGGCCAGTTTGAACACGCCGCGAGGCATGGGATCGCATTCGGTGCGCGGATCTTCCGTTAGAGACTCATGCCCCCGCCGGGACGTCCTCAGTCGCGCTGAAAGTCGACATGAAGGCTGACGCCCCGATCGGGCCGGTCGGACGGGCCGGGCCCGACGACGACGAAGACCTGGCCATCCTGAACCTCGGCGCGCCATCCGGTCATCGACGGATCGCCGAAGCTCCACGCGCCGAACGAGACGTCGGACCGGGTCCGCAGCAATGCCGCCACGAGTTCGACCACCGGCTTCCTCGTCGCGGATTCCGAAGAGACACCGCAACCGCGCTCCTCGTGACGGTCGCGGCCGGGGGCGACATAGCCCCCGGTGCTCGTCCGCGGATCCCACACCTCGTACATCCGGTTGATTCCCGCCCGGGTCAGCTCGAAGCCGCGCGCGCGCAATTCGTCGACGGCGGGGCCGAACTCGGTCAGGGAGCGCAGGCATACTTCCGCGAACAATCGCACCAACTGCCGCGCCGGCGAATCGTCGGCTCGGGCAGCGCCGGCAGCCATACTCGCGATCGCCAATCCGGCCGCAGCCGACGCCAGCCCGGCCGGAAGCCGCCCTGACCATCGATATACGCACCCGGGTCGTGGCCGGCGACTCACGGAAGCGGCCGCAATCGGATCAACGGGGCCGCCAGCCTTGCCCGGGCCACCGGTAGGTGCCGCTCCCGTCCTGCAAACAGCTCAGCACGGCGCCGTTCGAGTCGAACCGCACCGACTGGGTGCCGGCGGGACAACTCACGCACAGCAGGTTCTGGTTGTTGAAGTTGTAGCCCAGGTAGCCGGACTGACAGGGCAGGATACAGAACTTGTCGCTCCTGTTCGGCCTCGGCTGGTCCACCGTGCCGATCGGGCAGGTCCGGTTGTTCGGCAGGACGCTTACACTCCACGCATAAAACGCGCCTCGGACGGATCGTCCGCCGAGCGACGCGCCTCCACCTCCGCCGGCAGAACCCGAGCCTGAGCCCGCACCACCACCGCTACTGCCGGCCTGCAGGTTGAAGTCCCTGGGATTGCACTTGTAGTGCTCGACAGCCCGCAAGAGAGCGGCGCGATCCTTGGCGGCAAGATAGCCATCGACATACGGCGTGCGATCGCCGCCGAAACTGATGTCCCTGCACTTCGTCTTGACAGGACGGATGTTCTCGCCCCTCTGGGCGGTTTGCAGTCCGTTGTAGAGGCACTGGCAGTTGTTGAGATACTGCGCATGCGCTTCCGGCGCAGCGAGCACGATGAGCAAGCTCGACAACAGCAATGCCGGGAGACCGGCACCCAATAGCCTCACAAGCCTCGAGCTTGCCGCGGCGTCGACTCGCATCATCGTATCCCCTTCACGGTACCTCTTCGGAATGCCGTTGCGCAGGGTGCAGATCAGCCGAGGCCTGCATCACCGCGTCGTGGGAAGCATATCGGCTGTCCGTGAGGGCGAAAGTAGTACACTTCGGCTAGTCGGCACCGGCAGTGCTTCGGCTTACTCTTGCCGTCCTTAGTCACGTGCTCGGGGATCACTTCACTTGACGCCTTCGGCCTTCTTCCGAAATGGCCTGCACATTGGCGGTGCGTTAGGTGCCGCTTGCCTGATGGCCATGGGACAGGCCTTCGCCAGCGATGTCGTCACGATCTTCAACGCGCAGCAGCAACGCGACTGCCCGCCGGCATCCTGCGAAGGCGCCTACGTGATCGATCGCACCGCCAACGGCTTCGAGGTCAGGAAGCAACCCGGCCAGAACGTGGTCGATCTCGTGGTGGATGTCGAAAACGGCTATCTGCGCCTCAACGACGAAGGGACAGGTGGCGGCAACTTCGTCGTGACGGTGGCTCTATTCCGCGCAGAAGGAACGGCTCCGTTCGTCCTGGTGAGCGCCAACTCGTACGATGGACCCGCGATCTACAATAGCGTGCTGTACCTCGCGCGCTACGATCGCGGTCGCTTCTCCCGGGCGCCGGGAGCCTTTCCTCACCTGAGACCACACCATCTCGTTGCCGACGCGGCGCCGACTCACGATCACACCGGCGTCCTGATGGGAGACTTGAAAAGCGACGAAGTCTCGGACCCGCGGGACGAAGAATTCATCGCCTATATTCTGCCGCGGCGCGGCACGGTGGTGCGCGCCTATCTCATCCGATTCGACTCGACGGCGTGCGTGAAGGCAAACTGGCTGTCGCAGCCGCCGTCGCGTCGGGAGCAAGCGTGCGCCGGGCTGGATGAGAACATGGCGGCCATGAGAGAAATCCGCTTCGACCCGAAAAGCGGGCGCTTCACGGCAGGGCCGCGGATTGCCGCCAAAGCACCCGATCTGATGGAGGACGGCAAGTGAGCGGCGCGACAGACGACGCGCGGCGAGCCCTGGATGCCGCGCACGCGGTCAAGCGCGTCATCGTGGTCGACGATCACCCCGTCTTCCGCGACGGGCTTTGCCGCGTATCGAGGCGCGCGCATCCCGCCGCCACGATCGAGGAGGCGAGCACGCTCGAGGCCCTCGAAGCCCACCTCCTGCGAAAGCCGCGGCCCGACCTCATTCTGCTCGATCTCTCCTTCCCCGGCAGCCTGGGAGCCGAGACGGTGTACTCCCTGCGCAAGAGGTGTCCGCTGGCGACGATTCTGGTCGTCAGCATGAATGACGACGCCGAGACCGTACGTTCGGTCCTCGACAAGGGCGCCAACGGCTTCTGCAGCAAGGCGGTACCGGCGAGCGAGATGGTTGCAGCCCTCGACGCCGTGGCACGCGGCGAGCTCGTCGATCTGCGCGCCGCCGGGCCTTCGACGGCAGACGGACATACCGGCACCATCCTGCCGCCGCTGCCGCCGCGGCAGACCGAAGTGCTGTGCCTGCTGGTGCGCGGCTACTCGAACAAGGAGATCGCGCGCGAACTCGCCCTCTCGCCCTTCACCGTTCGCATCCACGTGTCCTCGTTGCTGCGCACTCTGGGCGTGAAGACCCGTGCGGCCGCGGCCGCGATCGGGGCGGAGGCGGGCCTTTGACGCACGGACGATGACCGGGCGCGCGCGGTCCGGCCATCGGAGCTATCCGCTCGACAGCATCGCGGATCGAAGCTGGCCGGGCGCCACGGGCTTGCGCAGGACCACTATGCCCTGCGAGCCGGCCTGCTCCTCCAGTTCGTCGTCTATCGCGGCGGACATCAGGATGCGCCTGCGCGGCGGCCCTGACCCGGGACCGTAGCCCACCAGGATGTCGAGTCCGTCATGTCCGCCTTGCAGATGGCGGTCGATCAGGAGGATATCATGGCCGTCGATATCGCGCGGCGGGTCCGCCATGGCCGTCACGTCGTATCCCCATTGACGCAGCAGGCGGCTCATCGCATCGAGCACGAGCGGATCGTCGTCGACGACCAGCACGGACTTGTCGATCACAGCCGGCTGACGCGAGCCACGAGAGGTCGTCGCGACGCGAGGGGCATCGGTGGTTCTCAGGCCGTCGAGAGAGAACGCGCTGCCCCGTCCCAGTCGAGACGACGCGACGAGCCTCAGTTTGAGAAGGGCGGCCAGGCGGGACACGATGGCAAGGCCGAGCCCCAACCCCTCGGGCTGCCGAGTGCCCGGCTGGGGCAGTCGCACGAAGTCCTCCATCACGGCCGTCAGACGGTCGGCGGGAATGCCCGGCCCCTGGTCGAGCACGACGATGCCGAGACCGTCGGGTCGGCGGCGAACGCCCACGAGCACCTTGCCTCCCGACGCGTACTTGATCGCGTTGGTGACGAGGTTCTGCACCATCGTCTGCAGCAACCCCGGATCGGTTTCGACGCACGCGGAGGTCCGGACGATGCGCAACGCCACGCCCTTGGCCTGAGCGGCCCGGCGATTGGTGGCGTCGATGGAGGCGAACACCTGGGCCAGGGGCACCGCCGAGATCACCGGCTGGATGCGACCCGTCTCGAGGGCGGACACGTCGAGCAGCGAGCGGAACTGCAGGGCCAGCACCTCGGTGGCCGTCTCGATCTGCCGGATGGCGCCGCGAATGTCGGGCGATAGACGCCGCTCCATCAGCCAGCCGACGAGCAGGCCAATGGCGTGGACGGGCTGGCGCAGGTCGTGGCTGGCCTGCGCGAGGAACCGCGACTTGCCGACATTGGCCGCCTCCGCGGCGCGGCGCTGAACCTCCAGTTCGGCGTTGACGCCGCCCAACTCGTCCAGACTCGCCTGGAGTTCGGCCGTCAGGCTGATGCGGTCACGCAGAAAGCGATTGATGCGGCTGGCCAGCACGGTCAGCGTCGCCAGATAGAGAAGGACCATGATCGCCGTGCTGATTCCGGCCGTGCCGACGTGATGGGCGGCGTGGGCGAGCGCGAGCAGGGGCAACGAAATCCAGAGACTGGCGAAGCAGGACCTGAGAAAGGCGTTCTGCGATGCCACGGCGCCGAGCGCGGTGCCGCCGAGGGCGATCGTGTAATAGAAGAAGGGTTCGAGCGAACCCAGGCTCGCGAGCATCGCGCCCGTTCCCCAGGCGATGGCGACGGCGGCGGTGAGCGAGGTGTGGAGCCAGCCGAAGATCGTTGGCCGCCACGCCGAGCGGGCGCGCCCGTAGGACACGGCCAGGGCGATCTGACCGAGGCTCAGTCCGACCTGGAGGACGGTCCAGTAGGTCAGCCATCGATCGGCGAAGACATCCCGGGGGCTGGTGCTGTCGACGGCGAGGGCCGCCAGCAGGACGACGGCGATATGGATGGACCAGCTTTTCGGCCCGTCCACGAACAGATGGTCGAGGCGCCAGTCGTGTCGCGTGGCGTCAGGGGGCGCCACGCCGCCCCCGCGCCGATCCTTTCCCCGCGTCTCTTGCATATCTACTGCACTTTGACAGTTTGCACTCTCAAAGCAACCCACGGCCCCGTCGCAGGACCGGCCCGGCCGACGACGCGAAGACGTCACACCGAAAGCGGCGATGGGTCAGTGCAGGACGACGTCAAAGCCGTTGACGTCGACGCCCGAGCCGGTGCCGTCGCGCGCCGCGCGTGCGCGACCGCCAAGAACGGCGGCGAGGTCGCCATCGCCATCGTTCGCCGGACGCAGCCAGTCGTGGTCGACACACGGGTTGGAAGCACATCCGCGGATTCGGCCGGCCTGCCGACCCGAGGTTCGCGGTTCTGTCCTCTTGGGAATGGCGTCCCCGAGAGGATTCGAACCTCCGACCTCCGGTTTAGGAAACCGCTGCTCTATCCAGCTGAGCTACGGGGACGTGGCGTCCCTATAGCACGAATCTCAGTCGTCGAGCCGCTTGTGCCGCAGCGACTTCAGCGCGCCGTGCCGCTTCTTGCCGTCGAGCCGGCGCTGCCGGCTCGCCCGCGTCGGGCGGGTCGGCTTGCGCGGCACCGGCGGACGGGCGGCGTCGCGCAGTAGCGCCAGCAGGCGCGCCAGCGCCTCCTCGCGGTTGCGCTTCTGGCTGCGCTCGCCCTGGGCCACGATCACCAGTTCGCCGTCGCGGGTCAGGCGGGCGCCGGCCAGGCGCTCGGCCCGCCGCTTCACCGCGTCGGGCAGCGACGGCGAGCCGCGCAGGTCGAAGCGCAGCTGAACGGCCGTGGCGGTGGTGTTGACGTGCTGGCCGCCGGGCCCCGAGGCGCGCACGAAGCTCTCGCGGATCTCCGCCGGATCGAGCCACAAAGTCGCGCTCACCCGGATCGGCGCGCCGGCCGGGCTCACTCGCGCCCGCCCGCCCGCCGCAGCATGGCCTCGATGCTGGTCCTGCCCGACTGCCGCGCGTAGGAGAGCGCGGTGCGCCCGGTGAAGTCGGGCACGTTGGGATCGGCCTTCTTCTCGAGCAGCAGACGCACGATCTCGGCATGGCCGAGGCGGGCCGCCACCATCAGCGCCGTCACGCCCTGGCGGGTCTGCGCGCCGGGCCGGGCGTTGCGCTTCAGCAGGAGGTCGGCGATGTCGGCATCGCCCTTCTCGGCGGCGCGGATCAACGAGGTGTAGCCCTCGCGGTCGAGCGCGTCGACCACGGCGCCCGATTTGAGGAGCGTTTCGACGACGCCGAGATGGCCGTGGAGCGTCGCCACCATCAGCAGCGGCTGGCCCGTCGTGTCGACCTGGTTGGAGTTCTCGCCCCGGAGCAGGAACTGGCGCACCTTCTCCTCGTCGCCTTCGCGCACCGCGCGCACGATCGGCTTGAGCGTCAGCAGATCGAGCTGCGCCAGCGCCGGGGCCATCGGCACGACCGACGCGACAGCCAGCAGGGCGGGAGCGAGGAAGGCGCGGCGGATCATCCCTTGCCCCGCGTTTCCTGGTAGCGCACCTCGATGCGATCCCAGATCTGCGCCTCGAGCGAGACGCCGTCGAAGCGGTCGATCTGCTGCAGGCCGGTCGGCGACGTGACGTTGATCTCGGTGAGGAAGTCGCCGATCACGTCGATGCCGACGAACAGCAGGCCGCGCCGCGCCAGCTCCGGCCCGATGATCTCGCAGATCTCGCGGTCGCGCCGGCTGAGCTCGGCCTTCACCGCCTTGCCGCCGACATGCATGTTGGAGCGCGCCTCGCCCGCCGCCGGCACGCGGTTGATCACGCCCGCCGCCCTGCCGTCGATCAGGATGATGCGCTTGTCGCCCTGGCGCACCTCGGGCAGGTAGCGCTGGGCGATCACCGGCTCGCGGCTGCGCTGCGCGAACATCTCGAGCAGCGAGGCGAAGTTCTCGTCGTCGGGCCGCACGCGGAACACGCCGGCGCCGCCGTTGCCGAACAGCGGCTTCAGGATGACGTCGCCGTGCTCCTTCCAGAACTCGCGCAGCGCGAGCGGGTCGGAGGTGATGAGCGTCGGCGGCATCACGTTGTCGAAATGGGTGACGAAGAGCTTCTCCGGCGCGTTGCGCACGCTCGCCGGGTCGTTGACCACGAAGGTCCGGGGATGGACGTGCTCGAGCAGGTGCGTCGTCGTGATGTAGGACATGTCGAAGGGCGGGTCCTGCCGCAGCAGCACCACGTCCGTCTTCGCCAAGTCGAGCATCTCGGCGGCGCCGAGGGTGAAATGGTTGCCCTTCTCGCGCCGGAGCTTCATCGGCTGGGCGCGCGCCATCACCTTGCGGTCGCGGAACACGAGGTCCCTGGGCGTGTAGTGCCAGACCGAATGGCCCCGCCGCTCGGCCTCGAGCCCGAGCACGAAGGTCGAATCGCCGTCGATGTCGATGGTCGAGACATGGTCCATCTGGATGGCGACAGTGAGCTTCATGGAGGGCTTTCCGTTGTGCTTGCGGGCCGGCTGCCGTCAGTTAAGCCCACGGCGCAGTTCCTGCAACAGGGCCGAGGCGCGCCGGCGCAGGGCGGGATCGGCGCCGTCCGAGCCGACATGCAGGAACCGCTCGAAGGCGGCGATCGCGGCGCGGCGCTTGTCGAGCCGGGCGTTGAGCTGGCCGGCCTCGAACAGCAGCTCCGGCCGGTCCGGCGCGATCGCCAGCATGCGATCGAGCGAATGCGTCGCGCCGAGCCAATCCTCGCGTTGCACCAGGCGCAGCCGCACGTTGTTCTCCAGCCGCAGGATCACGTCGCGATCCGGCACGGCGTCGAAATGCGCCGGGCTGAGCTCGGCGTCGTCGCCCAGCACCTTGCGCACCAGCCCGCGCAGGTCGGCGGCATCGCGCACGGCGCCGTCGTGGAACGGATCGATGACGTGCCGCGCACCGTCGATGGCGACGCGGATCAGGAAGTGACCGGGAAAGGCGAGGCCCTCGGCGTGCCAGCCCTGGCGCCGCGCGACGTGCAGATAGATCACCGACAGCGCCACCGGCAGACCCTTGCGCCGCTCGATCACGCGGGCGAGATCGGCGTTCTGCAGGTCGTCGTAGGTCTCGCTGTCGCCGCGATAGCCGTAGGCACGGGCGATGACTCCGGCCAGCGCCTCCGGCACCGCGCCGCGGCGGTGCACCAGGTTGGCCACGTCCTCCGCCAGCACCGCGACGTGCTGTCGGAACGGCCCGAGGTCGAACGTCTTCGCGCTGTACATCAAGCTCAGCACGAAGGCGGCCTCGAGCAGGTCGAGTCGCACGCCGTCGCCCGCGCACAGATCGCGCAGCCTCGCCAGCAGGCGGGGGTCGTTGGGGGGGATCGACACGGTATTCACTGCGGCGCTCACTCTGGCGCCCGCCAGACGTCGGGCAGATGGCGCGGCCACAGACCGCTCACCAGCACCGCGTCGAAGCGCACCGAGCACACGGCATGGCCGGGATGGCGGGCGATGAACAGGCTCGCCGCGCGCGCCACCCGGCCGAACTGGCGCCCGCCCAGCGCCTCGATCGCGACCAGCGCGTCGCGCCGCGCCTTGACCTCGACGAAGGCCAGCACGGCGCCGCGGCGCGCCACGATGTCGATCTCGCCAAGCCGCGTCTTGTAGCGCCGCGCGAGGATGGTGTAGCCGGCGAGGCGCAGCCGCCACACGGCGCGCCACTCGGCGACATGACCGAGGCGCTCGGCCTTCTGGCGAGCCGCGGTGGTCATGCCGCGAGCTCCCGCTTGAGCGCGAGCGCGCGGGCATAGACGTCGCGTCGCCTGAGACCGTAGCGCGCGGCCACCTCGGCGGCCGCGTCCTTGACCGAGGCGCCACCCAGGGCGGCGCGCAGCGCGTCGTCCAGCACCTCGGCTGCGGGTGCCGCCGTCGCTTCGGGCGGGCCGATCACGATGGCGATCTCGCCCTTCACGTCCGGACTCTTCGCATAGTGGCGCGCCAGCGCATCGAGCGGGGCGCGGCGCACCTCCTCGAAGAGCTTGGTCAGCTCGCGCGCCACAGCGGCGGGACGCGCGCCGAGCAACTCGGCCAGGTCGGCGAGCGACGGCGCCAGCCGGTGCGGGGCCTCGAAGAAGACCAGGGTCGCCGGCACGGCGGCGGCCTCGGCGATGGCGCGGCGCCGCTCGACGGCGCGCGCGGGCAGGAAGCCGCCGAAGAAGAAGCGTTCGGTCGGCAGGCCCGACAGGCCAAGCGCCATCGGCACCGCCGAGGGGCCGGGCGCGGCGGTCACGGCATGGCCACCGGCCAGCGCGGCGCGCACCAGGCGGTATCCGGGATCGGACACCAGGGGCGTGCCGGCATCGGACACGAGGGCGACGCGCCGGCCTCCGGCCAGGGCGGCGAGGATGCGCGGCTCGGCGGCGTCCCGGGTGGCGTCGCTGTAGGCGATAGTGGGCACGCCGATGCCGTAGGTGCTGGCGAGCTTGGCGAACACGCGGGTGTCCTCGCAGGCGATCAGATCCGCGCCGCGCAGGACGTCGAGCGCACGCAGCGTGATGTCGCGCATATTGCCGATCGGTGTGGCGACAATATGCAGGCCCGGCGCCAGCGATGGTTTACGCGGCGCCTGCCCGTCGGTAGCTTGTGACCGTTCGTCCACGTCCATATGCGTTCCGTCCGCCGGAGACACGCGCCGATGCGTCCAGCCTTTCTCGCGCTCGCCACTCTCGCCTTCCTGTTGGGCGCCTGCTCCGACTCTCCCAAGACTAGCACGGCTCCGCCGCCCGCCACGACTGCGCCGCCGGCCGGTTCGCCGATCACCGCCTCGGGCAAGACCCGGATCGCGCTGCTGCTGCCGCTGAGCGGCCGCGCCGCGCCGATCGGCCGGTCCATGCAGCAGGCCGCCGAGCTGGCGCTGTTCGACGCCGGCGCCCGCGAACTGGCGCTGGCGGCCTACGACAGCGGCGATTCGGCCGACCAGGCCGTCCAGGCCTATCGCAAGGCCCGCATCGACGGCGTCGCCCTCGTGCTCGGCCCGCTGTTCGGCACTTCGGCCACCGCGCTCAGACCGCTGGTGCGGCAGGGCGGCGCCAACGTCATTTCCTTCTCGAACGACGAGCAGGCCGCCCAGCCCGGCGTCTTCATCATGGGCATCGCCGCGCCGCCGCAGGTGCGCCGCGTCGTCGATCACGCAGTGCAGGCCGGCATCAAGCGCTTCGCCGCCTTCGCGCCGCGCACCGCCTACGGCGAGCAGATGATCCGCACGCTCGAGAGCCATGCCGCGGCGCGCGGCGGCACCGTTGCCGCGGTCGAGCTCTACGACGACGGCGCCGATCTCGGCGGGCCGGCGCGGCGCCTCGCGACGGCCGTCCAGGGCGACGGCAAGCTCGCGCTGCTCGTTCCGGTGGCGCCGCCGCGCATCACGACGGTGCTGGCGGCGCTGACGGCGGCCGGGCTCGAAGGCGCCGACGTGCAGCTGATCGGGACCGGCGTGTGGGACGTCCAGGGCATCGGCGCGGAGACGATGCTGCGCGGCGCGTGGTATGCCGCGCCCGATCCGGCGCGGCGCGCCGATTTCGAGCGCCGCTTCGTGTCGACCTACGGCCGGCCGCCGCATCGGCTGGCCACGCTCGCCTACGACGCCGTGGCGTTGGCCGGGCAACTCGCCCGCCAGAAGCCGGGCGGCGACTTCTCCGCCCTGGCGATCGCCGATCCCAACGGCTGGTCGGGAGCCGACGGCGTTTTTCGCTTCCTGCCCGACGGCCGCTCCGAGCGCGCGCTGGCGGTGATCGAGATCCAGGGCGACCGCTCGACGGTGATCGGCCCGGCGCCGCGCAGCTTCGTGTCGCCGTCGAACTGAGCGCCATGCCCCACCTGCCGCGCGCCGTCCTGTTCGATCTCGACGACACCCTGATCCGCGCCTACGCCCAGCCCGAGGAGGCATGGACGCGCCTGCTCAACGTCTTCGCCTTTGAACTCGACGCGCACAATCCCGTCGCGGTCGAGCGCATTCGCGCCGCGGTGATGGAGGAGGCGCGCGCGTTCTGGAGCGACCAGGCCGCCGCCGCCAGGTGGCGGCTCGACATTCCCGGCGCGCGACGGCTCTCGGTGCGGCGCGGGTTGGCGCGTCTCGGCCGCGCCGACGACGATCTCGCCGACCGCATCGCCGACGCCTTCACCGAACTCAGGCGCAGCGAATACAGGCTCTACCCCGACGCGCTGGCGACGGTCGACGCGTTGCGCCGGGCCGGCGTCAGGCTCGCGCTGGTGACCAATGGCGCGAGCGAGATGCAGCGTCCCAAGATCGCGCGCTTCGATCTCGCCCATCGCTTCGATCACATCCAGATCGAGGGCGAGTTCGGCCAGGGCAAGCCTGAGCTCGCGGTCTATCGTCACGCCCTGGAGCGGCTGGGCTGCGCGGCCTGCGACGCCTGGATGGTGGGCGACAACTACGAATGGGAAGTGGTCGCACCGCAGGCGCTCGGCATGTGCGGCATCTGGTACAACCCCTTCGAGGTCGATCCGCCGCCGCACGACACGCGCCCCACGCGCATCATCAGGCGGCTGGCGGAGCTGATGGAGTAGGCCGCTCCATCGGCGCTCGACGCCAAGGCGATCAGCTCTTCACGCGGTCCTTGGGCAGCCTGTCGGTCGGCCGCAGCATCAGGCGCTCGACGCGCTCGCCCCTCATCAGGTGCTTCTCGAGCACCTCGTCGATGTCCTCCCGGGTCGGGCACGAGTACCAGATGCCCTCGGGATAGATCACCACGGTCGGTCCGAGCTCGCAGCGATCGAGGCAGCCCGAGGCGTTGATGCGCACGTTCTTCAAGCCCAACGCCTTGGCGCGGTCCTTCATGTGGTCACGCAGTGCCTCGCTGCCCTTGTCGGCGCAGGAGCTGCGCGGATGGCCTGCTGCACGCCGGTTGGTGCAGCAGAAGACGTGCGCCTCGTAGTAGGAGCCCGGGTCGTCCGGCCTCTTGCGGTCGCTCATCTCCTACTCCTTCTTGCCGCCGCCGGCGGCGATGGTGGCGAGCTGCGACCAGAACGCCTGCTGCAGCTGGTTCATCTGCTCGACGCCCTGCATGGAGGCGGGAATCCAGGTCTTGAACACGGCCTCGGGGCTCATCGCATCGAGCCCGGACTTCATGCGCTCCTCGATCTGCGCCAGCACGCGCTCCTGCATCGGCTTGAGGTCGGGCAGGCCGAAGAAGGCGCGTGCCTCTTCGGGTGTGCAGGTCACTTCGACATTCACTTTCATGCGCTGTTCTCCATCGCCGGCACCTTAGGGGATATCGCGGCGTCGGACCATGCTATGAGGCCGCATGGTTCTTCCCTGGCTCGCTCCGAATCCCCGCTGCCGGCGGGGACAAGCCTTCGCCGACGCACAGCGCAATGTCGTCGATCCCGCCGCCCTGCCCGACATGAGCGCGCTGAAGGGTGTGCCGCATGCGCCGACTCCGCTCCATTCCCTGCCCGCCCTGGCCGAACGGTTCGGCGTGGCCGAGCTTCGGGTGAAGGACGAGAGCCAGCGCTGGGGTTTCGGCGCCTTCAAGGCGCTGGGCGGGGTGTTCGCGGTTCACGAGTTCCTGCGCACGCACGAGGAGCGCCCGCCGGCCGACGTCACCTTCACCACGGCGAGCTCGGGCAATCACGGCCGCTCGGTCGCCTGGGGCGCGCAGCTGGCCGGTGCGCGCTGCGTGATCTTTCTGCCCAGGTTCACGTCGGCCGAGAAGGAAGCGGCGATCCGCGCCCGCGGCGCCGAGGTGATCCGCATCGACGGCGACTACGATACCGCCGTCGCCGAGTGCCGCCGCCAGGCCGAAGGCAACGGCTGGACGCTGATCTCGGACACGTCGTGGAGCGGCTACGAGAAGACGCCGCGCGACGTGATGCGCGGCTACATGGTGCTGGCGGACGAGATTCTGCGGCAATGGCCGGACGGGCCGACGCACCTCTTCGTGCAGGCCGGCGTGGGCGGCCTCGCCGCGGCGGTGATCGGATATTTGTGGGCGAGGATGGTGCAACATCCCGTCTCCGTCGTCGTTGAACCCGCGAGCGCGGATTGCTGGTTCCAGAGCAACCTCGCCGGCAAGCCCGCGCTCGCCAGCGGCGACGCCGGCACGGCGATGGGCGGGCTCGCCTGCCGGGAGATCTCGCCGGTGACCTGGCCGGTGATCGGCCTCGGCGCCGACTGGTTCATGACCATCGAGGAGGACGAAGTGACGCCGGCGCGCAAGCTGTTCGCCCATCCGCCGGGCGGCGATCCGGCGCTCGCGTCGGGTCCGTCGGGCTGCGCCGGACTCGCCGGCCTGATGCGCGCCTGCGCCGACGAGACCGCCCGCAGGACGCTCGGCCTCGACAAGGGTGCGCGCGTGCTGCTGATCAACAGCGAAGGAAACCTGGGAGAACGCCCGGCATGATGGAAGGCCGCAACCGCCTCGCTTCCGAGACCAGCCCCTACCTGCTGCAGCACGCCGACAATCCCGTGCATTGGTGGCCGTGGGGCGAGGAGGCGATGGCGGAAGCGCGGCGCACCAACCGCCCGATACTCCTTTCGGTCGGCTATGCGGCCTGCCACTGGTGCCATGTCATGGCGCACGAGAGCTTTGAATCGGAAGACGTGGCCGCGGTGATGAACGAGCTGTTCGTCAACATCAAGGTTGACCGCGAGGAGCGGCCCGACGTCGACGCGATCTACATGCAGGCCCTGCAGCATCTCGATCAGCCGGGCGGCTGGCCGCTCACCATGTTCTGCACGCCCCGCGGCGAGCCGTTCTGGGGCGGCACGTATTTTCCCACGCCGGCGCGCTACGGCCGACCGAGTTTCGTCGACGTGCTGCACGGCGTCGCGCAGGCCTGGCGCGACAAGCCGCAGGACATCGAGACGAATCGAGCCGCCCTGCTGAAAGCCCTGCGGGACGACGCGACCGGCAAGGCCGCGGCGCCCGGGACCGAGGGCGTGGCCGTGCCGATGAGCCTGCTCGACGAAGTCGCCGCGCGCCTCGCCCAGGCGGTCGATCCGGTGTGGGGCGGGGTCGGTCAGGCGCCGAAGTTCCCCGCACCCTATCTCTTCGAGAACATCTGGCGGGCCTGGCTGCGTAACCGCGACAACACACGCCTGCGCGACGCGGTCGTCGTCACGCTCGACCGCATGTGCCAGGGCGGCATCTACGACCATCTCGGCGGCGGCTTCGCGCGCTATGCCACCGACAACGAATGGTTGATCCCGCATTTCGAGAAGATGCTCTACGACAACGCCCAGATGGTCGACCTGCTGACCCTCGTCTGGCAGGAGACCCGCAGCCCGCTCCATGCCGCTCGCATTGCCGAGACCTGCGACTGGATGCTGCGCGAGATGGTCGCCGGGAACGGCGGCTTCGCCGCCAGCTACGACGCCGACAGCGACGGCGTCGAGGGCAAGTTCTACGTCTGGGACTCCGCCGAGATCGACGCGGCGCTGGGCGACGCCGACGGGGCGTTCTTCCGCCGGACCTACGACGTCACCGATGCGGGCAATTGGGAACACCGCAACATCCTGCATCGCAATCGAACGCCGGCGCTGCTCTCCGACGACGAGGAGCGACGGCTTGCCGGGCTGCGCGCCAGGCTCAAGACGGTGCGCGACGGGCGCGTCTGGCCGGGCTGGGACGACAAGGTGCTGGCCGACTGGAACGGCCTCGCGATCGCGGCACTCGCCAACGCGGGGACGGTGTTCGAGCGCACCGACTGGCTGGAGGCGGCGACCCGCGCCTGGCGCTGCGTGATGGACCTGATGCGCGACGACGACGGGCGGTTGTTCCATTCGCTGCGCGCCGGCAAGCGGCGGCATCGCGGCACGCTCGACGACTACGCCAACATGGCGCGCGCCTCGATCGCCCTGCACGAGGCGACGGGCGATGCCTCCTGTCTCGACGCCGCGACGCAGTTGGTCACGATCGTCGACCGGCATTTCGCCGATCCGGCGGGCGGCGGCTATTTCGCCACGGCCGACGATGCCGCCGACCTGATCGTGCGAACGAGGCACTGCCACGACAACGCGGTGCCCGCCGGCAACGCCACCCTGGTCGGGGTGTTCGCGCGGTTGTGGGCGCTGACCGGCGACGCCGCGTGGCGGGACAAGGCCGAGCGGCAGGTGGCCGCCTTCGCCGGCGAGCTGCAGACCAACCTGTTTCCGCTGATGACCCTGCTCAACGGCCATGAAACGCTGCAAGGCCTCGTCGAGCTGGTGATCGTAGGCGACCCCGCCGATCCGGCGACGCGCGCCCTGCATCGCGCGGTCCACGGCAGGAGCCTGCCCAACAAGGTCGTGCGGCCGCTGCGGCCCGACGCCGTTCTGCCCGCCGGCCATCCGGCGCGCGGCAAGGGGCTGGTGCGCGGCCAACCCGCGCTCTACGTTTGCCGCCACATGACCTGCGAGGCGCCGATTACCGACCCCGACGCCGTGCGCCTTTGAGGAGTTTCGTTTCGTGCAGCTTCAACTCAAGACTTGGCAGTTCGTCGAGGACTACCTCAAGAGCAAGACCGGCATCATCATTCCCATCGGTTCGACCGAGCAGCATGGGCCGACCGGCCTGATCGGCACCGATGCGCTGACGGCGGAGATGATCGGCCGCGGCGTCGGCGACAAGGTCGGCGCGCTGGTGGCGCCGACCATCTCGGTCGGCATGGCGCAGCACCATCTCGCCTTCCCCGGCTCGATGACGGTGCGGCCCTCGACCCTGATCGCGCTCATCCGCGACCAGGTGATGTCGCTCGCCCGCCACGGCTTCACGCGCTTCTACTTCATCAACGGCCATGGCGGGAACGTCGCCACCGTGACGGCGGCGTTCTCCGAGATCTATGCCGAGAGGTCGCTGGAGCGGCTCTCCAACCAGCCGCCGATCAAGTGCGTGCTGCGCAACTGGTGGGAGAGCAACGGCATCAGGGCGCTGAGCAAGGAGCTCTACGGCAACGCCGAGGGCAGCCACGCCACGCCGTCGGAAGTGGCGCTGACCTGGTACCGGTTCCCCGAGACCATGCAGCAGAAGCCGATGGAGCCGCGGATCGCGCCCAACGGCTCGTTCGCCGACGCCGAGGATTATCGCCGCAACTTCCCCGACGGCCGCATCGGCTCCGATCCCAACCTCGCCACACCCGAGCACGGCAAGCGCATCTACGAGACGGCGGTCGCCGACGTCGCCAGGGACTACGAGGCCTGGGTGGCGCGGTAGGAGGCGCTATCTCTTGTCCGCCGCCCGCACCCGCTGCCGCCGCAGGATATAGAGGCCCGAAGCGATGATGACGACGATGCCGGCGAGCGCCAGCTCATTGGGCACGTCGCCCCATACGACATAGCCGATGGCGAGCGCCCACAGGACCGAGGCATAGCGGAACGAACCGATGACCGAGAACTCCGCGCCGGAGCGCACGGCCAGCATCAGGAACTGGTAGCCCGCCGCGAGCAGCAGCGAGGAGCCGAGCAGCAGGTGGACGCCGTAGGCGCTCATCGGCTGCCATTCCTCGACCAGCGCCCAGGCGCAGCCGACGACCGCGACGGTGACCGCCGAGCTCAGCGACACGACCAGCGCCGGCACGTCGGCCGGCACGTAGCGACCCAACACGTCGCGCGCCGCCCCGGCGAACGAAGCGGCCAGCACCAGCCAGGTCCAGGCGTTGACGTCCTGCGGGCGCGGCTGGATCACCATCAGCACGCCCGCGAAGCCGACCGCGATCGCGGTCCAGCGCCGCCAGCGCACGTCCTCCTTGAGAAAGATCACGGCGAGCAGGGTGAGGAAGAGCGGCGTCGAGAGGTTGATCGCGCTGGCCACGGCGAACGGGATGTGGGCGAGCGCGATGAGATAGAGGATCGCCGCGGCGGCCTCGAGCAGGCCGCGCGTCGCCACTGCCGGATGGCGAAGCCCGCCGAGGCGGCGCCAGTCGCCGCTCGCCACCACCGCCAGCGCGCACCACAAGGTGGCGAACAGCCCGCGCAAGCCGATCGCCTGCAGGGTCGGCATGGTCTCGGTCGCGAGCTTGACCAGCGCGTCGTTGACGATGAAGACGAAGACAGCCGCGGACATCGCGAGGATGCCGCGTGTGTTGGCGCTCACGGGCCTGTGCTCACTTGTTGGCGCTCACTTGTCGGCGCTCACTCGCCGGTCGTCACTTGGCCATCTTGAGGAGGATCGCCGCCTGCGCGGCATCGACCGGCACGACCGAGAGGCGAGACTGGCGCACCAGGCCGAGATCCCTGAGCCTGGGCTCGGCTTTGATGGCGGCGAGCGTGACCGGCGTGGCGACCGGCTCGACCGCCTTGACGTCGACGCACACCGCCTTGCCCGCCTTGTCGGTCGGATCGGGATAGGCCGTCCTGGTCACCTCGGCGATGCCGACGATCTCCTTGCCTTCGCCCGAATGGTAGAAGAAGCAGCGATCGCCCGCCTTCATCGCCCTGAGGTTGATCGCGGCCTGCGCGTTGCGCACGCCGGTCCAGGCCGTCTTCCTGTCCTTGACGAATTGCTGCCACGAATAGGCACCCGGCTCCGACTTGATCACCCAGTAGGCCATTTCAGACTCCCTCCCGACGCAACGGCCGCGCCAGCAACGCCCGGATCGCCTCGTCGGGCGATGCGCCGCGATGGAGGATAGCATCGACGGCGGCGCAGATCGGCATCTCGATCGCCTGCTGTGCCGCCCGCGCCAGCACGGCGGGCGCCGTCGCCTCGCCCTCGACGATCTGGCGCCGGCCCCGCATGTGGCCGGCGAGCGAGCCGCCCTTGCCGAGAGCCTCGCCGAGCGCACGGTTGCGCGACAGGGGACCGTGGCAGGTGAGCACCAGATCGCCGAGCCCGCTCAACCCCGTCAGCGTCTCGAGCTCGGCGCCGAGCGCGAGGCCCAGTCGCGCCATCTCGGCGAAGCCGCGCGTGACCAGCGCCGCCGCCGCGTTGGCGCCCAGCCCGCGGCCCGCGACAATACCCGCCGCGATTGCCAGCACGTTCTTGACCGCACCGCCCAGCGCCACGCCCGTGACGTCCCGCGTCCAATAGGGACGGAACGCGCCGGCCGCCAGCGCCTCGGCCAAACGGCGGCCGAGATCGGCTTCGGTGGTGGCGATGCTCACCGCCGTCGGCAGGCCGCGCACCGCTTCCTCGGCGAAGCTCGGCCCCGACAGCATGGCGAAGGGCCGCCCGGGAAGCGCTTCCGCCAGCACTTCCGGCATCAACAGGCCGGTCGCGGTCTCGATGCCCTTGGCGCAGATCACGACGGGCGCGCCGGCCGGCAGGCGCCGCACGAGGTCGCGGACCGCCTGGGCCGGGCAGGCGAGCAGCACGGCGTCGCAGGCGCGAAGGTGTGCGAGGTTCGGCGCGGCCTCGATCCCCTCGTCGAGCGCGAGCCCCGGCAGGTAGACCGGATTGGTGCGATCGTGCGCGATCGCCGAGGAGATTGCCGGATCGCGCGACCACAGCGTCGCGCGGCGGCCCGCGCGACGGGCGAGGCAGGCGAGTGCGGTGCCCCAGGCACCGCCGCCGACCACGCCGATATGGCCGATGCCGGTCAACGCGGCGCGCTCACAGGCTGAGGTTGAAGGCGATGGAGATGCGCTCGGCCGTGCCGCGATAGGGCCGCACCTGATGGAGGATCCAGGCCGGGAACAGCACCATGCGGCCGGCCTTGGGCAACACGACCTCGTTGGCGCCGACCGACAGCCCGCCCGGCACGTTGAAGGCGAGTTGCGGCGCGTACATGGCAACGCCCGGCGCGCGCGGATCCATGAACTCCAGCTCGCCGCCCAGCGACGGATCGGCGCCGATGCCGCCATCGTCGACATAGTAGACGCCCGACCAGAAGCTGCCGGGATGGGAGTGGAATTCGTTGCCGTCGCCGGCGCGATTGACGTTGGCCCACATGTTGGCGCGCCAGGTCATGGCGACCGGCTGCCCCTGACGATTGCAGGTGACGCGATTGGCGGTGTTGCGCGCGAAGGCGAGCAGCTTGACCGCCGGCATGCCGGCCCATTTTTCCATGTCCCAGCTCGACTGCCAGCCGCCGTAGTTCGAATGCTGCGTGCCGGCGTCGGTCTTGCGCTGCTTGCCGATCGCCGCCTTCAACTCGACGTTCAACGCCGCACCATCCGGCACGTCGTAGTGCACGATCGGAGTCGGGAACAGCGCGAAGACGTGGAAGCCGTCGCTCATGCCGCCTCTTTCCTGTCCGCGTCCAGCGGCCAACGCGGCCGTGGCCGGAAGTCGAGTCCGTCGGTCCGGCCGAGCCGCAACCGCTCGACGCCGGCCCAGGCGATCATGGCGCCATTGTCGGTGCAGAGCCCGACAGGCGGCGCGACGAGCTTCGCCGGAAGCTGCTCGAGCCGCTTTCGGAGATAGGCATTGGCGGCGACGCCGCCTGCGACCACGAGGGTCGGCGACGGTGCAAGGGAGAGCGCGTTGGCGCAGCGATCGACCAGCACGTCGCCCACCGCGCGCTGGAACGAGGCACAGAGGTCGGCGATGGCGCGCTCGTCGCCCGCCGGCAGTTTCTCGACGGTTTGTCGAACGGCGGTCTTCAGGCCGGAGAAGGAGAAGTCGCAGCCAGGCTTGCGCCACATCGGCCGCGGCAGCGCAAAGCGCCGCGAGTCGCCACCTTCGGCCGCCCGCTCGACGGCGGGACCGCCCGGGAAGCCGAGCCCCAGCAGCTTGGCGGTCTTGTCGAAGCATTCGCCGACGGCGTCGTCGATGGTGGTGCCGAGCCGCGTGAAGTCGCCCGCCTGGAAGTCGGGCCCTCGCACCGTCGCCAGCTGGCAATGCCCGCCCGACACCAGCAGCAGCAGGTAGGGGAACTCGACGGGCTCGGTCAGCCGCACGGAGAGCGCATGGCCCTCGAGATGGTTGACCGCAAGGAAGGGCTTGTCGTGGGCGAAGGCGAGCGCCTTGGCGGTCATGACGCCGACCATCACGCCGCCGATCAGGCCGGGGCCGCCCGTGGCGGCGACGCCGTCGAGATCGCCGAGGCCGACGCCGGCTTCGGCCAGTGCATCGCCGACCAGGCCGTCGATACGCTCGAGATGGGCGCGCGCGGCGATCTCGGGCACCACGCCGCCGAAGCGGCGATGCTCGGCGAGCTGGCTATAGACGACGTTGGCGAGGATGCGGCCCACCGGCGCCCCGCCCGGTGGCGCCTCGACGACGGCCACCGCCGTCTCGTCACAACTGGTTTCGATGCCCAGGATGCGCATTCGTGTCTTCTAGCCTCGCCGCCCCCACTGCGCTAGAGCAGCGCCATGGCGGCTTCCCTCCTGCGGCTCGGCACGCGCGGCAGCAAACTGGCGCTGACGCAGACCGGCCTCGTGCGCGACGCGCTGGCCGCCTCGGTATCGGCGTTGTCGGCACCCGACGCGATCGAGATCGTGCCGATCCGCACCACCGGCGACGCCATCCAGGACCGGCCGCTCGGCGAAGCCGGCGGCAAGGGACTATTCGTCAAGGAAATCGAGGAGGCACTGCTGGCCGGTCGCGTCGATGCCGCCGTGCACAGCATGAAGGACATGCCGACCGCGCAGCCGGCCGGCCTCGTCATCGCCGCCTTCCTGCCGCGCGAGGATGCGCGCGACGTGCTGATTGCCGGCGACGCCACGCGCATCGCCGACCTCGGACACGGCGCCATTGTCGGCACTTCGGCGCTGCGCCGCCGCGCCCAGCTGCTGCACCAGCGGCCCGACCTGCAGATCGTCACCCTGCGCGGCAACGTCGACACGCGGCTCGCCAAGCGCGACGCCGGCGTGGTCCAGGCGACGTTGCTGGCGCTCGCCGGCCTCAAGCGGCTCGGCATGGCCCATGTCGGCGTGCCGATCCCCGAGGACGAAGTGCTGCCGGCAGTCGGCCAGGGCGCGGTCTGCATCGAATGCCGGCAGGACGATGCGCGCACCAACGGGTGGCTCGCCGCGATCAACCATGCATCGACCATGACTCGAGTCGCGGCCGAACACGCCATGCTCGCCATGCTCGACGGCTCGTGCCGCACGCCGATCGCCGGACATGCCGTGCTCGAGGGCGATTCGCTCCATCTGCGCGGCTTGATCGCCAAACCCGATGGCAGCCGCCTGGTCGCAGCGGAGCGGCGCGGAACGTCCGATCAGGCGCGCGCGTTGGGTCGCGATCTGGCCGAGGAGCTGCTGCACCGTGGCGGCCCCGGCTTCCTCTCGACCTGACGACGCTGGCCTCCTAGAGTCATTTCCATGCGTGCTTCATCGCTGCTCGCGCTGTGCGCCGCCCTGCTTGTCTCCGCCTGCGAGGCCGCGCCGATTACCGGCCGCTCGCAGGTGATGCTGGTGAGCGAGGGCGAGGAGTTGCAGATGGGTCTGCAGGCCTATCGCCAGGTCCTGGCGACCGAGCCGGTGTCACGCAACGTGCAGGCCAACGCGCTGGTCGAAAAGGTCGGACGCCGCATCGCCGCCGCCGCCGAGCAACCGCCGGCCAACCTGTGGCGGGCGCCGCGCTACCGCTGGGAATTCAAGGTCATCGACAAGAACGAGCCCAACGCCTTCTGCCTGCCCGGCGGCAAGATCGCGGTCTACACCGGGCTGCTGCCGATCACGCGCGACGAGACGGGCCTCGCCGTCGTCATCGCCCACGAGGTGGCGCACGCGCTCGCGCGCCACGGCGCCGAGCGCATGAGCGACCAGATGGTGGCGTCGGTCGGCGTGGCCGCAGCGGGCGCCGTCCTTGCCGCCACGTCGAGCGGACGCAACCGCAGCCAGCTTCCGCTGATGATGGCAGCGCTCGGTGCCGGCGCCACTGTCGGCTATCTGCTGCCGATGTCACGCGCTCAGGAGAGCGAGGCCGACCATATCGGCCTCGTTCTGATGGCGCGCGCCGGCTACGACCCGCGCGAGGCCGTGGCACTGTGGGAACGCATGCGCGCCGCCAACTCAGGCGGCGGACGCCGGGCCGAATGGCTGAGCACCCATCCGGCCGACGACACCCGCATCGCCGACATTCGCCGCTGGCTGCCCGAGGCGATGCGATATTACAGGGCACCGTGACCGAGACTCTCGAATACGACGCCACCGGCTTGCTCTGCCCGCTGCCCGTGCTGCGCGCCAACCGCAAGCTGCGCGAGCTGCCCGTCGGCGGATTGCTGACCGTACGCGCCACCGATCCTGCGGCCGGGCAGGACTTTCCGGCCTTTTGCCGCCAGACCGGCCACGAATTGGTCTCCGCTTCGCGCGACGGCGAGGTGCTGGTATTCGTCATCCGCAAACGCTGACCTCCGACACGACAAGAGAAACGGCATGCCCAAGGTGACCTTCAAGACCATCGATTCCGCCGACGTCGCGGGCAAACGCGTGCTGGTGAGGGTCGACCTCAACGTGCCGATGAAGGGCGGCAAGGTCAGCGACGCCACCCGCATCGAGCGCGCCGCGCCGACGCTCACTGAACTCGCCGGCAAGGGCGGCAAGGTGATCGTGCTCAGCCATTTCGGCCGACCCGAAGGCAAGAGGGTGCCCGAGATGTCGCTCAAGCCGCTGGTCGAGCCGCTCGCTGCGGCGCTCGGCAAGCCGGTCGCCTTTGCCGACGATTGCATCGGACCGCTCGCGGAGGACGCCATCCGCGCCCTCAAGCCGGGCTCGGTGCTGCTGCTCGAAAATCTCCGCTTTCACAAGGAAGAGGAGAAGAACGACCCGGGATTCATCGACAAACTTTCGGTACTGGGCGACGTGTATGTCAACGACGCCTTCTCGACCGCGCACCGTGCCCATGCCTCCACCGAGGGCATCGCCAACCGCCTGCCCGCCGTCGCCGGGCGCCTCATGCAGGCCGAGCTCGAGGCGCTCGACAAGGCGCTGGGCAACCCGAAACGGCCGGTGTGCGCCGTGGTCGGCGGCGCCAAGGTCTCGACCAAACTCGACCTGCTGGGCAACCTCGTCGGCAAGGTCGACAAGCTGATCATCGGCGGCGGCATGGCCAACACCTTCATTCAGGCTCAGGGCACCAGTGTCGGCAAGTCGCTGTCGGAGAAGGACCTCGGCCCGACCGCGCGCGAGATCCTCGACAAGGCCAAGACCGCGAAGTGCCGGGTGCTGCTGCCGGTCGACGTCGTCGTGGCCGGCGAGTTCAAGGCAGGTGCGGCGAGCAAGGTCGTCGACGCCGACGCCTGCCCCGACGACCAGATGATCCTCGATGTCGGACCGAAGACGATCGCGCTCTACGAAAAGGAAGTCGGCGAGTGCGCCACGCTGGTCTGGAACGGCCCGCTGGGCGCCTTCGAGATCACGCCGTTCGACACGGGCACCGTGGCGCTCGCACGCTGCGTCGCCGGGCTCACCGGCGCCGGCAAGCTGCTGTCGGTGGCGGGCGGAGGCGACACCGTCGCGGCGCTGGCGGCGGCGGGCGTCGAGGAGAAATTCTCCTACGTGTCGACGGCGGGCGGCGCCTTCCTCGAATGGATGGAGGGCAAGGCCCTGCCCGGCGTTGCGGCGCTGATCCGGGCGGCCTAAGAGTCGGGGCATGAGCGCCCCGACACAGAGCGACCGACCACGGCTCCCTTGGGATCCGCCGGACCATTTCGAGAAGCGCGTGCCGGACGGCGACAATCGCGAGCGTCTGGTCTGTGGGCGCTGCGAGTTCATCCACTACCAGAATCCCAAGATCGTCGCCGGCGCCGTCTGCACCTGGCGGGAGGGAGGGGACGACAGGATCCTGCTCGCCAAGCGCGCCATCGAGCCGCGCAAGGGATTCTGGACGCTGCCCGCAGGCTACATGGAGCTCGGCGAGACGACCGAGCAGGCCGCCCAGCGCGAGGCGCGCGAGGAAGCCTGCGCCGCCATCGAGATCGACCGGTTGCTCGCCATGTACAGCGTGGCGCGCATCGGCCAGGTGCAGATCATGTATCGCGCGCGGCTGGTCAGCGCCGACGTCTCCCCGGGCATCGAGAGCGAGGACGTCGGCCTGTTCGAGTGGACGGACATTCCCTGGGAGCAACTCGCCTTCCCGACCGTCGTGTGGGCGCTCGCCCATTTCCACGACTCGCGCGGCAAGGCCGACTTCGTCACCTACTCCAATCCGACGGGCGATCTCGCCCGCATGTGGCCACCGAGGAAACCGGCGGGAATTTGAGCGTAAGCGTCCCGACGCCCTCCGGCGTCCAAGACTTGAGTTCGGCGACGAACGATTGTGGAGGAAGCCATGCTGTCTGCAGCGCACAACGAATTGCTCACCCGCGTCGGCCCCGGCACGCCGATGGGCGAGCTGATGCGGCAATACTGGATCCCGGCCTGTCTTTCGTCCGAGCTTGTGGCTGACGGCGAACCGATGCGATTGCTGCTGCTCGGGGAACAGCTCATCGCCTTCCGCGACAGCGATGGCCGTGTGGGCATCATGGAGCATCGCTGCCCGCATCGCTGCGCGTCGCTGTTCTTCGGGCGCAACGAAGAAAATGGTCTGCGCTGCGTCTATCACGGCTGGAAGTTCGACGTGGAAGGCAACTGCGTCGACATGCCGAACGTGCGGCCGGAGCAGGACTTCAAGCATCGCGTGAAGGCCAAGGCCTACAGGGTGATCGAGCGCGCCGGATTCGTGTGGACTTACATGGGGCCGCGCGCCGAGGCACCGCGCTTGCCGGCCATCGAGGCACTGATGCTGCCCCAGGAGGAGAACCTCATTCGCGTCCATCAGCGCGAATGCAACTGGTTCCAGTCGCTCGAGGGCGACATCGACACGTCGCACTTCGGCTTCCTCCATATCGGTAGCCTCAACGTCGACGATGTCGATCCCACGAGCATGCATCGCTGGGGCGTTCTGGATCGCGCGCCGGAGTACAAGGCGACGGAGACCGAGTGGGGCACGATGTACGCCGCCTACCGCGAGGCCGAGCCGGGCAACAACTACTATCGGGTCGCCCACTTCCTGTTGCCGTTCTACACCTTCTCGCCAAACGGCTCGATCGAGGATCAGATCACCTGCACGATCAACGTGCCGATGGATGACACCCACACCATGACCTACAACGTGAACTGGAAGCACAAGACCCCGCCGTTGCAGACGCTCAGAAACGGCGAGCCGATCCCCGGCCTGGTCCCCGACATGCAGTACCTGCCGCGGACCAACGACTGGTATGGCCGCTGGCGCCTCGTGGCACGGCGCGACAACGACTACTTCATCGACCGCGACATGCAGCGCACCGTCAACTACACCGGCATCCAGGGCATTGGGCGCCAGGATCAGGCGGCAGTCGAATGCATGGGCGAGATCGTCGACCGCACGCTCGAGCATCTGGCGCCAAGCGATCGCATGATCGCACTGACCCGCCGTCGCGCGATAGCCGCCGCGCAGGCCCTCATGAACGAGGGAAAGCTTCCGGCGACCGTCGACAACCCCGACATCTATCGCGGCGCACGCGGCGGCTCGTTCATCGCTCCAGCCGACATCGACTGGCTGGAGGCCTATGCGCGCAAGCTGCGAACGGCCAAGAGCCCGCAGGGTGTCCTCGCGGTGGCGCAGGCCGCGGAGTAGGGCTGCGCCTCAACTGCCACGCGCGAAGGGATTGTCGGCGCCGTCCCAGTGGCGACGGAGCAGCGGCACCTGCAGGAAGGCGAACAGGAGCGTCAGCGGAAAGCTCACGAACATCTTGCTGGCGATCCAGGTGTCGGTCGAGAAACCGCGCCAGAACACCTCGTTGACCGCCGCCAGCACGAAAAAGAACAGTGTCCAGCGCAGCGTGAGCCTGTGCCAGCCCTCGTCGGTCAGGCGGAAGGCGGCGCCGAAGATCGGTTTCAGCAACGGCCGCCGGAAGAGCAGCAATCCGCCGCCCAGGATGGCGCCGAACAGGCAGTTCACGATGGTCGGCTTCATCTTGATGAAGGTCTCGTCCTGCAGCCAGATCGTGAGGCCGCCGAACACCAGCACGAAGAAGCCACCGACCAGCGGCATGACGGGCCAGCGTTTCTCCATCAGGCGATAGCAGGGCAGCGCGATGGCCGTCGCGACGACGAAGACGGCCGTGCCGGCGAAGATGCCCCAGCGGCCGTTGGCGATGAAGAACAGGATCAGCGGTCCGAGCTCCAGCCCCGTGGCGTAGAGCTTGCGCATGCCTTGTTCAGGTTTGACGTCGTCGCTCATGCCGGCAATCCCATGAGGCCGCGGGCGAAGGCGCGCGCCTCGAACGGTCGAAGATCGTCGATGCCCTCGCCGACGCCGATCGCCACAACCGGCAGCTTGAATTTCTCCGCCAGCGCCACCAGCACACCGCCCTTGGCGCTGCCGTCCAGCTTGGTGAGCACCAGAGCGTCGACCGGCGACATGCTCTTGAACGTCTCCACCTGTGCATGGGCATTCTGGCCGGTCGTGGCGTCGAGCACCAGCAGGCAGGAGTGCGGCGCACCGGCATCGAGCTTGCGGATCACGCGGACGATCTTGGCGAGCTCTTCCATCAGGTTGGTCTTGTTGTGAAGCCGGCCGGCCGTGTCGATCAGCAGCACGTCGTAGCCGCCGGCGCGTGCCTTTTCCAGCGCCTCGTACGCCAGGCCGGCCGCATCGGCGCCCGTCTCCTTGGCGATCACCGGCACGCCCGCTCGGGCGCCCCAGACCTCGAGCTGTTCGACCGCGGCGGCGCGGAACGTATCGCCCGCGGCCAGCATGACCTTCCTTCCCTCTCCCTTGAAGAGGTGGGCGAGCTTGGCGATGGTCGTCGTCTTGCCGCTGCCGTTGACTCCGACCACCAGCACCACATGCGGCTTGCGCGCCGAATCGACGGCGAGTTGCGTGGCGACCGGCCGGAGAATCTCGGCGATGTCGTCGGCGAAGGCAGCCCGAACCTCCTCGTCCGTCACTTCCTTGCCGAAGCGCTCCTTGCCGAGCTTCTCGATCAGGCGCGCCGCTACGCTGACGCCTAGATCGGCCTGGATCAGCGCATCCTCCAGATCGTCGAGCGTCGCCTGGTCGAGCCTCTTCTTGGTGAAGAGGCTGGCGATGTTCTCGGTGACGCGCTTGGTCGATTTGGCAAGCCCGTCACGCAGGCGCGACAGCCACGAACCCTTGCGCTCGGTTTCGACGATATCGCTCACAGCTCGCCCCGGTAGGAGTGGGAAATGCCACCCGTCATGGTGACGCGGCCGTCGCCCATCCATTCAATGCCAAGCGTTCCATGCTCGACCACGATCTCGACCTTGCGGCCGGTGAGCCCGCGCCGCGCCGCGGCCACGCCCGCCGCGCACGCTCCCGAGCCGCATGCCAGGGTGAAGCCGGTGCCGCGCTCATAGACCCGCAGACGAAGCCTGTTCTCGCCGACCACCTGGGCGAGCCCGATATTGGCACGCTGCGGAAAGAACGGATGCCGTTCCAGCTCGGCGGCGAGGGGATCGAGTGCCGGCGAGAGTGCATCGGCGACGAAGAACGTGGCATGCGGGTTGCCCATGTTGGTACCGACCGGGTCCTGCAACGGGCCGATGCCGACCGGCATGCGGTTGGTGTCGCAGGCCTCGCGCACGGGAATCTCGCGCCAGTCGAGCTTCGCCGGCCCCATGTCGACCGCGATCACCGGCAGGCCATTGCCATCCATTCCGGTCGTCTGCGCCTCGAGCAGGCCCGATACCGTCTGCACCGTCGCATGATCCGAACGGTGCTCCGCCATGACCAACGACGCCACGCAGCGTGTCGCGTTGCCACAGGCGCCGGCTTCGCTGCCGTCGGGATTGTAGATGCGCATGAAGACGTCGGCGCCACGATCGTTCGGCGGCTCCAGCACGATCAACTGATCGCAACCGACGCCCAGCCGACGATGGGCGATGGCGCGCCGCCGCTCGGGCGGCAGGTCGAGCGTGCCGGCCCGACCGTCGAGGATGACGAAGTCGTTGCCCAGCCCATGCATCTTGAGGAATGGCGTGCCGCCCATGGCGGGCTATATGGCCGTTCGACCCGGCCAGCGCAACGAGCGCATCCGCACCTCGCCAGCGCGCGACCCGCCGATCTCGCGCACGTCGAGGGCGGCCAATCGCTTGGTGTAGATGGTCAGGTGCAGGATTCCGAGCGGCTCGTAGGGCATCGCGGGCTCGACGAAGAGCTCCCGCCCGGCGTCCCAGAACGGCGTGGCGTGGTGGACCGGCCAGTTGCAGCGGCTCGGCAACGCCTCGTACCGATAGCCGCGGTCGTAAGCCAGCACGTTCAGCGCGACCTGATCGGTCATGTTCGTCGAACGTTGCAGCGCTTCGCCCAGCAGATCGCCCCAGCCGACCCAGTGGGGCGCATCGGCCGCCAGTGCGAACACGCCGGCATTGATCAGTGGTCGGCGGATCAGGCGCTCGGCGGTCGCCCGGTCGAAGCAGGATTCGAAGGCGGTGCCATTGACGGTCGAGAACTCCGTCCAGGCATGATGATAGTGGCGCATCGACCGATGGATCTCGGGCGCGACGGCCAGCGCGCCGGTCCGCGCGGCGGCGACGAACAACGCCAGCGCATCGCCTTGCTGCACCCAGCAGTCTCCGTCGATCCAGACATAGACTTCGAAGCCAGGAAAATAGCGCGGCAGGAACGGACGCGCAGTCAGCGCCTTGTAGCCATCCTTGAGTCGGTCGCGTCCGGGAAACTCGAAATCCCACCGCGGCACGACGAGCGAGGCGCCCTGCCCCACGCACCAGCCCCGTTGCGCCTCGGTCAACCCGCAATCGAGCACCCCTAGTGCCATCGCCCGGCCCTCCGGAACGGCACGCAGGGAGGCAACACAGTCGCGCATGAGATCGAAATAGGCGGCGTCGCCGCCGGTGATGGCGATAGTCCCTTGCGTCACCCGGCAAAGATGCCACAGTCCCGGCCCTCGGAGGAAACAGCATGGCCAGGCACGTCGACTACTACGTTTCGCTGAACTCGCCGTGGACCTATCTCGGTTCCAGGCGTTTCGAGGCGATTGCGGCGAAGCACGGCGCCGACGTGACGATCTGGCCGGTCGATTTCGGCTCGGTGTTCGCCGTCTCGGGCGGCCTGCCGCTGCCCAAGCGCGCGCCCCAGCGCCAAGCCTACCGCATGATGGAGCTCAAGCGTTGGCGTGACCATCTCGGCGTCGAGCTGACGCTCGAACCCAGGTTCTTCCCGGCCAACGAGGTTCCGGCCGCCCGTTGCGTCATCGCACTGCGCGAGCAGGGACGAATGAAGGATGCGATCAAGCTCGCCCACGCGGTGCTCGCCGCGCTGTGGGCCGAGGAGAAAGACACCGGCGATCCGGCGACGCTTGCCGGGATCGTTCGCTCCTGCGGCCTCGATGCCGACGCCGTCATGAAGGCGGGCGAGGCGATGGTCGACAAGCGCGAAGCCTATACGAAGCACGCGATCGAGCAGGGCGTGTTCGGTGCGCCGTCTTTCGTCATCGATGGCGAGATCTTCTGGGGCCAGGACCGTCTGGATTTCGTCGACCGCAAGCTCGCGGCCTGATCAAACGCCAAGCGCGGCGGCGGCCATCACCGCGACGCCGTTGTTGACGACATGGGCGAACAGCGATGGCAGGACCGACCGGGTCCGCCAGCGCAACCAGCCGAACAGCAAGCCCAGCGGCGCCACGACGACGATGTGCGCCGGCTCGTAGTGCGCGAGCGCAAAAGCCGCCGAACTGACGGCGACCGCCACGCGCGGGCCCCACACTCCCTCGAGCCAGCCGTAGAACAGGCCGCGAAACACCAATTCCTCGACCAGCGGCGCCAGCACAGCGAACACCAACAGGCTGGCCAAGAAGAGATGCGGCTCGCGCACCATCCGCATGGCGTCGTCCACGCCTTCGGGCGACGGCCCGATGCGGCTGACCGCGATCGACAGTACCATGGTGGCGATCGCCCCCAGCACCAGCGGCGGCCATCCGACCCAGCGGACCCCGAGCGCCGGCAGGGCGTCCCGGCCCATCGGAGCGACGGCCAGAACCGCTGCCAGCCCGCCCGCCAGAAAGAACAGCGACAGCAGGGGCAGCATCGAGCCGCCCTCCCAAAGGTAGCTGGCCGCCGCCGCCAGCGGCAGCGCGATGGCTCCGAACAGCAGCATCGACCAGCCCGGAATGGGCCGAGAATCGTTATCGTTCAACAACTTGGCATCCGTTGCCCGGCTTTTTGACTTGGCACCCGAATCGACTTATACCCCGGCCGCTCAATCGGTCGTGCCGATTTCTGGTTCCCCGTGGGGGAGCTCCGTCGATCCGCGAGGGTTCGCGCATCGGCGCGATAGGTGTTTGGGCGGACGAGAAGGGCATGTTCGAGGGTCTGAGCAAACGACTGGGCGACGTTTTCGACCGGCTGCGTGGGCGCGGAGCGCTCTCGGAGTCCGATGTCGACGCGGCCCTGCGCGAAGTGCGCACGGCGCTGCTCGAGGCCGACGTCGCCCTGCCGGTCGTGCGCCAGTTCATCGACGAAGTCAGACCGAAGGCCATCGGCGCCGACGTGATCCGCTCGGTCACGCCGGGACAAATGGTGGTCAAGATCGTGAATGACCACCTGGTCGAGATGCTTGGCGGCACGGTCGCCGATCTCGATCTCAACGCCATCCCGCCTGTCGTGATCCTGATGGTCGGCCTGCAGGGATCAGGCAAGACGACCTCGTCGGCCAAGATCGCTTACCGTTTGAGCCAGGGCCCGCAGGGCATGGCGGCCGGGATGTTCGAAGGCACCTTCGCGGCGAAGCGCAAGGTGATGATGGCGTCGCTCGACACGCGACGCCCCGCCGCGCAACAGCAGCTCAAGGTGCTGGGCGAGCAGACCGGCGTGCCGACCTTGCCCATCGTGCCGCTCGAGATGCCGCTCGCCATCGCCCGGCGCGCGCTCGAGACGGCGCGACGCGAGGGCTTCGACGTATTGATCCTCGATACGGCGGGTCGTCTCGCCATCGACGAGGAATTGATGGCGGAGGTCAAGCAGATCTCCGAGCTCGCCCAGCCCAAGGAGACGCTACTCGTCGCCGACGCCATGACCGGCCAGGACGCGGTCAATGTCGCCAAGGCGTTCAACGAGCGGCTTGCCGTCACCGGTATCGTGCTGACCCGCGTCGATGGCGACGCGCGCGGCGGTGCGGCGCTTTCCATGCGCGCCGTCACCGGCCGGCCGGTGAAGTTGATCGGCGTCGGTGAAAAATTCGACCAACTCGAGCCCTTCCACCCGGACCGCATCGCCGGCCGCATCCTCGGCATGGGGGACATCGTCTCGCTGGTCGAGCGCGCCGCCGAGACGATCGAGAAGGAAGACGCCGAGAAGCTCGCCGCCAAGGTCCGCAAGGGCCAGTTCGACATGGACGACCTGCTCTCCCAGCTACGCCAGCTACGCAAGATGGGCGGCCTGCAAGGGTTGATGGGCATGCTGCCTGGCGCCATGCAGGCCAAGGCCGCGATGTCGAAGGCGAAGGTCGACGAGAGCCAGCTCAAGCGTCAGGAAGCGGTGATCCTCGCCATGACGCCCAAGGAACGGCGCAACCCCGACATCATCCACGCCTCGCGCAAGAAGCGCATCGCCAAGGGCTCCGGCGTGCAGGTCCAGGACGTCAACAAGCTCCTGAAGCAGCACGCCGACATGCTGAAGATGATGAAACGCGTCAACAAACTCGGAGAGAAAGGATTCATGCGCAGCCTCGGGGGCATGATGCCTCCGGCCGGCTTCCCGCGATGAAATTGTGAAGGAGACAGAATGCTAGCCATCCGCATGACCCGTCACGGCGCCAAGAAAAGGCCGTTCTTCCACATCGTCGTGGCCGATTCGCGCAGCCCGCGTGACGGCCGCTTCATCGAGAAGCTCGGCACCTACAATCCACTCCTGCCACGCGAACACGCCCAGCGCGTGACCCTCGACAAGGAGCGCATCGCGCACTGGCTGAAGGTGGGCGCGCAGCCGTCGGATCGGGTCGCCAAGTTCCTGGCCCAAGCGGAAATGATGAAGCCGCGCGAACGCCGCGAGCAGACCAAAAAGAACCAGCCGCGTGCCAAGGCGCAGGAGCGCATGAAGGCCGCCGCGGCCGGAGACGGAGCGCCGACGGAAGACGCCAAGGAGGCGGCAGCCGGCTGATGCGTGCGGACCGCGTCCTGCTCGGTGTCGTGGCGGCACCGCACGGCGTGCGCGGTCTGGTGCGCATCAAGAGCTACACCGAGGATCCGACCGCGATCGGCGCATACGGCAAGCTGTCGGACGAGACAGGAAGGAAGGAGTATCGGGTCGAGGTTCTGAGCGTCGCGCGCGGCGCGGTGCTCGCCCGGATCGAGGGCGTAGCCGATCGCACGGCGGCCGAAGCGTTGCGGGGCCTGCGGCTCTACGTGTTGCGCAGCGCCCTGCCGGCGACGGGCGAGCGGGAGTGGTACGAGGCGGACCTGATCGGTCTCGCCGCGGTCGGGCGGGACGGACGGAAATGGGGCAAGGTGGTCGCCTTCCACGATTTCGGCGCCGGACCGGTGATGGAAGTGTCGGGTGGCGTGGTTCTGCCGTTCACCGACGAGGCCGTGCCCGAGATTGATGTCGAGGGCGGCAAGGTTGTGGTCGATCCGCCGGCCGGTCTGCTGGCCGGCGGAGAAGCGAAGGAGGCGTGAGGCAACGTGTGGCGCCCAGGATGTGGAGAGTAGCGGCGCTGACGCTCTTTCCGGGGATGTTTCCAGGACCGTTGGGCGAAAGCCTGGCCGGCAAGGCATTGAGGGAAGGGCGCTGGTCGCTGGAGGCGATCGACATCAGGCGGTTCGCCAGGGATCGCCATGGCACGGTCGACGACGCGCCGTTCGGCGGCGGCGCCGGAATGGTCATGAAGCCCGACGTGCTGTCGGCGGCGATCGAGGCGGTCGCCGAGCCCGGCGTGCCGAAGCTGCTGCTGTCCCCGCGCGGGCGCCCGTTCCGGCAAGCGCGCGGGCGGGAGCTGGCGGCGGGTCCGGGTGTGGTGTTGGTGTGCGGGCGGTTCGAGGGCGTCGACGAGCGTGTCATCGAGGCCCACGCGTTGGAGGAGATTTCGGTCGGCGATTTCGTGCTTTCAGGCGGCGAGATCGCGGCCATGGCTGTGATGGATTGCTGTGTGCGGCTGCTGCCCGGTGTAATGGGCGAACCCGCGTCGGCGAGCGAGGAGAGTTTCGAGGACGGATTGCTGGAGTACCCGCACTATACCCGCCCGGCAGCCTGGGCCGGGCCCGACGGGATCGAACGGCGCGTGCCGGAGATCCTGGTATCGGGCCATCACGGCAAGGTCGGCGAATGGCGGATGAAGCAGCGGGAAGAGATCACGCGGCGGCGACGGCCCGATCTGTGGGCGGCGCGGAGCGCGAAGGCGAACGAAGAGAAGTGACGAAAGGACGGATACGATGAACATTCTCGACACGGTCGGCCAAGCGACGATCGACAAGGTGCAGGCCGAACGGCCGGTGCCGCGTTTCGAACCGGGCGACACGCTGCGCGTGCACGTCAAGGTGCAGGAAGGCAACCGCGAGCGTCTTCAGGTCTACGAAGGCCTCTGCATCGCGCGCAAGAACGCCGGGGTGAACTCCTCGTTCACGGTGCGCAAGATCAGCTTCAACGAGGGCGTCGAGCGCGTCTTCCCGCTCTATGGTCCCGGCATCTGGGAGATCGAGGTGGTACGCAAGGGCACGGTGCGCCGCGCCAAGCTCTACTACCTGCGGGACCTGCGCGGCAAGGCGAGCCGTATCGCCGAGGACGTCGAGGCCCAGCGCGAACTGATCGCCGAGCAGGCCGAAGAGGCGGCGAAGCGGCCGCGGCGCGAGAAGCTCAAGAAGGAGAAGCCCAAGTCCGAGGGCAACGTCCGCGCCGCCAAGGGCGGCGGCAAGAAGTAGGCGCGCCATGGCGTTCCGCAAGAAATCGGCCACGCCGCCACCGCCGCCGCCGCGGACGTTGTTCGAGAAGATCTGGGATGCGCATGTCGTGCATCGTCAGGACGACGGCACCTGCGTGCTCTACATCGATCGTCACCTCGTCCACGAGGTGACAAGCCCGCAGGCCTTCGAGGGGCTGCGCATGGCCGGCCGCGGCGTGCGCCGTACGGACGCCACCATCGCCGTCGCCGACCACAACACGCCGACCACCGATTTCAGCCAGGGGATCGAGGATCCGGAATCGCGCACCCAGGTCGAGACGCTGGAGAAGAACGTCGCCGAGTTCGGCGTGCCCTACTTCGGCCTCGACGACCCACGCCGCGGTATCGTGCACGTCATCGGGCCCGAACAGGGCCTGACCCTGCCCGGCATGACCATCGTCTGCGGCGACAGCCACACCTCCACGCACGGCGCCTTCGGCGCACTTGCCTTCGGCATCGGCACGTCGGAGGTCGAGCACGTGCTCGCCACCCAGACGCTGATCCAGAAGCCGGCCAAGAGCATGCGCGTCGCCGTCGAGGGAAGCTTGCCGCTCGGTGTCACCGCCAAGGACGTCATCCTGGCCATCATCGGCAGGCTCGGCACCGCGGGCGGCACCGGCTACGTCATCGAGTATGCCGGCCGCGCGATTCGCGAGCTGACGATGGAAGGCCGCATGACTGTCTGCAACATGTCGATCGAGGCGGGCGCGCGCGCCGGCCTGATCGCGCCCGACGAGACGACGTTCCAGTATCTCGAAGGCCGACCCCATACACCGAAAGGCGGTGCCTGGGACCTGGCGCTCGGCCAGTGGCGGCGGCTGCCGACCGACAAGGGTGCCACGTTCGATACGCAGGTCGACCTTCTCGCGGCGGACATCCCGCCGATGGTGACCTGGGGCACCAGCCCGCAGGACGCGCTGCCGATCACCGACGTCGTGCCCGACCCCGCCAATGCACCCGACGAGAACCGGCGCGAGGCGTGGGCACGGTCGCTGGCCTACATGGGGCTGACACCGGGCACGAAGCTCGTCGACATTCCGATCGATCGGGTCTTCATCGGCTCGTGCACCAACGGCCGCATCGAGGATCTGCGTGCCGCCGCCGAAATCGCACGCGGCCGCAAGGTGGCTCCCGGAGTCTCGGCAATGGTCGTGCCGGGCTCCGGGCTGGTGAAGCAGGAAGCCGAGAAGGAAGGGCTGCACAGGATCTTCCTCGAGGCCGGTTTCGAGTGGCGCCTGCAGGGCTGTTCCATGTGCCTCGCCATGAACGCCGATCGGCTCGAGCCCGGCCAACGCTGCGCCTCGACCTCGAATCGCAATTTCGAGGGCCGCCAGGGCCGCGGTGGACGTACGCATCTCGTCAGTCCGGCGATGGCCGCGGCAGCGGCGATCCGCGGCACGCTGGCAGATGTGCGCGACTTCCAATAGCGAGGTTCCGCCGGGGAGTGGTATCGTGACGGGCGGTGCAGCAATGCACCGCCCGATTTCTTTTGCAAGAATGGGGAGAACGCCATGGCCAACGTTCCCGGTTCCGGTCCGGCCGCTCCGCCGCCGCCGCCGGTATGGAATGCCGGCGCTTCCGGCTCCGGCTCCGCCGCCGTCTCCTATGGCGGCTTCTGGATTCGTGTCGTCGCGTACTTGATCGATGCGATCCTGCTCGGCGGCGCGAGCGCCATACTGGCGAGTCTCCTCGGCGTCGACATGTTCGGCGGCGAGAAGACCGCCTTCGACCCGACAGTGAATGTCGGCTCTCTCATCATCGGCTGGCTCTACTTCGCCCTGATGGAGAGTTCGGAGCGGGGCGCCACGCTCGGCAAGATGGCCGTCGGGTTGAGGGTCGTGACCGATCAAGGCGAGCGGTTGAGCTTCGGCCGCGCCTCCGGCCGCTACTTCGCCAAGCTCCTCTCGGCGCTCATCCTCTGCATCGGCTTCATCATGGTCGCCTTCACCGACCGCAAGCGCGGCCTGCACGACATGATCGCCAGCACCCTCGTCGTGAAGGTGCGATGAACGAACCGAGGCCCCCTGCGCTGATCGACGGTCAGGGGCTGTTCAGCAACCTGCCTCAGCTCGTTTACCTCCTGTACCTGCTGGCGCTGGTGATTGCGCCCGCGGGGTTGGTCGGCATTGTCATCGCCTACCTGAACAGACCGACCGCCACCGACCCGGTTGATCGCTCGCATTTCGAGTTCCAGGTCGCCACCTTCTGGCGCGGCCTGGTGATGGCGATCGTGGGCGTGATCACTTCGTTCTTCTTCATCGGGTTCCTGATCCTGCTCTTCACCGCCGTGTGGCTGGTGGTGCGCTGCGTCAAGGGCCTGAACAACCTGAGCCGCCGGCAGCCCATGCCCGACACGGCCGGATGGGGCTTCGGCTGATCCGGTCTCGGTTGTTGCCATCGCCTAGCCTTCGCGCCTAGGCTGCCGACAGCGGGGAGAGACATCCATGACCGATTCGAGCAATGTTCGGGCGCCGCCGCCGTCGCCCGGATCCGATGCCGCACGTCTCATGCAGTACGATGCTTCGAAGAAGTCGACCGGCATCGCCTATCTGCTGTGGTTCTTCCTGGGCGCCCTGGGCGTCCACCGCTTCTATCTGGGCCAGACGGGAAGCGGTGTCGCGATGGCCATCATCTCGGTGATTTCCTGGGTCACCGTGTTCATCGGCGTCGGCCTCCTGGGCATCGCCGTCATCGCCATCTGGTGGATCGTCGATGCTTTTCTCATCCCAGGCATTGCCACGCGGGCGAACCAGGAACTGGCCACTCGACTGAGCCGACTGTGACATCCGCCGCCATGGCTTGACGACCGGTCGGAAAGCCCGTTTATTCCGGCGTTTCGCGAGGGAGCCATGGAAAAATTCACGACGCTGCGCGGCGTCGCCGCACCGCTGCCGATGGTCAATGTCGACACCGATATGATCATCCCCAAGAACTTCCTGAAGACCATCAAGCGCACCGGCTTGAAGGACGGGCTGTTCTACGAGATGCGCTGGACAGCGGACGGCCAGAAGAAGGACTTCATCCTCGACCAGCCGGCCTACCAGAACGCCAGCATCCTGGTCGCGGGGCCGAATTTCGGCTGCGGCTCGAGCCGCGAGCACGCACCGTGGGCGCTGCTCGATTTCGGCATCCGCTGCGTCATTGCCGAGGGATTCGCGGATATCTTCTACAACAACTGCTTCAAGAACGGCATCCTGCCGATCAAGGTGCCGAAGGAGATCATCGACAAGCTGATGGACGACGCCAGCCGCGGCTCCAACGCCGTGATCGAGATCGACCTCGAGAAACAGGAGATCAAGGGGCCCGACGGCGGCACGGTGCATTTCGACATCGACCCCTTCCGCAAGCACTGCCTGCTGAACGGCCTCGACGACATCGGCCTCACCATGGAGAAGGCGTCCGACATCGATGCCTTCGAGAAGAAGCAAAAGGAAGCGCAGCCCTGGCTGCACGCCGCGGAATAGCGCGCAACATCCGAAAGATCTGAAGCAATGGCGTCAAACCGCAATCTGCTGATGCTGCCCGGCGACGGCATCGGCCCCGAAGTCATGAACGAGGTGCGCAAGATCATTGCCTGGATGGGCAAGAAGCGCGCCGTCGGGTTCGACATCAAGGAAGACGTGGTGGGCGGCGCCGCCCTCGACAAGCACGGCGTGCCGCTTGCCGACGACACGATGAAGCTCGCGCTGGAGGCCGACGCGGTGCTGTTCGGCTCGGTCGGCGGGCCGAAGTGGGACACGGCCGATTTCAGCAAGAAGCCCGAACGCGGCCTCCTGCGGCTGCGCAAGGAGATGGATCTGTTCGCCAACCTGCGACCTGCCAAGGTGTTCGACGCGCTGGTCGATGCGAGCTCGCTCAAGCCCGAGATCGTCAAGGGCCTCGACATCATGATCATCCGCGAGCTGACGAGCGGCGTCTATTTCGGCGAGCCGCGCGGCCGGCACACCAACGCCCAGGGCGAGGTCGAGGCCTTCGACACGCAACGCTACACCGCGGGCGAGATCCGCCGGGTCTGCGCCGTCGCCTTCGAGCTGGCGCGCAAGCGCAAGAACAAGGTCCTCTCGGCGGAGAAGGCCAACGTCATGCACACCGGCGTGCTGTGGCGCGAGGAGGCGACCAAACTGCACAAGGAGCAGTACGCCGACGTGAAGCTCGAGCACATGTACGCCGACGCGCTCGCCATGCAACTGCTGCGCTCGCCCAATCAGTTCGACGTCATCGTCACCGACAACCTGTTCGGCGACATCCTGTCGGACGAAGCCTCGATGCTGACCGGCTCGTTGGGCTTGCTGCCGTCAGCCTCGCTCGGTGCCCCCGACGCGACCGGCCGCCGCAAGGCGCTCTACGAGCCGATCCACGGCAGCGCGCCCGACATCGCGGGCAAAGGACTGGCCAATCCGATCGCCGAGACGCTCAGCTACGCCATGATGCTGCGCTACTCGTTCGATCTCGGCAGGGAAGCCGACCTCGTCGAGCAGGCGGTCGAGAACGTGCTGGCCGCGGGCTACCGCACCGGCGATCTCATGGTCGGCAAGACCGAGGGCACGAAGAAGGTCGGCACCCAGGAAATGGGCGACGCCATCGTCAGGGAACTCGACCGGCTGGCATAGCTACCGCCGCAGGATCGACCCAAGTACGCCGCGCAGGATGGCACCGCCGACACTGGCGCCAATGCTGGCGGCGCGGCCCCGCCCGAACACCGCCTTGGCCGCCTCGCGCGCGGCGATGGTCGCCATGCTGCGGCTCGCCGCCTTCACCACCGTGACGCCGATCGAATCGCGTTGCCGACCGCCCGGGACGCGGGTCTTCGGATCGGGGACCGAAGACGTTCCCGCTGCGGGCACTTCGGGTTCGACCGTGGCCATCCGTCCGGTCAGCACCTCATGCGCCGATTCGCGATCGACGATGGTGTCGTACTTGCCGGACAGGACGCTCGCCGCGAGGAATGCGCCGCGTTCGGCCTCCGTCAGGGGGCCGATGCGGCCGCGCGGCGGCGCGATCATCGCGCGCTCGACCGGAGTCGGAATGCCCTTCCCATCCAGGAACGAGACCAGCGCCTCGCCGACGCCGAGTTCGAGGATCGCCTCCGCCGCCTTGAACTGTGGGTTGGGCCGGAAGGTCTCGGCGGACGCCCTGACCGCCTTCTGGTCCTTGGGCGTAAAGGCGCGCAGGGCGTGCTGGACGCGATTGCCGAGCTGGCCGAGCACGGTTTCGGGGATGTCGAGCGGGTTCTGGGTGACGAAATAGACTCCGACGCCCTTGGAACGGATCAGACGCACCACCTGTTCGATGCGCTCGAGCAGCGCCTTCGGAGCACCGTCGAACAGCAGATGGGCCTCGTCGAAGAAGAAGACGAACTTCGGCCTGTCCGGATCGCCGACCTCGGGCAGGTTCTCGAACAACTCCGACAGCAACCACAGCAGGAAGGTCGCGTAGAGGCGCGGACTCCGCATCAGTCGGTCGGCGGCCAGCACGTTGACGTAGCCGGTGCCGGCCGGATCGCACGCGATCATATCGGCGAGATCGAGTGCAGGCTCGCCGAACAGGCGGGCGCCGCCCTGCTGCTCGAGGATCAACAGCTGCCGCTGGATGGTGCCCACCGTCTGCCGACCCACGTTGCCGTAGACGGTCGTCAACTCGGCGGCATTGGCGGCCAGCCATTGCAGCATGGCCTGCAGGTCCTTGTAGTCGAGCAGCAGCCATCCCTTCTCGTCAGCGACGCGAAAGGCGATATTGAGGACGCCCTCCTGGGTCTCGTTGAGCCGCAGCAGCCGCGCCATGAGCACCGGCCCCACTTCGCTCACGGTCGTGCGGATCGGGTGCCCCTTCTCCCCGAACAGATCCCAGAACCGAACCGGAAAGCCCCGCCCGGCATAGTCGCGGATCTTGAGAAGCCTCGCGCGCTCGACGGCGCGCGGATGGTCGGCGCCGGGCCGTCCGATACCGGAGAGATCGCCCTTCACGTCGGCCAGGAACACCGGCACGCCGTGCGCCGAAAATCCCTCCGCGAGGGTCTGCAGGGTGACTGTCTTGCCCGTGCCCGTTGCGCCGGCAATCAGGCCGTGGCGGTTGGCGTACTTCAGCAGAAGGTACTGGTCGGCCTCGCCTGTACCGACGAACAGGGCTGAATCTTCCATGCTCACACTTTACCCAAACTCCGCGTGTCGTAGTACATTCGGCGCATGACACTGCCCCGTCTTGCCCTCTCGGTCGTCGGTGATGAAATCGGTCCTTCACTGGCCGAGATGATCTCGTTCTGCAAGGAGCACGATATTCGCCGTCTCGACATGCGCACGGTCGATCGTCGCAATCTGCTCGGCATGAAGATCGACGAAGTCAACGCCATCGCGACCACGCTGGAGGCGGCCAGCATCGAAGTGCCGACCTATGTCTCCCCGATTCTGAAGTGGCCTCGCCGCAAACCCAAGGTCGGTCAGCCGCTCCCCGAGAAGGTCGACTTCGCCTTCGATCCGGACGACTGTCCTGCCGAAGACCCGATTGCCTACGCGTTCGACGTTGCCATCGTGTTGCGCGCCCAGAGGGTGAGAACCTTTAGCTTTCTTCGCTACCCCAATTTCGTCCCCAAGCATCTCGACCAGGCAGTGGCACAGATGACCAGCTACGGCCATCTTTTCGACATGCCGGTCGAACTCGAAAACGAGCCGGTCTGCAACATCGGCACGATCGCCGAACTGGCACGGTTCTTTGCGCATGTGAACGATCGGGAAGAGCCGCCCAAGCATCTCAGGCCGTTGATCGACATCGCCAACAGCTGGGCCATGGGAGCGCCACCGAGCGAGGAGGACATCGCCTACCTCGCACCGATGGTCGATGCCCTCCATCTGAAGGACCGCGACTTGACGACCAATCGCTCCGTGCCGCTTGGCGACGGAGACATCCCTTGGTCCGACCTGCTCCTCAAGCTGCTCAGCAAGGTGGAAGTACCCGAGGTTCTCGCGACGATCGAGACTCATTGCTTCGACAATGGTCGCGAGGCCACCGCGCGCTCGATCCACGCTCTACGCCGCATCGCGAAGGAGATCGGCGTCGAGTTGGTGTAGTGGATCCATGCGCCGCTTCACCTTCGTCACCGTCGACGTCTTCACCACCCGGCGCTTCGGAGGCAATCCGCTGGCCGTGTTCCCGGATGCGCGCGGCATGTCCGACGCCGAGATGCAATCGCTCGCCGCCGAGTTCAATCTCAGTGAGACGACCTTCGTGCTGCCGCCCACCGATCCGGCCAACACCGCGCGTGTACGCATCTTCAACCGCAAGGCGGAGATGCCGTTCGCCGGCCATCCCAATGTCGGCACGGGCTGGGTGCTGACACAGCAGGGGGGCGCCAAGGACGGGGTGCTGCGCTTCGAGGAGATCGCCGGCCTCGTCGAGGTGCGCGCCGAAGGCAGGCGCATCGTCATCGCCGCGCCGCAGCCGTTGTCGCTCGGGCGCAAGATGACAGTCGATCTGCTGGCGCCCTGCGTCGGATTGGCGGACACCGACATCGTCATCTTGCACCACGCGCCGATCGAGGCGTCCGTCGGCAATCCCTTCCTGATCGCCGAGGTGACGGGTGAGGCGCTCGGGCGAGCCGCGCCCGACCTGGAGAGCTTCCGCAACGCCGTCGCAAGCTTCGGCGACATGGGCGGCGGCCGACTCTCGATCTACCTCTACGCCCGCGGCGGCGAACGCCTCCGCGCCCGGATGTTCTCCCCTCTCTCCGGCACCGTCGAGGATCCGGCGACCGGCAGCGCCGCCACTTCGCTGGCCGCCCTGCTCCTGTCCCTCACTTCCGACAGCGAGCGGCGCTACGAGATCGTGCAGGGTGTCGAGATGGGCCGACCGAGCCTGCTCGCCTGCACTGCCCGCCTGGCCAGCGACGGGATTCGCGCCAGCGTCGGCGGCGACTGCGTGCCGATGCTCGCGGGCGAAGTATCCCTCTAGCCTGGACGCCGGCTGCCCTCTTTGAGGGCGGCGATGTTCGCTGCGTACTTCGTCGGCCCGCCGGCGAAGACGGCGGTGCCGGCGACCAGAACGTCGGCACCCGCCCGGATGCAGCGCCGAGCCGTCTCGGCATTGACGCCACCATCCACCTCGAGGTCGATCGGCTTGCCGAGCGCATCGATCGCCTTGCGCAGCGCGGCGATCTTCGCGAGCTGACTTTCGATGAAGGCCTGACCACCGAAGCCGGGGTTGACACTCATCACCAGCACCAGATCGAGATCGCCCAGGACATGCTCGATCGCCGCCAGGGGCGTGGCGGGATTCAACACCGCCCCGGCCTTCTTGCCCAGGCTCTTGATGAACTGCAGCGTACGATGCACATGCGGCCCCGCCTCGGGATGGAAGGAGATGATGTCGGCGCCCGCCTCGGCGAACGCCGGCACCAGCGGGTCGACGGGCGTCACCATGAGGTGGACGTCGAACGGCCGTTGGCTGTGCTTGCGCAACGCCTTCACCACCATCGGCCCGATGGTCAGATTGGGCACGAAGTGGTTGTCCATCACATCGACGTGGATCCAGTCGGCCCCCGCCTCCGTCACGGCGGCGATCTCGGCACCGAGCGCGGCGAAATCCGCCGAGAGGATCGACGGGGCGATGCGGACGGGCTGCTGTGGCATGGTGGGCTCGTCTCCTCTGCCTCAGGTGCCCGGGCGCGTCGGCGCGTCCCAGCCCTTGCGGCGGAACGGGTTGGCCGGGAACGTTCCGAGCATCTTCAGCTCCTCCGAGAAGAAGCCCAGTTCCTCGAGCGCCAGGTGCAATCCGCGCTGCTCGGGATGACCCTCCACCTCGGCATAGAATTGTGCCTGCTCGAAATGCGCGCCTGACAGATAGCTTTCCAGCTTGACGATGTTGACGCCGTTGGTGGCGAAGCCGCCCAGCGCCTTGTAGAGCGCGGCCGGCCGGCTCTTCACCCGGAACAGGAAGGCCGTCATGCAGGCCACCGTCCGCCAATCCGGCCGCGCCGCCTCGCGCGAGAAGACCAGCATGCGCGTGGTGTTGTGGTCGGCGTCCTCGATGTTGCGCGCCAGCACCTTCAGGCCGTAGATGCGCGCCGCCAGCGACGAGGCGATGGCACCCACGTTCCGGTCGCCAATCTCGGCGATCTCGCGCGCGGCGCCCGCCGTGTCGGCATGGACCAGCGGCTGCATGCGATGCTTCTTGAGAAAGTTGCGGCACTGCGCCAGCGCCTGGACGTGGCTCTTGACCGTTCGGATGCTCTTGAGCGAAGCGCCGGGCAACGCCACGAGGCAGTGCTCGACGCGCTGGAAATGCTCGGCGACGATCTGCAGCCGGGTGTGCGGCAGGAGACTGTGCAGGTCGGCGACCCGACCGGCGATCGAATTCTCGACCGGGATAATGGCGAGCTCGGCGCGCCGACTCTGGACCGCGGCCATGGCGGTGTCGAAGGTCGGGCAGGGCAGGGTGGTCATGTAGGGAAAGGCCGCCCGGCAGGCCATGTCGGAGTTGGCACCGGGTTCGCCCTGGAAGGCGATCGTGTTGGCGGCCCTATCCCTGGCCCCGGCCTTGGCCTTCGCCATTGCTCGATCTCCCCTTTTCACCCTGCCCGATAGCGGGCCGGTTGTTTCGCCCGCCGGATGCGCCCCGTCAACCACCGGCCCGGGCACGAAAAACCTCGCAATATCCGAGACTTGCGACGTTCCGCCGCGCGAGGGCCGCAGGCCGATGAGATACTACTGACGGGGCTTGGGGCGTGCTACAGGCAGGTCCAGACAATCTGCTGCTGCGGGAACTGACGATGGCCAATTTCAACACGGTTGCGGGCTGCGTTCTGGCCTCCGCCCTCTTCGCGATGGTGGTGGGCAAGGTGTCCAACGCCGTGGTCCATCCACACAAGCTCGACAAGCCCGCCATCGAGGTGGCCGACGCCGCGCCGCAGGTAGCGGCCGCTGCGCCCGCCGCCGCCGAGCTGGCGCCGATCGAGCCCAAGCTGGCCGGCGCGAACGTCGAGGCCGGCAAGGTCGCCTTCCAGAAGCAGTGCTTCACTTGCCACACCACCGACAAGGGCGGCGCCAACAAGGTCGGCCCGAATCTGTGGGCGATCGTCGGACGCGAGAAGGCGGGCCACGAGGGCTTCGCCTATTCATCGGCGCTGAAGGCCAAGGGCGGCACGTGGAGCGTCGAGGACATCAACCATCTGATCTTCAAGCCGACCTCCTATGTGCGCGGCACCAAGATGGCGTTCGCCGGCATCTCCAAGGAGCAGGAGCGCGCAGACATCATCGCCTTCCTGAAGACGCTCGGACCGTAAGCTCGCAGCCGCGATGGCCGGACCGGTTTCCGCCGAGCTGGTCGCTCTGGCCCATCGCCTCGCCGACGCCGCGCGACCCATCGTTTCGCGTTACTTCCGCAGCGGACTGACGGTCGACGACAAGAGCGATCTCAGCCCCGTCACCGCCGCCGACCGCGAGGCCGAGACGGCGATGCGCGCCCTGCTCGACAGGCACGTGCCGAACCACGGCGTGTTCGGCGAGGAGCATGGCGCGGTGCGCACCGATGCCGACTATGTCTGGGTGCTCGATCCCATCGACGGCACCAAGGCCTTCATCACCGGTCTGCCGATCTTCGGCACCCTGATCGCGCTCCTGCACCGCGGCTCGCCCGTGCTGGGCGTGATCGATCAGCCGATCCTCGGGGAGCGCTGGGTCGGCGTTGCCGGCGCGCGCACCACCCTGAACGGCGCACCGATCGCCGTGCGTGCCTGTGAATCGCTCGGCCAAGCCTACATGTATTCGACCTCGCCGATCATGTTCCCCGGCGCCTACGAGCGGCCGCACCGCGCGCTCACCGAGAAGGTGAAGCTCTTCCGCTGGGGCGGCGACTGCTACGCCTACGGCCTGCTGGCGGCGGGGCACGTCGATCTCGTGGTCGAGGCGAGTCTCAAGCTCTACGACTTCGCCGCCCTCGTCCCGGTGATCAAGGGGGCCGGCGGTCTGGTCACCGACTGGCGCGGTGGCGAACTCGACATGCGTTCGGACGGCTCTGTGCTCGCGGCCGGAGACCCGGCAGTCCATCGCGCCGCGATCGAAGTGCTCGCCGGCTAGCGGGCGGCCTGCCAAGCCGGTTTGTCGATGTCGAACCAGACGATCTCCTTGAAGCCCTTGTAGTCGACGCGCTTGCGGTAAGTGAGGCCGATGCGCTTCATCACCGCCTGCGACGACAGGTTCTCGGGCAGGGTGATGGCGAAGATCAGGTCGAGCTTCAGCGTGTCGAAACCGAACGCGAGCGCCGCCTTGGCAACCTCCGTCGCATAACCCTTGCCCCAGCGATCGGGGTGCAGCGCCCACAGCACCTCGGTCTGGCCGAACTCGGGCACGTGGTTCAGGCCGGCATGGCCGATCAGCCTGTCGTCCAGGAACACGCCCCAGGGTGAATGGCCTAGCTCGCGCCACGCGGCGGCGAAGCGACCGATCGTGGTCCGCGCATTGGCGACAGGATCGCCCTCAGCCGGCGGCAGCCACTTCGCCACCTCGGGATGGTAGCGCATCGCGGCGTACGCCTCGGCGTCGCCTGACGCCAGTGGCCGCAGCAGTAGCCGTTCGGTGCGGAGCGTCGTCATCTTTACAGAACTTTACACGCGCGAGAGGAATGGGAAACCGGCGGGCTCCATATCACCGTCCCGGGGTCTCGTAACCCCAGACAAGGAGCAACGAACGATGGCAACCATGACGATCCGGACCATGCTGGCCGCCCTTCTGGTCGGCAGCCTCGCCGCCACCGCCGGCGGCCCGGCCCTGGCGCGCGGCGACAAGGCCGGCGCCGATCCCGCCAAGTTCCAGCAGCGCATCGAGAAGCGCGTGGACCGGGCGCTGGACGGCACCGACGCGAGCGAAGAGCAGAAGAAGAAGGTGACCGAGATCCTGCAGTCGGCGTTCGCCGACATGAAGCCGCTGCACACCAAGCGGGTCGAGGCACGCAAGGCCATGACCGACGCCATGCAGGCGCCGGCCATCGACCGGGCGAAGATCGAGCAGATCCGCCAGGAGCAGATGAAGGTCGCCGACGAGGCCTCCCAGCGCTTCACCAAGGCCCTGACCGACGCCGGCAGCGTGCTGAACCAGGCGCAGCGCCAGGCCTTCTTCAAGAAGTGGAGCGAGCGTGGCGAGCATCGCGGCAAGCGTGGCTGACGTGACATAGGGGGCGGCTCGGCCCGATACTGACGCATGGCCGAGCGTGTCCTGATGATCGACGACGACGCCCGTCTCGCCGGGATGGTCTCGGACTATCTCGGCGGGGCGGGCTTTCGTCTGACCGCCGCCGGCACGGCGCGCGAGGGCGAGACATTGCTCAAGCGCGAGGCGTTCGACGCGGTGATCCTGGACCTGATGCTGCCCGACGCCGATGGCCTCGATCTCTGCCGCCGGCTGCGCGACGTCTCCGATGTTCCCATCCTGATGCTGACGGCGCGCGGCGAGCCGATGGACCGCGTCGTCGGCCTCGAGATCGGCGCCGACGACTATCTCGCCAAGCCCTTCGAGCCGCGCGAGCTGCAGGCCCGCCTGCGCGCCATCCTGCGCCGCCGCCGCGCGCCGGCGAAGGCCGACATCCTGCGCTTCGGCCGTCTCGAGATCGACAAGGGTTCGCGCATCGTGCGGCTCGACGGCGAGGAGCGGACGATCACCTCCTACCAGTTCGCACTCCTGTTGGCGCTGGCCGAGCGGCCGGGGCGCGTGCTGTCGCGCGATGCCCTGATGGATCTCCTGAAGGGCGAAAAGCTCGAGGCCTTCGACCGCTCAGTCGACGTTCACGTCTCGCGCATCCGCGCCGCCATCGAGGACGACGTCAAGAAACCGCGCCGCATCCTGACCGTGCGGGGCGCCGGCTACGTCTTCGCCCGAGACCAGGACCGATGAGGCGCGACGTTCCCCCTCGTCCCCGCGCAGCGGGGAGATAGCATTCAGATGCAGCGCCTCTACCTCCAGTTCTACGTCACCATCGTGCTGGTGCTCGTCGTGTTCGTGGGCGCGGCAGCGCTGCTCTGGAAGCTGGCCGAAGACGAGGCGCGCACCCCGCAATATCTCGACGTCGCGGCCGAGCTCACCGGCGCCCTGCTGCCGGACGCCGACGCGGCGCCGGCCGACAGCCAGAAGGCGATCGAGATCCTGCATCGCAAGCTGCGCTTCGACCTCGCGCTCTATCGGCCCGACGGCACAGCCATCGCAAGGGTCGGCCGCGTGCCGCCGCGCTTCGACCCCAATCGCGCCCGGATCGGCTGGCGGCGCGGTTCGGCGGGCCCGGTGTTCACGCTGCAGCTCCCGGACGGCCGCTGGCTGGTCGCCCGCCAGGTGAAGGAACGCCCTCCCGGCCCGACTTTCTGGATCGCGGCCGTGCTGGCCCTCGTGGCTATCGCCATCGCCGTCGGCGTGTATCCCGTGGTGCGCCATCTCGGCCGTCGACTCGAACGGCTGAAGTCCGGTGTCGAGCGGCTCGGCCGTGGCGACCTCTCGGCCCGGGTCAAGGTCGAGGGTCGCGACGAGCTCGCCGCCCTGGCAGAAAGCTTCAACCGCTCCGCGCAGCGTATCGAGGAGCTGGTGGCGGCGCATCGCCTGCTGCTCGCCAACTGCAGTCACGAGCTGCGCACGCCGCTCGCCCGGATCGGTATGGCGACCGCCCTGCTGTCGGAGAGCACCGACCACAAGACGCGCGATTCGCTCAAGGAGGACATTGCCGAACTCGACCAGCTCATCGACCAGATCCTGCTCGCCAGCCGCCTCGACGCCCAGCCCGAGCTGGAGCGCCGGGAACCCGTCGACCTGCTGGCCGTCGCCGCCGAGGAGGCGGCCCATTACGATCTCGAAGCGGATGGCGAGCCGGTAATGGTGGAGGGCGATCGCCTCCTGCTGCGCCGCCTGATCCGCAATCTGCTGGAGAATGCGCGCCGCTACGGCGGCGGCACCGTCGCCCTGTCGGTCGCCCGGGAACGCGACCGAGCCATCCTCGAAGTCAGCGACCGCGGCCCCGGGGTGCCGCCCGCGGAACGCGAGCGCATCTTCGAACCCTTCTATCGGCTCGCCTCCTCGCCCGAGAGCGGACGCGGCAGCGGGCTGGGCCTCGCCCTGGTCCGCACGATCGCGCGCCGGCACGGCGGCGAGGCGGTTTGCCTTGCGGCAGACGGCAGCGGCAGCCGCTTCCGGGTCGACCTGCCGGCGGCGTAGTCTGGGCGCGCCACCCCGGTGGCGCCATCATGACGCGGCACCGGAGTGCCGCGCCCCAGCGAAGAGAGAGCCATGAATTTCGACATCCCTGCCGAGATCGCCGCCTATCTGCGCGAGCTCGATGAATTCATCGAGCGCGAGATCCGGCCGCTGGAGCGCGAGAACGACAACGTCCGCTTCTTCGACCATCGCCGCGAGCATGCGCGCACCGACTGGGACAATGACGGCCAGCCGCGCCACGAATGGGAGGAGTTGCTGGCCGAGATGCGCCGCCGCGCCGACAAGGCGGGCCATCTGCGCTTCGCCCTCCCGAAGGAACTCGGCGGCAAGGACGGCTCCAATCTCGCCATGGCGATCATCCGCGAGCATCTCGCGCACAAGGGGCTCGGCCTGCACAACGACCTGCAGAACGAGAGCTCGATCGTCGGCAACTTCCCGGTCGCGCTGCTGCTCCACCGCTTCGGCACAACGGAGCAGAAGGAGCGCTATGTCGAGGGCATGATCACCGGCAGGGAGCGCATCGCCTTCGGCCTCACCGAGCCGCATCACGGCTCCGATGCGACCTTCATGGAGACCACGGCGGTCAAGCAGGGCGGCGACTGGATCATCAACGGCATGAAGCGGTTCAACACCGGCATGCACACCGCCACCGTCGACCTCGTCTTCGCCCGCACCTCGGGCAAGCCGGGTGATGCGCGCGGCATCTCGGCCTTCCTCACGCCGGTGACGTCGCCGGGCTTCAAGGTCGAGTACATGTGGTGGACCTTCAACATGCCCTCAGACCACGCCGAGGTGTCGCTCACCAACGTCAAGGTGCCCGGCTCGGCGATGCTGGGTGAGGAAGGGCGCGGGCTCGACGTGGCGCAGACCTTCGTGCACGAGAACCGCATCCGCCAGGCCGCCTCGAGCCTCGGCGCCGCGCAATACTGCATCGACATGTCGGTCGCCTATGCGCGGAACCGCAAGGTGTTCGGCAAGCCACTGGCCGCCAATCAGGCGATCCAGTTCCCGCTCGCCGAGTTGCACACCGAGGCCGAGATGACGCGCGGCCTGGTGCGCAAGACGGCCTGGCACCTCGACCGCCAGCACCACATGCAGGTCAGCGAATGGGTGGCGATGTCGAACTACCGCGCCAACCGCCTGGTCTGCGACGCCGCCGACCGCGCCATGCAGGTCCATGGCGGCGTCGGCTATTCCCGGCACTTCCCGTTCGAGCACATCTACCGCCACCACCGGCGCTACCGCATCACCGAGGGGTCGGAGGAGATCCAGATCCGCCGCGTCGCCGGCGCGCTGTTCGGCTTCTGGGGCGCGCAGAAGGCCTCGACAGCGCCGACCTGACGCGGCCGGCCGGCCTCGACCCGGGCTCGTGCCTTCTGTATGAAGGCGCCATGCCCGATACGGCCGCATCCTCAGCCCAGCTCACGACCCCCGGCACCGGCGGGCGGCGCGCGTCCGTGGCGCGTCAAACCAAGGAGACGCGCATCGCCGCCGCCATCAACCTCGACGGCACCGGCGCCTACGACATCAAGACCGGCATCGGCTTCCTCGACCACATGCTCGAGCAGCTCAGCCGCCACAGCCTCATCGACATCACGTTGCGTGCCGAGGGCGACCTTCACATCGACTACCACCACACCACCGAGGACACCGGCATCGTGCTGGGCGAGTGCCTGACGAAGGCGCTGGGCGACCGCAAGGGCATCCGCCGCTACGGCAGCGCCAAGATCCCGATGGACGAGACGCTGACCGAGGTGGCGCTCGACGCCTCCAACCGACCCTACCTGATCTGGAAGGTGGATTTCTCCAAGCCGAAGCTCGGCACCATGGATACCGAGCTGTTCAAGGAGTGGTTCCAGGCCTTCGCCCAGCTCGGCGGATTGACCCTGCACGTGTGGAACCAGTACGGCGACAACAACCATCATATCGTCGAGAGCTGCTTCAAGGGGCTTGCCCGCGCGCTGCGCGTCGCGGTCGAGATCGACCCGCGGCAGCAGACGGCGGTGCCCAGCACCAAGGGCGTGCTCTAGGTCCAAGCCCCGCCCCTGACACCATGACCGTCGCCATCGTCGACTACGGCTCGGGCAATCTCCGATCCGCCGCCAAGGCCTTCGAGCGCGCCGCGCGCGAGACGGGCATGAACGAGCGCATCGTCGTGACCTCGAGCCCGCGCGAGGTCGCCGACGCCGACCGCATCGTGCTGCCCGGCGTCGGTGCCTTCGCCGACTGCCGCGCCGGCCTCCACGCCGTCCCGGGCATGGTCGACACCCTGCAGCAGGAGGTGATCGAGCGCGCCAAGCCGTTCCTCGGCATCTGCGTCGGCATGCAGCTGATGGCGACGCGCGGCGTCGAATACGGCATCCACGATGGGCTCGACTGGATCGCCGGCGACGTCGTGCGCATCGAACCGGGGCCGGCGCATCTCAAGATCCCGCACATGGGCTGGAACGAGCTGAAGGATCTCCGGCCGCATGCCCTGCTCGAGGGCATCGCGCCGAACGATCACGCCTATTTCGTGCATTCCTTCCAGCTTGCGGTCGCCACCCCGGGCTCGCTGCTCGCGATCACAGACTATGGCGGGCCCATCACGGCCATCGTCGGCCGGGACAACCTCGCCGGCACGCAGTTCCATCCCGAGAAGAGCCAGGCGACCGGGCTGCGGTTGATCGGCAACTTTCTGCGCTGGAAGCCGTAGAGAACCGTCCTCCGCGCGGCTTTGGCCTTCATCGGCCTTCACCGGATGCGCAACAGGATGTTAGCATCCGCATGGCTTCAGGGGTATCCGGCGCGCGTGATTGGTCCCCAGTGGAGTCGATCGTCCGGCGAAGCCGGCGGCAACGACTGCCGGCAGGCGGGCAAACGGAGGCTGGCAATGAAAATGAAAAGACGTGTCCTGACGCAGGTGCTGGTGATGGGCTTGGTGGGAACGCCGGCCCTCGCGGCAGATCCGCTGCCGACGATGCAGGAGACGCCCAGCCTGGTGGATCGGGTGAAGTCGGGCGCATTGCCGCCGGTCGACAAGCGCATCCCCCGGCAGCCCCTGGTCATCGAGCGGTTCGCCGGCGGCGACGGCCCGGGCAAGCACGGTGGCCAGCTCAACATGCTGATCTCGGGCTCGCGCGACACCCGTCTGATGACGGTCTACAGCTACACACGACTGATCGTCTACACCGACAAGTTCGAGCTGCGGCCCGACATTCTCGAGAGCTTCGAGGCCAGGGAAAATCGCGAGTTCACCCTGAAGCTGCGCGCCGGCCACAAATGGTCGGACGGCCATCCCTTCACCACCGAGGACTTCCGCTTCTACTGGGAGGACATCGCCAACAACAGCGAACTGTCGCCGGCGGGGCCGTCCGTCGAGCTCCTCGTCGACGGCAAGCCGCCCAAGGTCGAGATCATCGATGAGCGGACGATCCGCTACAGCTGGGACAAGCCCAATCCCTATTTCATCGCCAGCCAGTCGCGCGCCGCGCCGCTCTTCCTGTTCCGGCCGGCGCACTACCTCAGGACGCTGCACGGCAAGTACACGCCCGAGGAGGAGATTCTGAAGCTTCACAAGGGCAGCCGCTGGGCCAACGTCTTCCGGCGCCAGGACGTGATGTACGGCAACAGCAATGTCGACATGCCGACGCTCAACCCGTGGGTGCTCACGACGGTGCCGCCGGCCCAGCGCTTCGTCTTCGTGCGCAATCCCTACTATCACCGCATCGACCAGAAGGGACAGCAGCTGCCCTACATCGACGAGGTGATCATGACCGTGGCGGCGGCCAACCTGATCCCCGCCAAGGCGGGCCTCGGCGAGGCCGACCTGCAGCCGCGCTACCTCAACATGCGCGACTACACCTTCCTGCAGACGAGCGCCAAGACGTCGGGCGTCAAGGTTCATCTCTGGGAGTCCGGCTCTGGCTCGCAGATCGCGCTCTACCCCAACCTGACCGCGAGCGACGGGGAATGGCGCAAGCTGATGCGCGACGTCCGGTTTCGCCGCGCGTTGTCGCTGGCGATCGACCGCGAGGAGCTCAACCAAAGCGTCTACCTGGGCCTGGCCAAGCCTTCCAACAACACGGTCATGGAGCGCTCCGAACTGTTCAAGCCCGAGTATGCGACCAAGTGGGCGAGCCACGACCCCAAGCTCGCGGGCAAGCTCCTCGACGAGGCCGGCCTGAACAAGCGCGGCTCCGACGGCATCCGCCTGCTGCCCGACGGTCGGCCGGCCGTCATCATCGTCGAGCATGCAAGCGAGGAGACCGAGGACGCCGATACCCTTCAGCTCATCGGCGAAGCCTGGAAGAAAGTCGGCATCAAGATGCTGACCAAGCCGCAGACTCGCGAGAATTTCCGGCTGAGGGCGTTCTCGGGCGAAGCGATCATGACAGCCTTCGCCGGAGTCGTGACCGCCGTGCCGACGGCGGACACCAGCCCCAAGGAATTCGCGCCGACCATGCAGGGCGGGTTGCAATGGTCGCGCTGGGGCATGTTCACCGAATCCAAGGGCACGAAAGGCGAGCAATGCGACCTGCCGTCGGCCTGCAAGCTGCTGGACTACGTGCACGAATGGGAGACCGCCGTCGACTCCGCGGCACGCCGCAAGGCCTGGGAAAAGATCCTCGCCACCAGCGCCGACGAGGTGTTCAGCATCGGGACGGTGAACGGGATTCGCCAGCCCATCGTCGTCGGACCGAAGATTCGCAACGTTCCCAAGCAGGGGTACCACGCCTGGGATCCGGGCGGGTACATCGGACTCTACCAGCCCGATACGTTCTGGATCAGCCCGTAGGGCCGCCCGTACCGTCGGGGCCTGGAGCTGGATGAGTTTGGGTCGGCTACTTCTTGGTGAGCGGGCCCTCGAAAAGGCAGTAGCCGTCGAGCATGATCGTCGAGGCGCCCTCCTTGAGGGAGCCGACGACGTCCATCCTGTTGCCGCCGCCGACGATGGCCGTCGTCTTGAACTTCATATCGGCACCCAGCGTCGCCTTGAAGTTCCGCTCGGGGCGGCCTTCCTGCTGGAAGCGTCCCTGCACGTCCGTGCCGACGACCGTGACGTCGATGGTCATCTTGTAGCCTGGGCACTTGCCGCTTCCGGGGACGTTCAGGCCATATCCTGTCCAGGTGAAAATAGCCGGCTCGGCCAGCGCCAGCCCGACAGGGAGGAAGGTTGCCAGGGTGGCTGCGGCTACTCTTTTCAGCATCGACATTCCCCCAATAGAACGAAATTCCCACCGGGCATCGCAGTAAGCGCCCAGCGCTCGACCGACTGCGCGCCAAGGCACCGTATCCGCATTGAGCACTGCACGTCCATCCCCTCACGCCGCCCCTCAGAAGGGACGGTCGCCGCGCACCAGCATCCGATAGAGCCGGCGATGCTGGCTGTGATCGTAATCGAAGCCGGCCTTATGCAACGAGGCGCGGTCGTCGATGATCAGCAGGTCGCCCTTCTTGTACTCGTGCGCGTAGCAGAATTGCGGCTGGGTGATCCGGTCGGTCAGATTCTGCAGAAAATCCTGGGTCTCCTCGGGCGACAGACCGGTGACGGTCTCGGTCTTGGCCTTGTGAAACCACACGGCCTTGGTGCCGGTCTCCGGGTGGGTGCGGACCAGGGGATGGATCGTCGGCGGGTTTGTTGACTCGCGTTGGGCCTTCACGATGTCCGGATTGCCGGTCGTCATGCGCGCACTGCTGATCAACGTATTCTCGGTTTTCGCGTCGGCGATCTTGCGTTTCACGTCGTCCGGAAGCGCTTCGTAGGCCGCACGCGCGTTGCAGACCGATGTCGCGCCGCCCCTGTCCGGCACAGCGACCGCATAGAGCATGGTGAACTTGGGCGGCAATTCCTGGTTGGTGTGGTCGGTGTGCCAGGTGGCATTGGCACCGACTTTTGCCGGCTGGCCCTTGCTGTCCAGGTGACGGTTGTCGAGCACGCTGATCAACGGAAACCCGTCGACCAGATAGCGCCGGTTCTGGTCCTCCATCAGCTCGCCGAACAGTTCGCCAGCGGCCTGCAACTGGGCCGGGGTGAGATGCTCCTGGCCGCGAATCACGAGGACCACGTTTTCGACGACAGCGTCGTAGAGCTTCTTGTGCGTCGCGCCGTCGACGGGTTGCGCAAGGTCGATGCCCGTGACGATGGCACCGATGTGCTCCTTGACCTTCTCGATCTTCAGGGTCTGGGTGGGTATCGTCGACGCGCCAGCGCTCATGATCCGGCTCCTCAGGCTTTTGCGTATTCCAGGCGGAAGCCTTCGCCCCAGCGCTTGATATGGCCGACCGAGGGCGAGGGGAAGTGCATCGTGCAGCACAGCGTGTCGGTGTCGCAATAGCGCTCGAGGAAATTCCGGCGCCATCAGTGTCGGCCTCGCCCTTTCCACGTCAGCTCGTAATTCAGGATCAGTCGATATTCGGTGTACGAGTTTACGTATTGCGCGAAGTAGCGATCGATAAAGGCCGCACGACCACGCAGCTGCAGAGGTTGCAGCCATTCGGGCAGGGGGAGCCTGTCTGCCCGGAACTGCAGGTCAAGATTGTATTCCCAGTCCTCGCGAAGGAGCCCGCCAGTACCCGGTATCAATGCATTGTCGCCGTAGGTGGCCGACGCCATGAGGGTGAGGCCAGCAAGGCCGACTGCGGCAAAGTCGTAGCCGGCACCAATCTGCCAGGCGCGTTCGCCGGCACGATCGAAATCGAGCACCTGGCGCTTGTTGTAGCCGATCCAGACGCCGTAGGGCGAACGCCAACGGGCCGCGGTGCCCACTTGCGTGTAGGCCAGCCTCAATGACAGCGGCCCCCAAAGCAAATCCGCCTGCCCGCCCGCCCAGAACGTGCTGAAAGGCTCGCCGGTGAGGAGATTGGCACCAGTGCTGCCTTGTACCGCAACCTGTCCCTGGAGCCTGAGCGTGAGGTCGTCGGTGAGAGCGATGGTTCCACCGGCATCTCCATAGCTCGACCACATGATGTCGGGCACGACATAGGCCGCCGCACGCAGTCGAAGCTTCGAGAGATCGCCGTATTTCAGGCTGCCCAGCAGCATGCCGGCATTGACGTTGGGCGCGCCGGCGACCTCGGCCATGTTCGCGAAACCCGATTCGTCGCGTGGCTTCATGGCGGCAACGTAGCCGGCGAAATAGCTGAAATCGTCGCCGAGCTTGCCACGCAGGGCATAGGCCTCGAAGGTGTTGGGGATCATCCGGTTGTCTCGAGGATTGACCTCGAGCTCGTCGATCCGCTGGCGATACACGGTCGCGACCTGATTGCTCCAGCGCACGGAGGCATAGGCCTCGCCCAAGGAAAAGAAGCCATAGCCACCGCGCTTCAGAAGCCTCGTTCCGTCGGAGGTCTCGTAAGGGCCGCGCGGTGCCCAAATCGGCTGCGTCGTATACCCCACCGCCCCGAGCTGAAGTACATCGTAGAACCAGCCGCTCTGCAGGCCTACCCATCCACCTCCCGCCATGCTGGCAAAATGAGGCATGGTCGGGCGGCGCCGATCGAAAAGGTAGCTGCGTAGATGCAGGGTTGCGGCGGCGTCGTCGTGCAGGAAACGCTTCAACTCGAGCGCCAGGCTCTGCCCTGCCGCCGGCTGGCCCAGGCAGACCCCCAATGCCGTAGCCACCAGAAGCCATCTCATATTGGTGCCCCCCTTGGCCCCTCTCGGACGGCAACTACACGCTTGGCAACGGCGTCGGAACCGCGGCCGAGCTCCCAATCGCATGTCAGGACCCGCGCCAGGCAACAGAGGTTTCTATGAGGGTAATACCGGCAGGTTTTCTAGGTCACGGGCTCGACGGCGCCGTTGAGCTCCATGATGCCCAACTCGACAACGAGCTTGGGATGGCGCTTCAGCGTCTCGACACGATACTGGTGCAAGACCTCAGTGTGCATCCTGGTCTCGAAGGCCCGATCGCTCTTGATGCGGTCGCCGTAGGCGACGGCGGCGGCGCCGCAGTCGCGATGCGTGATGGCGACCACGCGCTTGACGTTGTGGAGCTGGACGGAAATCTGGAGGTTGTCCCAGAAGGCCTTGTGCCAGTCCTTGAAGGCCGGCGCGACGACGCCGATGGGGCCGCCTGCGATGCTGAACTGGCTGTAGAGGTTCTGCCAGCCGCGGCTTGCCATGTAGGCCCAGGCGTTGGTGGTGAAGCGCGGATCCATGCACTTCAGCAGCATGGCCTCGTAGCCTTTGTTGACGGCAAGCGCCGGTTGCGCTGCCGCGACAGCGGCTACCCCCAATCCCAGACCAAACAAGCTCCTGCGACCGAGTATGGCGAGACAGCCGCAATCCTGAGTGTGAACGTGCGATTTCATTTGACGGTTACTCCCCTTGTTGTGCCACGCCGCGCTTGTCGTTGTGATTCACATAGCGGGCGATCTATCGGACTCGTGTCTCCCCCGCGGTCAGCAGTGCACCCGCGAAAGACAGTGAAAGAGCGCGAATCCGAAGCCCCTACTCATTTTGCCGGCGTTCGAGCGGCGCGCCAAGAAATTTGCAGCATGCCTCAACGTCCGCCTGCAATAGGCAGGCACGCCGTTCAGTCTCTGCGTTCATTGAGCTTGGCTTGGTCCGACGGCACTGGGCGATGATCGGACTCTTGTCCGCCGGCCAACAAGAGTCCTGCGCCGATAGGCATCGACTCTCGCGAGAAGCTGCGCGACATCGCCGAGCGGTTCTGCAAGGAAATGCTGGTGAGCCGGGCCGAGGCGGAGGGTAGCCACGCCATTTTCCAGCGCATACGACATGCCACTCGCCTGACAGCGTTTGAGACTACGTAATTGGTCGGGGAACTTCCCGCGCCGGAGGCTGTAGACTCATCGTTCGACGATGAGATCGCGCGACCTCACCCTCGCCCTGTTCGCCGCCCTGATGTCGACGGCCCTCGCCTTGGCGCCGGCACTCGCCCATCTGCTCGAGCTGCCCAACAAGATCAGCCTGCCGCGTACAGACTACTTCACCGTCCAGCAGATCTACCGCGGCTGGAGCATGCTCGGCTGGCTTCTGCTGGTCGAGCTCGTCTCGATCGTCGCAGTCATCGTGCTGGCGCGGGGCGAGCGTCCGCTGCGGATCGCCGGGATCGTCGCCCTCTTCGGCCTGCTCGCCGCCCAGGCGCTGTTCTGGACCTTCACCTGGCCTGCCAATCAGGCGACGGCGAACTGGACGCAGCAGCCCGAGAACTGGGAGCTGCTGCGTCGGCAGTGGGAGTATTCGCATGCCGGCGGCGCATTGTTGCAACTCGCGACCCTGACGGCGCTGATCATCGGGGTGCTGGGCCGGCCACGATCCATGCCTTGATCCGGTCCACCGTCTGCCGCTCGATGCCGTTGCAACCATGATGGGAGAAATCCTCGCAGTATCGTCGCCGATGACGAGGCGCCTATGACCAGGCCAACGGCCAACGGATGCCGCCGTCCCCGTCCGAGCCATGCTTCCGGACCGTGCATGGCTCGGCCGTCAAGGAGGCGTCAGCGGCGGATTTCTCCCTACCGGCACGAGCCGGAAGCCGCGATCACTCGGCGGTCGCCGGCTCGATGACGTTGCGCACCTGAGAGATGCGATTGGCAGGGAAGCCGGACTGCGTGGCGTGATCGCGAATCATCGCCTCGCTCTCGGCGAGATAGACGCAGTAGATCCTGTCGTCGGTGACATAGCTGTGAATCCACTGGATCCCGGAACCGAGCTTGCCCAGCACGGCGCACGACTTCTGCGACGCGGCCTTGAGGTCGGCCGGGCCGGATTTGCCGACGCCCGGCATGTCGCGTTCGATGACGAATTTGGGCATGATGTTCCTCCTTGGTTGATGGCGACAGCATCGGCGGAGCCGCTTCAGATGACCATGATCCAGACGCCGAGAGATGTGACCGAGACGCCGCCGATAGCGCCAGACCCGACGGAGCTGCTGTCGGACGTGCTCGCGCGGATCCGGCTTTCCGGGGCCATCTTCCTGCGTGGCGAGTATTCGGCGCCGTGGGCATTCGATTCACCCGAGTCACGCGATCTGATCCAGCTCCTCGCGCCCGACGCCCAGCGCCTCATCCTGTTCCACATCATGCGACGGGGACGTGCCTGGGCCAGCGCGAATGGGCAACGGGTGGAGGTGAAGGCGGGGGACCTCGTGGTGCTGCCCCACGCCCACCGCCATCTGATGGGCAGCATGACACCCGTGAGGCCGATTCCGATCGCGGAGCTGCTGCCACCGCCGCCGTGGGAGGGAGTGCCGGTCTGCCGCTTCGATGGCGGCGGCGAGGATACCGAAGTCGTCTGCGGCTATCTTCGGTGCGAGGAGCCTCTCTTCAATTCCTTCCTGCGCCAATTGCCCCCCATCTTCCGCGTGAGACCGCCCCTCGGCCCGACGACGGAATGGATCCAGGCCTGCATCAACTACGCGCTCGACGAGCGCAGGCATTCGCGCCAGGGCGGCGCGGCGCTCCTGGCCCGACTGCCCGAACTGATGTTCACCGAAGCGCTGCGTCTGCACTACGAGGAGTCTCCTCCCGATACCGGCTGGCTTGCGGCCATCAACGACCCGGTCGTCGGGCGGGCGCTGGCGCTGCTGCACACGGAGCCGGCGCGCAAATGGACCGTCGAGAGCCTGGCCCGGCGCGCCGCGACCTCCCGATCGGTGCTCGACGAGCGCTTCCGGACCCTGCTGGGGCAGCCACCCATTCGCTACCTGGCCGAATGGCGCATGCAGCTCGCGGCCGACCTGCTCCGGACGACGCGGCTGAAGCTCGACGCCGTCGCCGAGAAGGCGGGCTACGGCTCCGAGCAGGCGTTCAGCCGGGCTTTCCAGCGCCATGTCGGGCGCTCGCCCGCGGACTGGCGCGAAGCGGCTGCTACGCCGTCGAGCGGGGCGGATTGAGGCCGGGGAAGGGCGGACGACAGGCACGGTGCTTGCTCCCGCCCTTCGTGACGGTCGCTTAGGCCGCTTTCGTCGCTATCGCGACGAAAGGGCGATGCGCCCTCCTCGTCAGGATGAGGCGATATCGAGAATGGCCTCCGCGGGTCGGGTAACCCCGACCCCTGTGTCGCGCGTCTTCACAACGCAGAAGATGACAATGGGCGCTACCGCGCCCGATCATCGATGTCGCGGGCGAGCACCTCGCGCTTGCCGACGTGGTTGGCCTGCGAGACGACGCCCTCGCGCTCCATGCGCTCGACGATGCGGGCAGCGCGGTTGTAGCCGATCTGCAGGTAGCGCTGGATGAAGGAGGTGCTGCACTTGCGCTCGCGCGCCACCAGGGCCACGGCCTGGTCGTAGAGCTGATCGCTCTCGCTGTCCTCGCCGTCGCCTGGCAGTCCGGCGCCGCCCTCCTCGCCGTCCGGATCGTCGGTCACCGACTCGATGTAGGCCGGCTGGCCCTGGGCGCGCAGATGGCGCACCACCTCCTCGACCTCGGTGTCGGAGACGAACGGGCCGTGGACGCGGGCGATCTTGCCGCCGCCCGCCATGTAGAGCATGTCGCCCTGGCCGAGGAGCTGCTCGCCGCCCTGCTCGCCGAGGATGGTGCGGCTGTCGATCTTCGACGTCACCTGGAAGGAGATGCGGGTCGGGAAGTTGGCCTTGATGGTGCCGGTGATGACGTCGACCGACGGCCGCTGCGTCGCCATCACGACGTGGATGCCGGCGGCGCGCGCCATCTGGGCGAGCCGCTGCACGGCCGCCTCGATCTCCTTGCCGGCGACCAGCATCAGGTCGGCCATCTCGTCGATGATGACGACAATGAAGGGCAGCGGTGTGGTGTCGATCTCCTCGTCCTCGAAGACCGGCCGGCGGGTCTCTGGATCGATGCCGGTCTGCACCTTGCGGGTGAGCGGCACGCCCTTCTTGTGCGACTCGGCGAGCTTCTCGTTGTAGCCGGCGATATTGCGCACGCCGACCGAGCTCATGGCGCGGTAGCGATCCTCCATCTCGCGCACCACCCACTTCAGCGCCACGATCGCCTTGCGCGGCTCGGTGACGACGGGGGTCAGCAGGTGCGGGATGTCCTGGTAGACGCTGAGCTCCAGCATCTTGGGATCGATCATGATGAAGCGGCAGCGATCCGGAGGCAGCCTGTAGAGAAGCGACAGGATCATGGTGTTGACCGCCACCGACTTGCCCGACCCCGTGGTGCCGCCGATCAGCAGGTGCGGCATGCGCGCGAGGTCGGCGATGACGGGATCGCCGCCGATGTCCTTGCCGAGTGCCAGCGGCAGGTTGAGGCGATTGTCCTCGTAATGCCGGGTCGACAGCAACTCGCGCAGGAATACCGTCTCGCGCCGCGCGTTGGGCAGCTCGATGCCGATCACGTTGCGGCCCGGCACGGTGGCGACGCGCGCCGACACCGCGCTCATCGAACGGGCGATGTCGTCGGCCAGCCCGATGACGCGGCTCGACTTGGTCCCCGGCGCGGGCTCGAGCTCGTAGAGGGTGACGACCGGGCCCGGCCGCACCTTCACGATCTGACCCTTGACGCCGAAATCGTCGAGCACGGTTTCGAGCAGGCGTGCGTTCTGCTCGAGCGCCTCCTCGTCGATCTTGGTCTCGGTGCTGACCCGCGACGGCAGGGCGAGGATGTCGAGCGGCGGCAGCCGGTATTCGCCGACCCCGAGATCGAGCTCGCGCTGGCCGGCCCTGGCCGCCCGCTTGCCCTGCGCGGCACCCTGCTTGCGCGGGATGATTTTGGGTCCGGCGGCCGGCGTCTCCGGCGATGCCTCGTCGATGTCCAGCAAGTCGGGCGTGAAGGGATTGTCGTCGGCCTCTTCGATCTCCCCGGCAGGCGCCTCGGTCGCGAGATCCGGCGATGCCTCCGGCTCCTGCCCGTCGAGCGTCGGGAGGGACGGCGACGGCGTGGAGAGGGGCTCGGGCCCGTCGCCGGCAGGCGACGGCGCGGAGGGACGGAGGCGCCCGAGGATGGGTTCGATGCGCGTGCCGGCGAGTCGATCGAACAGAGTGCGCTCGCGGATCGAGTCGGGCGGCGGCATCGGCGGCAGCGCCGGCTCGAGCGGCACGGGCGCATCGGGAATTTCCGGCGCCGGTCGCTCGATCGGCGCGTGCGGGGCGTCGACGAGCAGCGAATCGCGCGGCGGCAGCGGGGCGCCTTCGTCCGGGATTTCACCGAGGCGCGCCTCGAAGCGAGAGGGATCGTACTGGCTGGCATCGATCTCGCCGGGAATCTCGGCGTAGCCGATCGGCGGGGCCGGAGGCTCGGATTCCTCGTTCGCCCCCTGCGGCCGGCCGCGCCACAGGGAAACGCCGGCCTGGAACAGCCACAGGCTCCACAGGAACGGCGCGCGCAAGATGCGGAAGATCAGCGGCAGATCCGTGCGGTTCATACCGAGCGCCGGCGCCATGGCGATGAGGGAGAGCGCGACCGCCGCCGGCTCGATCAACGCCAGGCCGCCGCCGCTCGAGTGCGTGAGCAGCACATCGCGGAAGTAGCCGATCAGGGCGAGGCCGACCAATCCGCCGGCCCCGGCGTGCGTGGCGGCACCGCCGACGTCGCCCATGCCCACGCAACCCACGCTCATCAGCAGCAGGGCGAGCAGCAGCAACGACAGCCGCAACCCGAAGAAGCCCAAATGGTGCGTGCGCACCATGCGCACGCCCCAGGTGATGAAGGCGACGGGAACCAGGATGATCGCCAGCCCGAAGGTCTGCAGCAGGACGTCGGCGGCATAGGCGCCCGGCAGGCCCATCAGATTGTGCGGCGCGCTGCCGGTGGCGTGGTTGAGCGACGGGTCGGCCGGATTGTAGGTGAAGACCGCCATCAGCATCAGCACGCCGAGCGCCGCGACGGCCGCGCCCACCAGCTCCATCGCGCGGCGGCGCAGGAAGTCGCGCCCGCCCTCCGGCAGGATCGCCGTCTTGTGGGAAGAGAGATCGTTGCCGATCAGAGCCACGGCCGCCTCACAGCACCTCGGCGAGGCGACTCAGCCCCTCGCGCGTCGTCTTCTCGTCATGCACCAGCGCGACGCGGATGTAGCGATGCGCGGTGTTGACGCCGTTCGTCTCGCGGCAGGCATAGGCGCCAGGCAGCACCTTGACGTGCGCCTTGCCCCACAGCCGGCGCGTGGCCTCCTCGCCGTCGCCGACATCGAGCCACAGGAAGAAGCCGCCGCCCGGCGTGTAGTAACCGAACCGGTTGTGCAGGATCTGCTCGGCGACGCGGAAGTTGCGGCGATACCATTCGCGCGTCTCGAGCGGGTGCGTCTCCTCGCGCCACAGCGCCGCCGACGCCTTCTGGACGGCGATGGGGATCTGCGGGCCGCCATAGGTGCGCCAGCGCAAGATCATGGCGACCAGCCTGGGATCGCCCGCCACGAAGCCCGAGCGCAGGCCGGCCGCGTTGGAGCGCTTGCTGAGCGAGTGGAAGACGGTGAGGTTACGGAACGGGTCGGTGCCGCCCGTCTCGTCGATCTCGAGCGCCGCCTGCAGCGCGCCCGGCGGGGGCTCGGCGTTGTAGATTTCGGCGTAGCACTCGTCGATCGCCAGCACGACGTCGTGGCGACGGCACAGGCGCAGCAGGTTCTTCAGGTACTCCCTGTTCGCAATGGCGCCCTGCGGGTTGGCGGGCGAACAGAGATAGGCGACGGTCATGCGCTTCCACAGCGATTCGTCGAGGGAATCGTAGTCGGGCAGGAAGCCGGTCGAGGCTTCGGCGTTGACCAGCAACGGCTCGGCGCCGGACAGAACCGCACCGCCGAGGTAGGCTTGATAGAAGGGATTGGGCAGGGCGACGATCGGCTTCGCGCCAGCCTTCCGTTGCGGCGTCGCCACCGTCGAGATGATGTAGACGCCTTCCTTGCTGCCCGCCGTGGGATGAACGTGACGATTGGGATCGAGCAGCCCGGGCGGCAGCCGGTAGCGCCGCGTCAGCCATTCGCAGATCGCCAGATTGAGATCGGGCAGGCCCTGGTTGGGCGGATAGCGGTTCCAGCCGTCGACCTCGTCGGCCACGATCTTGCGGGCAAAGGCCGGCATGGCGCCCTGCGGCTCGCCGACCGACATGTTGATCGGCGACAGGTGCTGCGGCGGCGTGATCGGCGCCAGAAGAGTGTTCAGCCGCGCAAACGGAAAATCGGTCAGCGTCTCGGTGAGGCGCGGATTGAACATCGGTACCTTCCAATGGGCCGCCCCGAAATGCGCCCGAGGCGACCGGGCAACACGCCGTACCGGGCGAGAGGGATCGGCCGGATCGACTTGACGTGCATTCTATGAAATAAAATTATCAATAACAACAATGAATTAGAGCGCTTTCTTCAAGTTCTAGCGCCGATTTTTCAGGACAGCGCTAACCCTAGCGAAGGCCGGGCATGAAACGCGACAAGCGGGGTGAGACAGCAAAACCCCAAGGGGTGCAGTCCACTCCGACCCCCGTCGCGGAAATCGCGGAAATCGCGGAAATCGATCTCGGAAACCTCGGAAACCTCGCAAACCTCCGGCGGGGTGTCACCGGACAACCGACGTCGCGGGCACCCGCCCGAGATGCCTTCAGGGTGGTGTGCTTACTCTCTGCCGGAATGCGTTGCGCAAACTGCGGGAACTGCGGAAACCTCCTGTCACGTATCGGGAGGGCGGGTCGGCGGGCGATTGGCGAAACAGAACGTCGATACGGGAAATCCCGCGCGGCCCTCGCGGCCGGGTGTGGTCATGGTGCTCATGCACGCATTTTACCTCGACGCGCCCTTGAGGACCTAATCGGGTCGATGGATTCCGTCCGATGCCGATGGCGTCTGCATCGGAAGGCGATTCGACCCCCCGATTCCGGCGCCGGCCGCGAATCTGACTCTCTTCCGTGCCCCGCTACTGCACGCGCTCGCCGTGCAGGGCGGTGTCGAGACCTTCGGTTTCCTCGTCGCGGGTGACGCGCAGGCCGACCATGGCGTCGACGATCTTGAGGATCACCCAGGTCGCGACGGCGCAGAACACCGTGACGATCAGGACGGCGTAGATCTGGACGATGACCTGGCCGGCATTGCCATCGACCAGGCCGACGGCCTGGCCCTTGTTGACGTCGTTGATGACCTGGGTGGCGAAGACGCCGACCAGGATCGTGCCGATGATGCCGCCCACGCCATGGACGCCGAAGACATCGAGCGAATCGTCGTAGCCCAGCTTGTTCTTCAGGATGACCGAGGCCCAGTAGCAGACCGCGCCGGCGGCGATGCCGATGACCAGCGCCGCCCACGGCTCGACATAGCCGGCCGCGGGCGTGATGGTGCCGAGGCCGGCGATGGAGCCGGTCAGCATGCCCAGCACGGAGGGCTTGCCGCGGCTCGCCCATTCGATGGCCATCCAGACCAGCGCCGCCGTCGCCGCCGAGATGTGGGTGTTGAGCATGGCGCTGCCGGCCAGTTCGCCCGAGGACAGCGCGGAGCCGGCGTTGAAGCCGAACCAGCCGACCCAGAGCAGCGACGTGCCGATCAGGGTGAGCACGAGATTGTGCGGCGCCAGGTAGTCCTGGCCGTAGCCCAGCCGCCGGCCGAGCACGTAGGCGCACACCAGGGCGGCGACGCCGGCATTCAGGTGGACGACGAGGCCGCCGGCGAAATCGAGCACGCCCCACGAGCCGAGGAAGCCGCCGCCCCACACCCAGTGCGCCACCGGCACGTAGACGAACAGCAGCCACAGCGCCATGAACCACATCATCGCCGAGAACTTCATGCGCTCGGCAAAGGCGCCGGCGATGATGGCCGGCGTGATGATGGCGAAGGTCGCCTGGTACATCAGGAACACGTTCTCCGGCACGGTCCTGGCGAGATCGTGGGTCGAGCCGAGGAGCCCCGCGCCGAAGACCCGCGACAGGCCGCCGATCGCGCCGTCGAGGGCGCCGCCTGACGTGAAGGCCAGCGAATAGCCGACGACGAACCACATCACCGTGACCAGCGCGGCGACCGCGAAGGTCTGCACCGCGGTCGCCAGCACGTTCTTCTTGCGCACCATGCCGCAATAGAAGAGTGCGAGGCCGGGGATGCTCATCATCAGCACGAGCACCGTGGCCATCAGCAGCCATGCCGTGTCGCCTGTGTCGATCCTGGGAGCATCGGCGGCGAAGGCGCCGCGACAAAGCACGGTGGCGAGCGCCACCAGCGCGCCCGTGCGCGCGACCGTCCTGAGCATCCGTATCCCCGTGTCGTTCTTGTCGTTGTCCTGACGTCGCTTTGCGCGATCTGCGGGTATTTGTACGTCCGATGCCTGTGGAAGTTAAAGCGCGTTGGAGCCGGTTTCGCCGGTGCGGATGCGGACCGCCTGCTCGATCGGGGTGACGAAGATCTTGCCGTCGCCGATCTTGCCGGTGTGGGCGGCCTTCTGGATGGCCTCCACGGCGCGCTCGACCTGGCCGTCGTCGACCACGATCTCGATCTTCACCTTGGGCAGGAAACTCACCAGGTATTCGGCGCCGCGATAGATCTCGGTCTGGCCCTTCTGCCGGCCGAAGCCCTTGACCTCGCTCACCGTCAGGCCGGAGACGCCGATGCCGGTCAGCGCGTCGCGCACCTCGTCGAGCTTGAAGGGCTTGATGATCGCGGACACCAGTTTCATGCGTCGTCTCCTGCCGGCTGGGGCGTGACGACAGAGTGGCGCGCGCTGCGTTTCAGGTCAAACCCCGAGCGCGCCCGACGCAATTCCCGGCGCAAAAGAAGCGGCCCGACGGAGGACCGTCGGGCCGAGGCGCAACTGCCGCGACACGGCAGCGGCAGTCGAAGAACCGGAGGGAGGAGTCCGGTCCGGGGTCGAGACGGTCAGTGCACCGTCTCACCATGCAGGTTGATGTCGAGACCCTCGATCTCCTCCTCGGTGGTGACGCGCAGCCCGATCAGGGCATCGACGACCTTGAGGATGATGAAGGTGGCGATGGCGCACCAGGCGATGCAGACCAGCGATCCCCAGAGCTGGATCAGGATCTGGCCGGCGTTGCCGTCGATCAGGCCCTTCTTGCCCTCGCCGCCGATCGCCTCCATCGCGAACACACCCGTCAGGATGGCGCCGACGAAGCCGCCCACGCCGTGCACGCCGAACACGTCGAGCGAATCGTCGTAGCCCAGCGCCTTCTTCAGGCTGGTCGCCGCCCAGAAGCAGGCCACGCCCGCGACCAGGCCGATGACCAGCGCGCCGAAGGGATTGACGAAACCGGAGGCCGGGGTGATGGCGACCAGGCCGGCGACGGCGCCGGAGATAATGCCGAGTACCGACGGCTTGCCGCGCGTCATCCACTCCGCGAACATCCAGGCGAGCGCCGCCGCGGCGGTGGCGACCTGCGTCACCGCCATCGCCATGCCGGCGTTGGCGCTGGCGCCGACCGCCGAACCGGCGTTGAAGCCGAACCAGCCGACCCACAGCAACGCGGCGCCGATCACCGAGTAGACGAGGTTGTGTGGCGCCATGTTCTCGGTGCCGTAGCCCTTGCGCTTGCCGATCACCAGCGCGCAGACCAGCGCGGCGACGCCGGAGTTGATGTGCACCACGGTGCCGCCGGCGAAGTCGAGCACGCCCCAGTCGCCGAGGAACCCGCCGCCCCACACCCAGTGGGCGATCGGCGCGTAGACCACCAGCAGCCAGATGCCGACGAACCACATCATCGCCGAGAACTTCATGCGCTCGGCGAAGGCGCCGGCGATCAGCGCCGGGGTGATGATGGCGAAGGTCATCTGGAAGGTCATGAAGACCGATTCCGGAATGGTGGCGGCCAGCTCGTGCGTGGCGTCGAGCGCCATGCCGCTCAGGAAGACACGGCTCAGTCCACCCAGGATCTTGCTGCCCTCGGTGAGCGCGAGACTGTAGCCCACGACCATCCAGAGGATGGTGACGAGGCAGGTCACGGCGAAGCTCTGCATGACCGTGGCCAGCACGTTCTTCTTGCGCACCATGCCGCCGTAGAACAGCGCGATGCCGGGGATGGTCATCAGCAGCACCAGCGCCGTCGACGTCAGCATCCAGGCGGTGTCGCCGGTGTCGAGCTTCGGCGCCTCGGCGGCGGCTTGCGCCATCGCCAGCGCCGGCATGAGCAGGGTGCCGACCGCCCCGAGGCCGGTCACCAGTGAGCGAACTATGCGTGTCATCGTCTTCCCTCGAGTTTCTGTTGAAGTGTCGGCCGGACTACAACGCTTCGGTGCCGGACTCGCCGGTGCGGATGCGGATGGCCTGCTCGATCGGGAAGACGAAGATCTTGCCGTCGCCGATCTTGCCGCTGTTGGCCGCCTTGCGAATGGTCTCGACGGCGCGCTCGACCAGCCCGTCGTCGACGACCACCTCGATCTTGATCTTGGGCAGGAAGCTCACCGCGTACTCGGCGCCGCGATAGATCTCGGTCTGGCCCTTCTGCCGGCCGAAGCCCTTGACCTCGCTGACCGTCAATCCCTGGATGCCGAGCGCGGTCAAGGCGTCGCGCACGTCCTCCAGTTTGAACGGCTTGAAAATAGCCATCACCATCTTCATCCCGGTTCTCCCTCCACCGACGGCCACGCGCCGCCCCGATATGCTCGCCCCCTCGCGAGCAAAGGGCATGCCAAGAGCGCGAAACGGGCGACGGCCGGCGCCCGGGCGGGTCGGCGGACTCTGGCATGTCTCTTGCGGCCAACCCGGCACGGACAATCAACAAAGACGCGGGGATGACAAAAATGCTCAACAAAGTTGCCGCCACGTGCGTAACGGTGGCCACTATCTGTGCAGCGACGGTCGCGGGCGCACAGGAAGCGGAGACCTGGAACGGTCCGTTCGGCGGGACCTTCACCGCCGGCATCGCGGTGACCAACGACTACTCCTATCGCGGCATCTCGCAGACCCAGCGCCAATGGGCGGTGCAGCCGACCTTCATCTACGAGACCGCCACGGTCGCGGAGAGCGTGCCGATCAGCGCCTATGGCGGCTTCTGGGCGAGCAACGTGAGCTTCACCGGCGGCACCAATGTGTACGCCGAGGTCGACATCCTCGCCGGCCTGCGCGCCAAGGCACTCGACGGCAAGTTGACCGGCGACCTCGGCTACATCCGCTACAGCTATCTCGGCTCGGACGCCGCGCCGCTGTTCATGGACTTCAACGAGTTCGGCCTGGTGGTAGGCTACGATTTCGGCGTCGTCGCGCTGTCGGGCGCGGTGCGCTACAGCCCGAACTTCTTCGGCGACTCCGGACGCGCCTGGTACAAGTGGGCGCAGGCGACGGTGCCGCTGCCCTTCATCGACTTCAACGAGAACATCTCGTTCAAGGTATTCGGCACCCTGGCCAGCCAGTACGTCGAGAAAAACGCGAACTACGGCATCCCGAACAACGACTACTGGGACTGGTCGCTCGGCCTCACGGTCACGGTCTACGGCTTCGACCTGTCGATCGCCTACGTCGACACCAACATCGACGTGCCCGGCTGCCTCAACACTTACAATTGCGAAGCGCGGGCCATCTTTACCGTCAGCAAGACCTTCTGAGCGGCCCATTGCGGCACCGTCGACCGGCTGCCATGTATGAGACATGGACAGCCGGTTCGACATCGCCATCGTCGGCGCGGGCCTGAACGGCAGCCTGCTGGCGCTGGCCGCCGGCGAGGCGGGATTGCGAACGGCGCTGATCGACCGCGTGCCGCTGCGGTCGATGACCGACGCGGGCTTCGACGGCCGCACGACGGCGATCGCCTACACCAGCCAGCGCCTGTTCGAGGCGCTCGGCATATGGCGCGACGTTGCCGGCGAGGCCGAACCGATCCTCGACATTCGCATCTCCGATGCCGGCCACGACGGCAAGCCCAGCCCGCTCTTTCTGCATTTCGACCATCGCGAGGCGGCCGAGGACGATCGGCCGGCGCAGCCCATGGGCTGGATCGTCGAGAACCGCTTCCTGCGCGCGGCGATGCTGCGCCGGCTCGCGGACTCGGCCAACGTCGAGCTGGTGGCGCCCGAGGAAGTGGTCGAGACGCAGCGCGACCAGCATCGCGCCGGGATCGTGCTGAAGAGCGGCCGTCGTCTCGCCGCACGGTTGGTCGCCTCCGCCGAGGGCCGCTTCGGCACGGCCCGCGAGGAGGCCGGCATCGGCACCAGCGCGGCGTGGTCGTACGGGCAAATCGCCATCGTGCTGGTGGCGCGCCACGAGCGGCCGCATCGCGGTGTCGCGCACGAGAAGTTCCTTCCCGGCGGGCCGTTCGCCATCCTGCCGATGACGGACGAGCCCGGCCCCGGACACCGTTCGTCGATCGTGTGGACGGAACGGGCGGAAACCGCGCGCCGCCTGCTCGAGCTCGATGCGGCCCGCTTTCAGGCGGAGTTCGCGCGGCGCTTCGGCGACTTTCTCGGGCGTGTCGAGCCCGTCGGGCCGCGCTGGTGGCATCCGCTGCACCTGATGCATGCCGAGCGCTATGTCGAGCAGCGGCTGGTCCTGGTGGGCGACGCCGCGCACGGCATCCATCCCATCGCGGGCCAGGGCTACAATCTCGGCGTGCGCGACGTCGCCGCGCTGGTGGAGGTGCTGGTCGAGGCCCGGCGACTTGGACTCGACATCGGCGCCGCCGACGTGCTCGAGCGTTACGCCCGCTGGCGCCGCACCGACAATCTCTCGATGGTCGCCGGCACCGACCTGCTGGTGCGGCTGTTCTCGAACGACATCGCGCCGCTGCGCCTGCTGCGCGATGTGGGCATCGCCGCCGTCAACCGCGTGCCGCCGCTGCGCCGCTTCTTCGTGCGCCATGCCATGGGAATGGTCGGCGACCTGCCCAGGTTGATGCGCGGGCAGCGGCCGTAGCCGGCTATTCGAGGAGACGCTCGATCAGGCGCACCAGCTCGGCGTGGTCGTAGGGTTTGGCGACGAAGATCGAGCTGCCGTTGCTGGCGCGGCGTCCGCCCGAGGTGGTGATGACCTTGATGGACGGATGGGCCTGCAGGATCCATCGTGCCAGGCCGTTGCCATCCATCGCGCCCGGCATGTTGATGTCGGAGAAGACGAGATCGACCCGCTCGCCGGCGCCGATCAACCGAACCGCCTCGTCGGTCGTCCCGGCCTCGACGACGACGAAGCCCGAATCCCGCAAATGGAGGGACACGGCGTAGCGAACCATCACCTCGTGCTCGACGACGAGGATCACGGCCGAGCGCCTGCGCCGCGGCTCGACCTGGGACTCGCGCTTTCGTTCGCTGGTCACGCCTGGCGTACCCTTCACTCGGCGGAACTCATCCCCACGACGCGGCACCGCCGGTCATTAACAGGTCGGCGGCGTCAAAGTTCCCCCGTCGACGATATCGCAACGTTCGCGGCCGGTCTTCCGTTCTTGCGCGATGAACGCCCGAGCCGCGCCGCCCGCGATCCTGGTGGTCGAGAGCAATGCCGTCGTCCGCGCGGCCATCGGGGCCTACCTGCGAGACTGCGGCCTGACGGTCGTGGAGGCGATCGACGGGCGCGAGGCGAGGACGATCGCTTCCTCCGGCATGGCGATCGACGTCGCCTTCATCGACCTCGCCCCACCGGGCGAACTGCAGGGGTTCGAACTCGCCCACTGGCTGCGGCGCCACCGTCCCGACGTGAAGATCGTCCTGACGTCCGGCATCTCGAAGACGGCGCGCGAGGCCCACGAACTCTGCGGCGAGGGATCGGCGCTCAACGCCCCCTTCTCGCCGCGCGAGCTCGAGCAGAAGATCCGCTGGTTGCTGGCGCAATAGGGAACGGCCGGGGTGTCGGCCCGGCCGTTCCTCGTCGACGATGGACGATGTCCTCGCCTTACTGGATGACGATCTCGACGCGCCGGTTCTGTGGCTCGCGCACCCCGTCGGCGGTTTGCACCAGGGGCTGCGCCTCACCGCGGCCGACGACGGAGATGTCGGTGGCCGGCACGCCCTCGCGCACCAGCACGTCCTTGACCGCGTTGGCGCGGCGCAGGGACAGCGCCATGTTGTAGCTGTCCGGTCCCGACTTGTCGGTGTGGCCGGTGGCGACGATGCGGGCGTTGCCGCGCGAGCGGAACGACTGCACCGCCTGACGGATGGTGTTCATGGCCTGCGGCGTGATGTCGGCGCGATCCCAGTCGAAGAAGACCATGAAGGACGGCGCCTGCGGCTGGGCCGGGGCGGGCGCCGGCGCGGCCGGCACGGGCGCGCGCTCGCCGAACTTGTAGGTCAGCCCGAGCATCACGCTGATGTTGTCGTTGGAGTACTGGCCGGGGTTGGTGGTGGCGTAGTAGCGGCCGTCGAGGTTGACGCGGAAGTTCTGGTCGACGTTCCAGCCGAGGCCGAGGATGCCCTGGTAGGCGAACTGCGTGCTGCACATGCTGCAACCCGGAGACAGCGACGGATCGACGAAGGCGATACCGGCGCCGGCGCCGACATAGGGCGTGATCATGCCGCCCGGCGCGAAGTCGTAGAGCAGGTTGGCCATGGCGGAGATCTGATGGATCCTGCCGCTGGTATAGGCGGTGCCGCCGGGGAAATTGACGAAGCCGCGGCCGTTGTTCTCGCGGTACATGCCTTCCAGCTCGATGCGCGGGCCGACGAAGTCGTAGCCCATGACGCCGCCGATCGCCCAGCCCATGTCCATGTCGTAGCTGCCGTTGTTCAACAGCCAGTTCAGGCCGCCCTGTGGCCCGAGGTAGAAGCCGGGCGAGGACTGGCCCGATTCGAACCAGGAAGATTGTGCCTGGGCCGTGACCGGCAGCAGTGCGAGCGCAGCGACCGCCGCGATGGCTTTCCTCATTCGTGTTCTCCTGTCCGCTAGGGTTGCCAACGGGGAACGGAGGGCCGGCGGGAGGCGTTGCCGTGCGGGGCGGGAGATGGCCGATTTGTGCCGCCGCTGTGGCGGGCCTGCAACACTTCACCGTCGGGCGACGTCGTAAGCGAGTTTCCTTTTGGCGGGTTTCGATGCGAACCTAGCAGCATGGCCCCGCTCGCTCGATGCCTGCGTCTCGCGATCGTACTGTTGGCGCTGCCGTGGCTCGCCGCCGCGGCGCAGGCGGAGACGGCCGGCCGGCCGTGGCAGGGCTTCTATGCCGGGCTCGCCGGCGGCGGCCGCCTCGCCGCCGTGGAATGGATGACCACCGGCGTCTGTCCGACCTCACGGCTGTGCGCGGGCGGGCCGGGCCTCGACGATCGCCAGCAGGGCTTCGACAGCGCGGCCCTGCGGGTCGGCGGGTTCGCCGGCCACAACTGGGCGGTTGCGGCGCGCTGGGTCGCCGGCCTCGAGGCCGATATCGGCTGGGCGAACAACCGGAACACTAGGGGGCCGATCCCGGGCACGGCCAACAGCGGCGGCATCCCGGCCGTGACCAACGGCGACACCGCCTCGGTCAACCTGAGCTGGGACGCGAGCCTGCGCGCGCGCGCCGGCAACCTCGTCCTGCCCGGCACCCTGCTGTTCGCGACCTTCGGTCTCGCCGTGCAACGCATCGAGGCGGTGGCGACCTGCAACAACGACGGCGCCAACACCTACTGCACGTCGCCGCCGGGCTCGCCGCACGACGAATCGATCCGCCGCTTCCTGCTCGGCTGGACGGTCGGCGCCGGCATCGAGCATCAGATCGGCGCGCGCTGGCTGGTGCGGCTCGAGTATCGCTATGCCGATTTCGGCAACGCGGGCCTCGCCTTCTTCTCGCAGAATGTCGGTGTCGGCGGCGACGACCGCATCTGGGCCAACGTCCATGTGCGCACCCACACCGCCGGCATCGGCATGGCGTACCGGTTTTGACCGCGACGCCGGCGACCTCGGGGGCGCTCCCGACCGCGATCCGGGGGCCGGCGCTCACCTTCACCGGCGATCCGTTCCGCGACGGCCTCGAGGCGACGATGCGGCACATTCCCGACGCCATCGTCGTCATGGCCGATGGCCGCATCACCCATTTCGGGCCGGCCGACCGGATCGCGGCGGAGCTGCCGGCCGGAATGGAGCCGCGGCGCTACGGTGCCGACGCGCTGATCTCCGCCGGCTTCGTCGACACGCACGTCCATTTCCCGCAGACGCCGATGATCGGCTCGCATGGCCATCAGCTGCTCGACTGGCTGGAGCGCTACACCTTCCCCACCGAGCTGCGGTTCGCCGATCCGACCTTCGCCCGCACGGTGACCCGGCTGTTCCTGCAGGAAAATCTGCGCAACGGCATCACCACCTCCTGCGTCTATTGCACGGTCCATCCGCATTCGGTCGACATCCTGTTCGAGGAAGCCGAGGCGCTCGGCCTGCGGCTCGCGGCGGGCAAGGTGCTGATGGATCGCAACGCGCCGGCGGCGCTGCTCGACACCGCGCAGTCGGGCTACGACCAGTCCGCCGCGCTGATCGCCAGGTGGCACGGCCGCGGCCGGCTGCTCTACGCCATCACGCCGCGCTTCGCCGGCACCAGCACGGCCGGACAGCTCGAGGCCGCCGGCGCGCTGTGGCGGCAACATCCCGATTGCCTGATGCAGACGCACATCTCCGAGAGTCGCCAGGAAGTGGCGTGGATGCGCGAGCTCTTTCCCGATCACCCGAACTATCTCGACATCTACGACCATCACGGCCTGTGCGGGCCGCGCGCGGTGTTCGGCCACGGCATCTGGCTCGAAGAGGAGGAGCTGCAACGGCTTCACGCCTGCGACGGCGCGATCGCGCATTGTCCGACGTCGAACTTCTTCCTGGGCAGCGGCGCGTTCGACGTGTTTCGCGCCGCCGATGCACGCCGGCCCGTGCGGGTCGGGCTGGGAACCGATATCGGCGCCGGTACCAGCTTCTCGATGCTCGCCACGCTGGGCGAGGCCTACAAGGCGGCGCAACTCAACCGGAGTTCGCTGTCGGCGGGCCACGCCTACTACCTCGCCACGCGCGGTGCGGCGCGGGCGCTGCAACTCGAGGACAGGATCGGCAGCCTCGGCGTCGGCATGGAAGCCGACCTGGTCGTGCTCGACATGCGCTCCACGCCGCTGATCGCCTTCCGCATGGATCAGGCGCGTGACTTCGCCGAGCAGCTCTTCGTGCAGATGACGCTCGGCGACGACCGGGCGGTGCGAGCGACCTACGTCGCCGGACGCCCGGTCTTCGAACGCGCCGGCACATGAATTTTCGGTTTCGACGCATAAATCTAGTGGCCCGACCTGCCGATTGAGGATACCCTTGGTATCGGTAGCTGAAGGAGGTGCTCATCCGTCCGAGGTCATGGTGCCCCGACGGAGTCCCGCTCGCCGATGGGTTTTCCATCGTGCGCCGTGTCAGCCGCACCTTTCCGTCCGCCGATCGTGAACGCCTCCGCTTGCGGGGGCGTTTTTGTTTCTCCCCAGAGCCCCCGGAGTACGCCTATGGCCAAACGCGCCGCCCGTCGCGCCAAGCTTCACGCCATCGATAGCGCTCGCGTCCACAACATCTTCGACCACGCTCCGGCCAACGATCGAGACCAAAGCTACCTCCGCAAGATACGTCCCCGCTCCGACAACCAGCGCCTGCTGATGGAAGCCATCGAGGCGCGGCCCCTGACACTCGCCGTCGGACCGGCGGGCACCGGCAAGACCTACCTCGCCATCTCGGCCGCCGTGGAGGCGCTGGAGGGCGGCTCGGTGACGCGCATTGTGCTGTCGCGTCCGGCGGTGGAGGCCGGCGAGAATCTCGGCTTCCTGCCCGGCGACATGCGCGAGAAGCTCGATCCCTACCTGCGGCCGCTCTACGACGCGCTGAACGACCGGCTCGGCCCCAAGCGCCTGCGCCAGCACCTCGACGACGGAACGATCGAGATCGCCCCCGTCGCCTTCATGCGCGGCCGCACGCTCAACAACAGCTTCGTGCTGATCGACGAGGCGCAGAACTGCACTTACGGCCAGCTCAAGATGCTGCTGACCCGGCTCGGCTGGCATTCCACCATGGTCATCACCGGCGACCCCGACCAGACCGACCTGCTGCCCGAGCTGTCGGGCCTGAGCGGCATCGCCCAGCGGCTCGAAGGCTTCGACGACGTCGCCGTCGTGCGGCTGACCGACAAGGACGTGGTCCGCCATCCCCTGGTCGGCCGGATGCTGTCGGTGCTGTAAAGCGACCGAATATATCCACAGATCGAAGCGCGACAGACGATCGGAACAAATAGAGAATATCAGCCGATGCACGAGCATTCTGCGTGCGTCGGCGGCCGCGAATTATTCAGCACGCACAATGCACTAGCTTCCGGGTGGCGGGCGCCTGCCACCCTGCCTACATTGAGTCAATACGGTGACACCGCCGAAGCAGTGTGTAGGCGTACGACTTCTTCACAGACTTCCCCACACCCGTGAACGAAACAGCCGACATCGAACAGACACCGGGCGAGGGCTCGCTGGCGGAAGGCATGCGGGCGATCGGCGAGTTCGTCCGCACGCTGCCGCGCAAGCCCGGCGTCTACCGCATGATCGCAGCCGACGGCGAAGTGCTCTATGTCGGCAAGGCGCGCTCGCTCAGGAATCGCGTCGCCGCCTACACCCAGCCGACGCGGCTGGCGACGCGGCTGGTTCGCATGGTCTCGGCGACCCGGACCATGGAGTTCGCGGTAACCGGCAGCGAGGCCGAGGCGCTGCTTCTCGAGAACAACCTCATCAAGCGCTTCCGGCCGCGCTTCAACGTGCTGCTGCGCGACGACAAGTCGTTCCCCTACATCGTCATACGCCGCGACACCGACTGGCCGCAGCTCGCCAAGCATCGCGGCACGCGCGAACCGGACAACGAATATTTCGGCCCCTTCGCCTCGGCCACCGCGGTCAACCGCACGCTCTACGCCCTGCAGCGCGCCTTTCCGCTGCGCTCGTGCTCGGACGGGGTCTTCTCGGCCCGTACCCGGCCCTGCCTGCAGTACCAGATCAAGCGCTGCACGGCGCCCTGCGTCGGCCGGATCGACAAGGCGGAATACGGCGCGATCGTCGACGAGGTGCGCGGCTTCCTCGGCGGCCGCAACCGCGAGGTGCAGCAGTCGCTCGGCGCGCGCATGGAGCAGGCCTCGGCCAATCTCGAGTTCGAGCGCGCCGCCGTGCTGCGCGACCGCATCAAGGCGCTGGCCCACATCCAGTCGCACCAGGCGATCGAGATCCACGACATCGACGAGGCCGACATCTTCGCCGCCCACGCCGAGGGCGGCCAGGTCTGCGTGCAGGTCTTCTTTCTGCGCGCCGGACAGAATCTCGGCAACCGCGCCTATTTCCCGAGCCACGCCAGGGAGCTCGATCCGCCCGAGGTGTTGTCGGCCTTCATCGGCCAGTTCTACGAGGCGCGGCCCGCGCCGAAGCTCGTCCTGGCGAGCCACGATCTGGCGAAGGCCGGCCTGCTGGAAAGCGCCCTGGCGCTGAGCAGCGGCCACAAGATCGAGATCCGCAACCCCAGGCGCGGCGAGCTGAAAGACGTGCTCGATCAAGCCGTGCTGAATGCACGCGAGGCGCTGGCGCGACGGCTGGCCGAGCGCGGCACGCAGCGCCAGCTGCTCGAGGGCGTGGCGCGCGTGTTCGGCCTCGACGCGCCGCCGGAACGCATCGAGATCTACGACAACAGCCACATCCAGGGCAGCGCGCCGATCGGCGCCATGGTGATGGCGGGGCCGGACGGCTTCGCCAAGAACGCCTACCGCAAGTTCAACATCCGGACCGAGGGCGCGGCGGGCGACGACTTCGCGATGATGCGCGAGGTGCTGAGCCGCCGCTTCGCCCGGGCGCTCAAGGAGAATCCCGATCGCGACGACGAGCATTGGCCCGATCTCCTGCTCGTCGACGGCGGGCAGGGGCAGCTCGAGGCCGCACGGCAGGTTCTCGCCGAGCTCGGCCTCGACGATGTCGCCGTGGTCGGCATCGCCAAGGGGCCCGACCGCGACGCCGGCCGCGAGCGCTTCTTCATGGCCGGCAAGCCGGCCTTCTCCCTCGAACCGCGCGACCCGGTGCTGTACTTCCTGCAGCGCCTGCGCGACGAGGCGCATCGCTTCGCCATCGGCACGCACCGCACGCGCCGCGCCGCCGACATGACGCGTTCGACGCTGGACGAAGTGCCGGGCATCGGCGCCACGCGCAAGCGCGCGCTGCTGCACCATTTCGGCAGCGCGCGTGCCGTGGCCGGCGCGACATTGGAGGACATCAAGTCGGTTCCGGGCATTTCGGGAGCGCTCGCCCAGAAAATTCATGACCACTTCAGGGGCGGTCGTTAAGTTGGGTCCAATGCTCAATTTGCCCAACATTCTGACGCTCTCGCGCATCGTGGCGATCCCCCTCGTCGTCGCCTGCTTCTGGCTGGAACGCGGCTGGGCGCAGTGGCTGTCGGCGATCCTGTTCGTCGCCGCCTGCGTGACCGACTGGTTCGACGGCTATTTCGCGCGACGCTACCATCAGATCTCGCGCTTCGGCCGCTTCCTCGACCCGATCGCCGACAAGCTGCTGGTCGCGGCGGCTCTCGTCATGCTGGTCGACAACGGCCAGCTGCGCGGCCTGCACGTGCTGGCCGCGCTGATCATCCTGGCCCGCGAGATCCTCGTCTCCGGCCTGCGCGAATTCCTGGCGGAGTTGCGCGTCGGCATGCCGGTGAGCCACCTCGCCAAGTGGAAGACCGGCGCGCAGATGGTCGCCATCGCCGTGCTGCTGCTCGGTGAGGCGGTGCCGAGCTGGATCACCCAGGTCGGGCTCGTCCTCATCTGGGGCGCCGCGGCGCTGACGCTCATCACCGGCTACGACTATTTGCGCACCGGCCTTCGTCACATGGCGGAGGACGCCAAGCCATGAAGGTCCGCTACTTCGCGTGGATGAAGCGGACGGTCGGCCTGGCGGAGGAAGACGTATCGCCGCCCGAGGGCGTGCGGACGGTGGGCGAGCTCGTGACCTGGCTGCGCGCGCGCAGTCCGGCGCACGCCGAGGCGCTGGCCGAGGGTGCCGCCTTCGGCGCGGCGGTGGACCAGCGCACGGCGCCCTTCGACACCTCGATCGTCGGCGCGCGTGAAGTCGCGTTCTTCCCCCCCTTCACCGGCGGCTGACCATGACGGTGCGCGTGCAGGAACAGGATTTCGACGTCGGCGCCGAGCTCGAACAGCTCACCGGCGGCAACAAGCGCATCGGCGGCCTTGCCGTTTTCGTCGGCTTGGTCCGCGAGGTGCACGTGCGCGAGGGCCTGCACCGCGACCCCATCGACGCCCTGACGCTCGAGCACTATCCCGGCATGACGGAAAAGGCCCTGGAGGAGATCGAGGCGGAAGCCGTCCGGCGCTGGCCGCTGGAGGCGACCCTGATCGTCCATCGCCATGGCCGACTCGAGGCGGGCAACCGCATCGTGCTGGTCGCGGTCGGCTCGGCGCATCGCGAAGCCGCCTTCGAGGCCTGCGAATTCCTCGTCGACTGGCTCAAGACCAGGGCGCCTTTCTGGAAACTCGAGGAGACGCCGGCGGGCGACAAATGGGTGGCCGCGCACGAAGGCGACGACCGGGCCGCCGCGCGCTGGGAGAAGGATCGTTAGCTGCTTCCCGGCAAAATTCGACGCACCGCGAGGCCCCGGGAATTCTTGGCGATTTTGGCAGGCATCGGCGGGCACCCGCTCGATGTCCCAGTGAGACATTGGCCAGTATATCCAATCGGATCAATGGCTTGAAATGTCTCACCGGGTGAGACATCGGTGAGACACTGGCCTGTGGATGAGTGGACGCCGAGGACTGCAGGGGACTGTGTGGATTCGTGGACGAATCGCCTCGGATGCCGATGCCATCGGCATCGAAGCCGTCCACGCCGGTGTGGACTCGCCCGCGGACGACGCCGATGTCCAAGCCACGGCACGAGCGAAGACCGGCGGGCTTCCGTTCCGTTGGAAGGTCCTAACCCAGTGCCACGAGCGCGAGGTTGGTCACGCCTGCCGCCTGCAGGCGGTCGGCTGCCGCGAGCGAGCGTTGGCCGCTGCGACAGCACAGCACGACGCGCTGCCCCCGATGCGGCCGCAGACGCGTGACATTGTCGACATCGAGGCGGTGCGCATTGGCAAAGGGCGAAACAGGCGCCTCGTCGAGGCCGCGCAGATCCACGACGACGTCGTCGGCCCGTATGGCATCGGCCTCTATGAAGGGGACGAAGGAAGCAGGCTCGGGACTGTCGGCGAAGCCGAAGCCGCCGAAGCTCGACCGCCCGGCATCGAAAGTCAGGACCCGCCCGAGCACGCTGGGTTCGAGACCGAGCAGGAGATGCAGCGCCAGGTGCGCCTGCAATCCGCCGAGCACGGCCACGGCGGTGCCGAGCACGCCGACCGTGGCGCAGGTGCCGCCATCGACCGAGACGTCGGGAAAGACCGCGCGATAGCTCGGGCCGCCGCCGCAAAAGGCCCCCGCATAGCCCGTCATGCCGATGACGGACGCGCTGACCAGCGGCTTGCCGGCGCCGTGGCAGACGTCGCTCAGGATATAGGTCACGGCGAAGCTGTCGGCGGCGTCGACCACGAGGTCCGCGCCGGCAACGAGACCCGACGCGTTCTGGGGCGTCAGTCGCTCGACCGCCGCCTCGATCGTCGTGTCGGGATTGAAGCGGCGGAGCCGGTTCCGCGCCGCCGCCGCCTTCGGCGCGCCGACATCGTCCATGCCATAGAGAGGTTGGCGGTGCAGGTTGGTCTCCTCGACGACGTCGTGATCGACGATCGTCAGGCGGCCGACACCGGCGCCCGCCAGGTACTGGAGGACCGGGCAGCCGAGCCCGCCGGCACCGACGACCAGGACGGACGCGGCCGCAAGACGCGCCTGCCCCGCCTCGCCGATCTCCGGCAACACGATCTGGCGGGCGTAGCGCGCAGTCATGCCGCCGTCCCGCGGGTCGCGGCGATCCACGCCGTCGCCTGGCCGATCGGATCGGCATGATTCACGACGTCGCCGACGACGGCCGCCACGTCGGCGCCGGCCGCGAGGCACTGCAGCGCCCGATCGAGGGTCAATCCGCCGATCGCCACCAGCGGCCGGTCGCCGATCAGCCGCTTCCATTCGGCGATGCGCGCCAGCCCCTGGGGCGCCCACGGCATCTTCTTGAGCTGCGTCGGCCAGATCGGCCCGAGGGCGACATAGTCGGGATCGATCGCCAGCCCCTTGTCCAGCTCGGCGTGGTCGTGCGTGCTGACCCCGATGCGGATGCCGGCGCGGCGAAGCGCCGCGATGTCGGCGTCGAGCAGGTCCTCCTGGCCGAGATGGACGAAGTCGCACGCCTCGGCGATCGCCACTCGCCAGTGGTCGTTGACGATGAGTTGCGCGCCATGGCGCGCGCAGGCGTCCCTGGCCTCGCGAACCTGCCGATGCAGCTCGGCATCGGTTCGATCCTTGACACGCAACTGAACGAGGCGCGTTCCCGCCGACACGAGCCGTGCGACCCACATCGAATCGGGCACCACGGGATAGAAGGGATCGAGCGCGATCATGCCAGGGTTGCCTTGCCGAACACCGGCGTCGAGGGAACGGCCATGTCGCGCGGTTCCATGGGGCGGGCGAGGAATGCCGCGCGACCGGCTTCGACGGCGAGCGCGAAGGCGCGGGCCATGGCTGCCGGATCGCCCGCCTCGGCGATCGCCGTGTTGAGCAGCACGGCGTCGCAGCCGAGCTCCATGGCCGCCGCCGCGTGCGAGGGCACGCCGAGGCCGGCATCGACGACGAGCGGAACATCGGGGAAGTGAGCGCGCAGCGACTTCAAGCCGTAGACATTGTTGAGGCCGCGCGCCGAGCCGATCGGGGCACCCCAGGGCATCAGCACACGGCAGCCCGCCTCGACCAACTTGTCGGCCACGGCGAGATCCTCGGTCGTGTAGGGGAAGACCTCGAAACCCTCCTCCACCAGGATGCGCGCCGCCTCGACCAGGCCATAGACCTCGGGCTGCAGGGTTTCGTCGTCGCGAATCACCTCGAGCTTGAGCCACGGCGTGTCGAACAGCTCGCGCGCCATGTGCGCCGTCGTCACCGCTTCCTTGACGGTGTGACAACCCGCCGTGTTGGGCAGGACACGCACGTTCTGCCGGCGGATGAACGACCAGAAGCCCTGGCCGCTCCGCTCGCCACCGGCTTCGCGCCGCAGCGACACCGTGACGACTTCGGCGCCCGACGCCCCGATGGCGGCCTCGAGCACGGCGGGTGATGGATAGCGCGCCGTGCCGAGCAGCAGGCGCGACGACAGCTCCACGCCGTAGAACGACATGATCAGCCTCCCTGCATGGGCGCGACGACCTCGACCTGATCGCCCTCGGCGAGCCTGACGCCCTGCCGCGCCGCCTGGGGAACGAAGCGGCCGTTCACCGCCGTTGCGATCTTCTTCCCGCCATAGCCCAGCGCCACGAGCGCCAGGGCAAGCGTCTCGGAATCGACCTCATGCCGATCGCCGTTGACGAATATCCGCATGTCTTGCCTCCAGATCGTCGGCGACGCGTCGCGCGAGGGCGGGCGCCAGCAGGAATCCGTGCCGGTACAGGCCATTCACGAACCAGGTCGATCCGATGCGCCGCACCGTCGGAATGTTGTCGGGAAAAGCCGGCCTGAGGTCGGCTGCCATCTCGAGGATTTCGGCCTCGGCGAACGCCGGATGGAGCGTGTAGGCCGCGTTCAGGAGCTCTACGGCCGAGCGCACCGATACACCCGCACGCGTCTCGCTCTCGATCGTCGTCGCGCCGATCATGAACACGCCATCGCCGCGGGGAACGATGTAGAGCGGAATGCGCGGGTGCAGCAGCCGCACGGGCCGCGACAAGGTCATCTCGCGCGAGCGCACCACCACCATTTCGCCGCGCACGCCGCGCAAATCCTCGAGCGTGTCGCGTGCGGCAAGGCCCCGGCAATCGACGACCGTGTGGCCCGGCGCCTCAGTGAATTCGGCACCGAAGCGGATCGGCATGCCCTGCGCCAGCGCGGCCATGGCGCGACGCGGATCGAGATGAGCTTCGTCGGCGAAGAACAATGCCTGCCGGAAACGACCGGCAAGGTCGGGTTCGAGCGCCGCCAGACGGTCGCCGTCGAGCCATTCGAAGCGCTCGGTGCGCTCGGCGAAGCGCGACAGTTCGGCGCGATCCCGGGGCGGCGCGATCACCAGGCTGCCCCTGCGGACCGTTCCGGGAAAGTGACGCATCCACCAGTCGATCGATGGCGCGCCGAGCGTGGCCACGACCGGTTCGGTCGTCGCGCGCTCGCACCAGGGCGCCAGCATGCCGCCCGCCTTCCACGAACAGCTCTCCGCACCCAGCGTTACACCGCGCTCCGCCACGTCGACGGCGAGACCGCGCTCGACCAGCTCGCGCGCCACGACCAGACCCGCGATGCCGGCACCGACGACAATGATTGTGGAGTGGCTCACCTGCAGACTCCCGTTCCTTCGCCGGCATCACCCGGATCAGGTTCAAAGGGTTCAGCCGCTCCGGCTGTCTCAGACCGGCTCCTTGCGGAAGCCGGACACCCCTCGGATGTCGTCAAAAGACTGCCGCGGGCCCCGCCTGTCAAGCGGCGGCCGAGGTCTCCAACTCCCGCAAGTGGACCGCCTCACCGAAGCCTTCGCAATCCGCTTGGCGGACCAGTTCCCGGAAGTCCGCGATCAGGGCGCGCGCAACGGGGCCCGCCTGGTAGTGATGGCCGTCGATCGAACCCACGGGAACGATCTCCGCCGCCGTACCGCAGAGGAACACCTCGCTCGCCAGGGCCAGTTCGTGCGGCCGCACCTTGCGGTCCTGGACGTCCCAGCCGCGTCGTCTCGCCAGCTCCATCACCGCGCGACGCGTGATGCCGTCGAGGAAATTCTCCGGCGTCGGTGTCACCAGCCTGCCTTCGATCACCAGGAAAATGTTGGCGCCCGTCGATTCGGCGAGATTGCCGTCACCGTCGAGCATCAGGGCATCGTCGAAACCCGCCTTCAGGGCACGATCCTTCTCGATGCCGCAGATGACGTAGAGGCCGGCGACCTTTGCCTGACCGGGCGCGAAGGCCGCCGGAGGACGACGGTATCGGGCCATCGTCACGTCGATGCCGGCATCGCGCGCCTCGACGGACAGCCGGCCGTCCTGGGCCCACGGTGCGATGGCGAGATGGACGGACGTGCCGATCGCCGACACTCCCATCACCTCCGAGCCGCGCCAGGCGATCGGCCGGATGTAACCCGACGTCAGGTTGTTGGCTTCGACGACGGCGCGCGTCGCCGCATCGATCTGCTCGCGCGTCCAGGGGATCTCGTAATCGAGCAGACGGGCGGAATTGATTAGGCGCGCGCTGTGCGCCGACAGCCTGAAGATCCGTCCCTCATAGATGCGCTCGCCTTCGAACACGGCCGAGCCGTAGTGGAGGGCGTGCGTCAGGACGTGGGTGGTCACGTTTCGCCACGGCACGATGCGACCGTCGAACCAGATGAACCCGTCGCGGTTGGCCATTGATTCAGACATTGCGATATCTCCCTCGAATGATTCCGAAAGCGTCTCGTAGACGCTCCAAAACGCAATCTTCAGGCGATATAAGTCAGTAATACTGATATTGTCAATATTATTGACATATTAGGTCAACAGAGGCGTCAAATCCGGATCGCCCTTGCGCATGGCGCGTCGATAGGCGTCCCGCTCTCCGATCCGCTGCAGGTAGGCGCGGATGGCGGGATAGGGCGCGAGATCGAAGGGCAGGAACAGCCGCATCGTGGTCAACGAGAAGACGCTCATGATGTCGGCGGTCGTGAACTCGGCGCCGGCGAGATGGTCGACCGCGGCGAGCCGTGCCTCGATCGAACGCAACACCAGATCGAACCGACCCTTCATGGCACGCAGGACGGCGTTGTCCGCCTCGAGATCGAGGCGCGCGAGGATCATGTTGCGGCCGGTGGCAGGTTGCAGCGTGCCGTTGGCGAAGTGAAACCAATAGAGGAACTGCGCGTAGTCGGGATGCTCCGGCGCCAAGACTAGCCGGCCATGTCCGTATCGGGCGACGATGTAGTCGACGATGGCCGCCGACTCCGCCAGGACCAGGTCGCCGTCGGCGATCACGGGCGCCGCACCCAGGGGATGCAAGGCCTTGTATTCCGGCGGAGCCAGCCGCGTGACCTTGTCGCGGTCGTAGACCTTCAACTCGTAGGGTATCGCCAGCTCCTCACACAGCCAGACGATGCGCTCCGACTGGGATTTGCCGAGATGATGGACGGTCAGCGGCATGAGGCCCTCCAGGGTGTCAATGTGGCGAGTCCGCTCTATAGTCGCCGCCGGGCCAACACGCCTCAATGTAAGACATGGTTGAATCCAGGACCCCCGCCAACCCGCTGTTTCTGCGCGAGGAGGAGCTTCGCCAGGGCATCGAGCTCATGTTCTATGCCTATCGCGACTTCACCTTCGAATCGGATCAGCAACTCAAGCGCTACCAGCTTGGGCGCGCGCATCACCGCGCCCTGTATTTCATCGGCCGACACCCCGGCCAGACCGTCGGCCACCTGCTCTCCATCCTCAAGGTGACCAAGCAGTCGATCAGCCGCGTCCTCAAGGACCTGCTGGAGCAAGGCTATGTCGAGCAGAAGAGCGGCCCGCGCGACCGGCGCGAGCGCCGGTTATGGTTGACCGAGCGCGGCGTCAAGCTCGAGCGCGACCTCACCGAACGGCAGAGCCAGCGCTTTGCCCGGGCGTATCGTGAAACCGGCGCCGAGGCCGTCGAGGGATTCCGCAAAGTACTGCTCGGCCTCCTCGATCCGGCCGAGCGCGCCGAGGTCGACGGGCGGGTGCGCAGCGGCGGACGCTGATGGACGCCGCGACCGACAAGCCGCACATACTGGTGGTCGACGACGACACGCGCCTGCGCGAGTTGCTGAAATCCTTCCTGTCGCGCAACGGCTTTCGCGTCACCACGGCAGGTCATGCCGCCGAGGCGCGTCAGCGGCTCGACGGCATCGGCTTCGACCTGATCGTGCTTGACGTCATGATGCCCGGACAAAGCGGGCTCGAATTCGCCGGCGAGTTGCGTGCTACCGACGACGTACCGATCCTGATGCTGACGGCGATGGGAGAACCCAAGGACCGCATCGCCGGCCTGGAGAAGGGAGTGGACGATTATCTCGCCAAGCCGTTCGAGCCGCGCGAGCTGCTGTTGCGCATCCAGAGCATCCTGCGCCGCGGCCGCCCCACGGAGCCGCCTCCAGAGGGTCAGCAGGTCGTGAACTTCGGCCCCATGCAGTTCGACCGCGAGCTCGGCGAGCTGACCCAGGCCGGCAAGCGTTTGCCGTTGACCGACGCGGAAAGCGCGCTGCTGCGCGCCCTCGCCAGCCGGCTCGGCCAGGTGCTCAGTCGCGAGGCGTTGTGCAAGGCCGTCGGCAGCGACATCAACGAGCGCGCCATCGACGTGCAGGTCACGCGCCTTAGGCGCAAGATCGAACCGGATCCCGGCTTCCCGCGCTACCTCCGCACGGTGCGCGGCCAGGGCTACCGGCTGGTCGACGCCTGAGATGTCGCGGGCCGCCGATCTCTTCGAGAAAGTCGCCGCCTGGGCCGATCGCCATTCGCCTCAGACGCTCTTTGCGCGCGCGCTGATCATCATCGTCGTCCCGATGCTGCTCCTGCAGGCGTTGAGCGCCTGGTGGTTCTACAGCCAGCGCGGCGACAACATCACCAACCGGCTGGCGCTGCTTCTGGTGCGCGACCTGCGCATGCTGATCGCGCTGCGCGCCGACTTCCCGGACGAGGCTCACCGCGAATGGGTCCTGCGCCATGCCCGTTCGGACCTGCTGCTGTTCGTCGAGTTCCGCAAGGGAATCGTGCGCTCGTTCAAGACGCCGGAATACTTCGATATCGTGGCGCGCGAGGTCCAGGGCGCGCTCGATGCCGACCTCGGGCGGCCCTACTATCTCGACAACAGCATCGGTGGCGGCCAGATCCTGATCGAGATCCAGCTGTCAGACGGCGATCTCATGGAAGTGCTGGTGCCGCACGTGCGGCTCACTTTCGGGTCCAGCTTCGCCTACGTCCTGGCCCAAGTCGGCCTCGCGCTGGTGCTGTTCGGGCTCGCCATCTGGTTCATGCGTCGGGAGTTGGTGCCGATCGAGCACCTAGGGGTGGCGGCCGATGCGCTCGGCAAGGGTCGCGAGGTTCCGGACTTCGCCTTCTCCGGCGGCACGCGCGAGGTACGCAACGCCGCCACCGCGTTCCAGACCATGCGCATCCGGCTCCGCCGCTCTATCCAGCAGCGCACCGAGATGCTGGCCGGCGTGAGCCACGACCTGCGCACCCCGCTCACCCGCATGAAGCTGTCGCTGGCGCTGCTGCCCGACTCGGCCGAGACCAGTGAACTCGCCGCCGACGTCGCCGACATGGAGCGCATGATCGAGGGATACCTCGCCTTCGCCCGCGGCGAGGGCGATGAAGAGCCGGCACCGACCGATCTCGGGGACATCCTGGAGGATGTCGCCGCCGGCGCCCGCCGCGACAGCGCCGACGTCGCCGTGACGATCGACGGCGACATGAACGTCGAGTTGCGACCGCTTGCCATCAAGCGCTGCCTCACCAATCTCGTCTCGAATGCGCTGCGCCACGGCAGCAGGGTCGAGTTGCGCGCCGTCCGGGGCCGCACCTCGGTCGAAATCACGGTCGACGACGACGGGCCGGGCATTCCACCCGACAGATACGAGGACGTGTTCCGCCCGTTCTTTCGGCTCGACGAGTCGCGCAACGTCGACACCGGCGGCGTCGGCCTCGGTCTCACCATTGCCCGCGACGTCGCCCGCAGCCACGGCGGCGACGTGGCGCTGGCGTCGTCCCCTCTCGGCGGTCTGCGGGTGGCGGTGCGGCTGCCGATCTAACTCAGAACAGGCGCCCGCCGTTCGGCACGACCTGGTCGGGCGCAAACAGCACCACCGATCCATCGGCCGCCGGGAAGCCGAGAGTCAGCACCTCCGACATGAACTTGCCGATCTGGCGGGGCGGAAAATTGACCACGGCCGCGACCTGACGCCCGACCAGGCACTGGGGCGTGTAGTGCCCGGTGATCTGGGCCGACGACTTGCGGATGCCGATACCGGCGCCGAAGTCGATCAACAGCCGAATGGCCGGCTTACGCGCGCCCTCGAGCGGTGCGGCCTCGAGCACCGTGCCGACGCGAATGTCGATCTTGAGGAAGTCGTCGTAGGTGATCTCGGCCGTCATGGATGCGCACCGTAGTCGCACAGCCGCAAAAGGCCAGACGCAAAAAGAAAAGGGCCGCGCCCGAATACCGGGGCGGCCCTTCGTCGGATCGCCGGGAAGCTGGCGTCGCGTTACTGCTTGGCGATGACGGCCTTGACCTCGTCCGTCAATTCGGCGATGCGCGCGTTGATGGCGCCCAGCGTATCGGCCTGGCCCTTGGTGTAGAGGTCGGCCAGCTCCTTGCCGTTGGCCAGGGCGGCGTCGTAGCTCTTCTTGACGAAGTCGATCTGCTTGGCGGCCTTTTCCTCGACGGTGGCGGCGGCAAGCACTTCGCTGCCGTGCTTGGAGAAGTCCTCCATCGCCGCCCGCATCATGTCGGTCTGGCGCTGGGCGATCGTCTTCATCGACTCGACGGCGGTGGTCGACGCGGTGGTGAAGGCGGCGAAGTTCTTGCGGCCGGCTTCGACCATCGTCTCGACGTTGACGGTCGGGAGCTTGAACTCACCAGCGATCTTGGTGAAGTCGAAGTCGGCGAACGGATTCTTGAAGGCGGCGTTGCTGTAGGTCATGGCTGGGTCTCCTGGATGCGATACGGCGGGCAAAGTCGTTGGGTCCGCTATGCTGCGGTGCACAATGACAATTTAGAAGTGGCCGTCAGCAAGTCAAGGAGAATTTTGTGCGTCGCACAATGAGCTACGCCACGCTGCGATATATCGCATATTTTTCAATAAGTTGGACCCACCTTTCGGCGTCCTTCAAACGCCGATCCAGGGCCGCCATGGTCTTCGAAAGATCGACCGAGTCATCGTTCTCGAACGTCCGGCCGACCGCCAAATGGATGACGAGCAATCCCTTTTGCCGCAGCGCACCCATCGCCCCGTCACTGGGGATGCCGGCAGCCTCGATCATGGCGGACATGGATTTGCGCAGGACCGGAAGCAGGGCCGCGGCAAACAGAGGATCGCGCGCCGCCGCTCGCCACAGCGACCCCAGGACGGCGCGGTGCGACTTCAGCGCGTCGTAGCGGCGCATCATGGTGTCGAACAGACGATCGCGTGCCGTCTCCTCCGGGTCGACCGCGGAGGGAGTGCCGGCGAGCACCTGCGCATCGATGCGCGCCATGAAGGCCGCCAACAGAGAGACCTTGTTGGGGTGATTGCCATAGAGTTCCGCAAGCCCCAGCCCGCTTTCGCGCGCGACGTCGCGGAGCGTTACCTCGGCGAAGCCCTTCGACGCGACGAGGGCGAGGAAGGCATCGACCGGATCCTTCCCTGCACTCATCCGGCGAGCTCTCTGGATCGGCGTGACGCCGCGGCCAGCGCCTTGTCGAACGTCGGCTGGATCCCGTCGGCGGCCATCAGCACCTTCAGGGCCTCGGCCGTCGTGCCGCCCGGACTGGTGACGTTGACGCGCAACTGCGACGCCGGCTCGCTCGACTGCCGGAGCAGCTCGCCGCTGCCAGCGACCGTGGCACGCGCGAGCTGCATGGCCATGTCGGGCGCGAGCCCGAGCTTGGCGCCGGCCGCCGCCATCGCCTCGACGAGCAGGAAGACATAGGCCGGGCCGCTGCCCGACAGGGCCGTCACCGGGTCCATCAGCGTCTCGTCGTCGACCCACACCACTTGTCCGACCGCCTCCAGCAATTCGTGGCAGCGCTTCTTCTCGGCGGCAGCGACGCCCGGGGCGGCCGTCGCCACGGTGATGCCCTGGCGTACAGCCGCCGGCGTGTTGGGCATCGACCGCACGACCTTGGCGGCCGCGCCGAGATGGCTGGCGAAATACCGCAGTGTCTTGCCGGCGGCGATCGACAGGAACACCGAGCCCGTCTCGGCGAAACGCCTGAGATCGGGCAGCACCGCGTCCATGGTCTGTGGCTTGACCGCCAGAATCACGGTCTGCGGCGCGTCGCCGACCTCGGAGGTCGAAGCGACCACACGCAACCCGGATTGCCTCGGCCGGATCGCCTCGACAGGCTCGGCGACGACCACGTCGGCCACGGCGAGACCGCGCGCCAGCCAGCCTTCCAGCATGGCGCCGCCCATCTTGCCGCATCCGACCAGCAGCAGCTTGGTCATGTCATCGTCCCTTGAAGCGCGCCGGCCGCTTCTCGCGGAAGGCCGCGGCGCCCTCCTTGCGGTCGTCGCTGTTGGCAATGGTCTCGAGCTTGAAACGCTCGGGCACGAAGACCTCGGCCGGGCCGCGCGGCAGCGTCTGGTTGGCGAAATCGCGCAGGGTGCGGATGACGAGCGGCGCGGAGTCGGCGATCACCTTGGCCATGCGGCGCGCCTCCCTGCGCTCCTCGCCAAGCGGCACGACCTTGTTGACGAAGCCGACGTCGTAGGCGCGCATCACCGAAATCTCCTCGCCGAGCAACAGCAGTTCCATGGCGACCTTGTGTGGCATGCGCGAGACGATGCCCGGCATCAGCCCGCCGAACACGCCGACCTTGGCCTCGGGATACATGAACCTCGTGGTGTCGGCCGACACCATGAGGTCGCAGGTCATCACCATGCAGATGGCGCCGCCGATCACCCATCCCTGGGTCACGCCGATGACCGGCTTGCTGAGCTCGTGGCTGACATGGGGCACTGCCTTCCACATCGCGGCTGGCGGCTCCTTCAGATCGGCGCCCACGCAGAAGGCGGGGCCGTCGGCCTGCAACACGGCGACCTTGTCCGGGCCCGATTCGAACGCCTTGTAGGCCTCCCACAGGGCATCGCACAGCGCCTGATTCAGGGCGTTGCGCTTGTCGGCGCGCGTCATGGTGATGGTCGTGATTCCTTCGCTCGATTCGACTTTGACCAGGCTCACGGGGGTCCTCCGGTGGTTCTCGCGCGTTCTTGCTGGGAGGTTATCAGCCGACCATACTCGCCGCATCAGGAGTCACGTCATGCAGACCCGCAATCCCTTCATCGACGACCTCACCAAGATGGCCAACGGCGCCATGGGCGCACTGAGCGGCGTGAAGGACGAAGTCGAGGCCCGTGTCCGCGACCAGATCGCCAGGATCCTCGACGGCATGGACATTCCCCGCCGTGACGAGTTCGAGGCGGTGAAGGCCATGGCCGCCAAGGCGCGCGAGGAGAACGAGGAACTGAAGAAGCAGATCGCCGAGCTGCAGGCCCGGCTCATGAACACGGGGCCGTAGCCCGTGCGCGTCGGCGTCGAGGTCGGCGGCACCTTCACGGACCTCGTCGCCGTCGAGGGCGGCCGCGTCGTCGTCACCAAGGTGCCGAGCACGCCGCGTAGCCCCGATATCGGCGCCTTCGCGGCGCTCACCGACTCCGGCATCGATCTTTCCCGCATCGAGGACCTGGGTCACGGCTCGACCGTCGCGACCAACGCGGTGCTGGAGCGCAAGGGCGCGACCGTCGCGTTCGTGGCGACACGGGGATTCCGCGACTTGCTGTTCATGCAGCGGCACGACCGGCGCAACATCTACGACTTGTTCTATGCCAAGCCGGCGCCGCCGGTGCGCCGCAAGGATTGCTTCGAGGTGGTCGAACGCCTGCGCGCCGACGGCTCGATCGAGACGCCGCTCGACGAGACCGAGGCGAAGGCGTCGTTGCTCCCCAGGCTGAAGGACGGCGGTTATCGCGCCGTCGCGGTCTGCCTGCTCAACGCCTACGCCAATCCCGCGCACGAGCGGCTTCTCGCCAGGCTGATCACCGAAGCGCTGCCCGGCGTGCTCGTGACCTGCAGCCATCAGGTAGCGCGCGAGTTCCGCGAGTTCGAACGCGCTTCGACCACGCTGCTCTCGGCCTACGTCCAGCCGGTGATCGACGGCTACCTTCATCGCTTCGAAGGCAAGCTCGCCGAGGCGGGCTTCAAGGGCCGCTTCACCGTGATGCAGAGCAATGGCGGGCGCCTGCCCGCGGAGGCAATGCGCCAGAGCGCCATCACCGCGCTCTACTCCGGACCGGCCGCCGGCGTCGTCGGCGCGACGCGGCAGGCGGCCCGCTCGGGCTTCAAGGACCTGATCACCTTCGACATGGGCGGCACCTCGACCGACGTCTGCCTGGTGCAGGATGGCCGGCCGTCGCTCGCCTCGGAGAGCGAGATCGATGGCCTTCCGATCCGCACGCCGGTGCTCGACATCGTGTCGGTCGGCGCGGGCGGCGGCTCGATCGCCTGGGTCGACGACGGTGGCATGCTGCGTGTCGGTCCGCAAAGCGCCGGTGCAGATCCCGGTCCGGCCTGCTACGGCCGGGGCGGCACGGAGCCCGCCATCACCGATGCGCACATCGTGATCGGCACGATCCGCCCCGGTGCGTTCCTCGGCGGCAAGATGAAGCTCGATGGCGAGGCCGCACACAGGGTTTTCGAGCCGATCGCCCGGCGCTTCGGTCTTTCGGTCGAACAGGCAGCATCCTCGGCCCTGCAGCTCGCCGACGCCAACATCGTGCGCGCCATCCAGCTCGTCTCCACCGAGCGCGGCCGCGATCCGCGCGACTACGCGCTGGTGCCGTTCGGCGGCGCAGGCCCGCTGCACGCCGCGCGCATCGCCGAGGAGCTCGGCATCTCGACCATCGTCGTGCCACCCAACGCCGGCGTGATCTCGGCCTACGGCCTCGTCGCCTCGGACTACACCAAGTTCGACGCCGTCACGCGCAAGATGAAGCTCGACGAGGCCGCGGCGAAGGAGGCATCGAAGCTGTTCAGCGAGATGCGCCAGCGGCTCGCCGGGCAGTTCGCCGAGATGAAGCTTCCCGGCGAGCTCGCCTACGCGCACACGCTCGACATGCGCTTCGTTGGCCAGGCCTTCGAGGTCGGTGTCGAGATTCCGGCCGAACGTCTCGCCTCGCTCGACGCCGGGTATCTCGCCGAGCTGTTTGCCGACGCCCATCACCGCACCTTCATGCACGGCGCCACGCTCGAGCGGCCCGTCGAGATCGTGACCCTGCGCGTCGGCGCCACCCTGCCCATTGGCGCCGCACCGCGCCTCGACCGCGACAGGAAAGCAGCCCGCGCGCCCGAGCGGACAAGGATCTTCCACGGTGACGGCTGGATCGACTGTGCGCGCCACGATGCAGAGGCCGACCAGGTCGCTGGCCCTTCCGTCATCGAGGGCTACACTGCCACCACGTGGGTACCGCCCGGCTGGACGGCCACGCTCGATGCAGCCGACAATCTGATCCTGCGGAGATCGTCATGAGCGTGTCCCTCAATCCGATCGACTATGCCGTCATCAGCCAGGCGCTGATCGCCGCGGCGCGCGAGATGGGCGTCAAGCTCATCCGCTCGGCCTACTCGACCATCCTGCGTGAGGCGCGCGACGGGTCGGCCGGCCTGATGGACCGCTTCGGCAACACCGTGGCGCAGGCGGAACTGATCCCGATGCAGCTCGGCCCGATCGGCGAGACGCTGCGCGCCTGCCTCAAGCGGCATCCGGTCGAGACGCTCGAGGAGGGCGACTTCCTGATCAACAACGACCCGTTCGAGGGCGGCCAGCACATCCCCGACGTCTTCATCTTCACACCCGTGTTCGTCGGTGGCAGGGTTGTTGGCTTCGGCGCCTCGGTGGCGCACCACCTCGATCTCGGCGGCGGCGCGCCGGGTCTCAACATCCACGCCTCCGACGTCTACCAGGAAGGTTTGCGCTTCCCGCCCAGCAAGTACAGTTTCGCGCACGACTGGAACGGCGGCAGCTTCGAGCGGCTGGTGACGGCCAACGTGCGGGTCCCCGACCTCACCATCGGCGACTTCAACGCGCAGTTCGCCGCCAACGCGATCGGAGTCTTGCGCGTGAAGCAGCTCTGCGAGCGCTACGGCGTCGACAAGGTCGAAGCGGCGATGAAGGAAATGCAGGATTATTCCGAGCGCCGCGTGCGCGCGGCGATCGCCCAGGCCCCCAAGGGCACCTTCCATGGCGAGGACGCGATCGACGACGACGGCCTCTCCGAGGATCCGCTGGTCATCAAGGCTACGGTGACGATCGCCGACGATTCGGTCGAGATCGACTTCGACGGCACCTGCCCGCAGGTCAAGCGCAACCTCAACTGCCCCTATTCGAGCACGCTGTCGGCCGCGCTTTCCTGCGTGAAATCGGTGCTGACCAGCCCGGACATTCCCTACAACGAGGGCATGGCGCGGCCGATCCGCATCAAGGTGCCGTACGGGTCACTGCTCAATCCGCGACCGCCGGCGCCGGTCCGGGCGCGCATGATCCCCGCCTATCGCGTGTTCAATGCGGTGATGAAGGCGATGGCACAGGCACTGCCCGACAAGGTGATCGCGACAGGCTTCGATTGCACGACGGCGTTCTGCCTCAGCCATCTCGGAGAGAGGGGCTACAGCGTCTATCTCGAGATCTTCGGCGGCGGCTATGGCGGCTCGAAGAACGCCGACGGATGCGATGCCGTCGACTCGCCGCTCAGCAATTGCTCGAACGCGCCTGTCGAATCGCTCGACATCGACTACGATTTCTTCCGCATCGTCGGCTACGAGCTGGCGCCTGATTCGTTCGGCCTCGGCGCACGCCGCGGCGGCGCGGGCTTCTGGCGGCGTTGCGAAATCCTGAAGGACGACGTCCAGCTCGCGATCTATTCCGACCGGTTCCGGCTGGCGCCCGAGGGCCTGTTCGGCGGCGAACCCGGCCAGCGCGGCTATTGCCGCGTCCACCGCGCTGCGACCGGAAAGGTCGAGGAACTGCGCAGCAAGGCCGCAGTCGACCTCGCGCGAGGCGACCTGGTCGAGATGTTCGTCGGCGGCGGCGCGGGCTTCGGCCGCGTCTCCGAGCGACCCGATACCCTGATCGAGCGCGACCTCGCCGATGGGCTGCTCACGCGCGATCCCAGAGTCGCTCGCCGGATGGCAGCGGAGTGAGCGATCTCCTCCGATGATCGTCGGGCAGGAGCCTGACGTCTTGGGCATGGTGATTGCCCAAAAATAAAGCGGCCCGCCTAAGATGCCCCCTCAAGGAGCATGCTGGCCCGATTCGTATCGCGGAATTCTGCGATTCGAATCTGAGCGCTGGGGATTAAATTTTTGGAATCGCTGACTCTTTCGGGGAATCCGGAGTGATTTCTTATTGCGCGGCGAGTCACCCTTATGGCAGGCTACAGCTTGTGGGTTGTTGGGTACCCACCACGATATATCGACCACCCGTCTCAAGATTGGCCCGCGAGGGGCCGCAAGGCGGAATGGTTGGGGAGTGGGTCGATGGCGTTATCGCGACACGAGCGGGCCAGACACAAAGCCGATTTGAACCCGCTCGAGATGATCGAAAAGGTCGTCTCCGCCAATGACTGGCCTTTCGATCGGACCTCCGAACGCGAAATCGCCGTCGAGGTGGCCGGCCGCTGGTGCGACTACCGCATGTTCTTCAGCTGGCGCGACGACGTCGAAGCGCTGCATTTCACCTGCGCCTTCGACGTCCGCATCCCAAACGAGCGCCACACCGACATCCACGGCTTGCTGGCCCTGATCAACGAAAAGCTGTGGCTCGGCCACTTCGACCTGTGGTCCGAGGAAGGCCTGCCGATGTTCCGGCATTCCATCCCCCTGCGTGGCACCGAAGGTCTCCGGCCCGAGCAACTCAACGATCTGGTCGAAGTGGCGATTTCGGAAAGCGAGCGCTTCTACCCGGCCTTCCAATATGTCGTATGGGCCGGCAAGTCGCCCATCGACGCGCTGACGGCCTCCATCCTCGAGACGGTGGGCGAAGCCTGAACGACCCGACGACACTGCGGCAAAGGACCATCCGACGCCCCCTCTCCTGAAAACAGAAGAATATCTGTAGTTGGATAGTCCTCCAGCGGCGCCGGTCCCCCCAGGGCCGGCGCCGCGACCATTTCGGGGACCATTTTGGGGTCACGATTGCCCCGCTATAACGGCGCCCGCTCATGACCCTCCTCGCCATTCCCTATCCCCAGATCGACCCCGTCCTGGTCCAGCTCGGACCGTTCGCGATCCGCTGGTATGCGCTCGCCTACATCGCCGGACTGGTGATCGGCTGGCAGATCATGCGGCGCGTCTGCGAGCAGCCGCCTAAAGTCCTGTCGCCCGCGCGCATCGACGATTTCCTGCTGTGGGCGGCGCTCGGCGTGATGTTGGGCGGGCGGCTGGGCTACGTGCTCTTCTACAAGCCGTCCTTCTATCTCGCGCATCCGCTCTCGATCCTCACGCTTTGGGAGGGCGGCATGTCCTTCCATGGCGGGCTGCTCGGCATGGTCGCGGCGATGCTGATCTTCGCGCACCGCAACGCCATATCGCCGTTCCTGCTGTCGGATCTGGTCTCCCTGGTGACGCCCATCGGCTTGTTCTTCGGCCGGCTCGCCAACTTCATCAACGGCGAGCTTTGGGGCCGCGTGAGCGATGTGTCATGGGCCATGGTCTTCCCGCACGGCGGTCCGTTGCCACGTCATCCCAGCCAGCTCTACCAAGCCTTCTTCGAGGGCCTTCTTCTGTTCATCGTGCTTCTGCTGGTATGGCGCCTCGGCAGTGCGCGGCGCCGGCCGGGTCTGCTCACGGGAACTTTCTGTGCCGGCTACGGCATCGCCCGCATCGCAGGCGAAATCTTCCGCGAGCCCGACGCCTTCCTCGGCTTCCTGTGGGGCCCGGTCACCATGGGCATGCTGCTGTCGCTCCCCATGGTGCTGTTCGGTGTCTGGCTGATCGCGCGGGCGATACGGCGTCCCGCCGTGCCGTGACCACCGAGCTCGGACGCCTGATCGCCCGACGCATCGCGCTGACGGGGCCCTTGCCGTTGTCGGAGTTCATGGCTGAGGCACTCGGCCATCCACGGCTCGGCTACTATCGTCGCGCGATGCCGGTCGGGGCGGACGGCGATTTCACGACGGCGCCGGAGATTTCCCAGATGTTCGGCGAACTGATGGGCGCCTGGCTCGCCGACCGCTGGCAGGCGATCGGCGGACCGCGCACCGTGCGCCTCATCGAACTCGGACCGGGGCGGGGCACGCTGATGGCCGACGCATTGCGCGCGACACGGGGCGTTCCGGGCTTCCATGCCGCCCTGTCGTTGCATCTGGTGGAGATCAACGACGCGCTGCGCGCGCTCCAAGGTCGCTCGCTCGCCGACTACGGACCGATCTGGCACGAGCGCTTCGACGACATTCCCCCTGGTCCATGCCTGATCGTCGCCAACGAGTTCTTCGACGCCCTGCCCGTGCGGCAATTTCATCGAGCCGCGCAGGGCTGGGTCGAGCGCATGGTCGGCCTTGGCGACGACGGCCAGGGCCTGCGCCTGGCCCTGGCACCGGGCCCGACACCTTTCGCCCGCTTCCTGCCGGATGCGCCGGTGGGAGCGGAGGCCGAGCTCTGCGAATCGGGTCTCGCCCTCGCCGCCGCGATCGGCAGGCGGGTCCGTGAACACGGCGGCTGGGCACTGATCGTCGATTACGGTCGACAAGAAGGCGCGCTCGGCACTTCGCTGCAAGCCGTGCGCCGCCATCGCCGGGCTGGCATTCTCGACCGGCCCGGCGAAACCGACCTCAGCGCCCAAGTCGATTTCGCAGCGCTCGCAGCGGCGTCGACGACACGCACCTTCGGCCCGGTCGGCCAAGGCGACTTCCTGCGCCGGCTCGGCATCGAGCATCGCGCGGCCATCCTGAAGGCTCGCTCAACCGACACCCAGCGCGCAGCAATCGACGGCGCACTGGCCCGCTTGATCGAACCCGATCAAATGGGCACTTTGTTTCGCGTACTGGCCATCGGCGACAACACCAGCGCCGCGCCGGCCGGCTTCTCGGATGTGGCATGATCCAGGTTTCGACGCTTGCCGGTCTTGACGGCGTGCAGCATCGCTTTTTCACCCGGCGCGGTGGCGTCAGCGAGGGCCTCTATTCCTCGCTCAATTGCGGCTACGGTTCCGGCGATCGGCCGGAGAATGTCCGTGAGAACCGCCGCCGGGCCGCCGCCGAGTTCGAAGTCGGCGAGACCGATCTTCTCACGCTGCACCAGATCCACTCGACCGATGTGCTGACCGTCGCGACCGATCGCTGGACATCGCCCGGCGCACCGAAGGCCGATGGCCTCGTGACCGACCGACCCGGCGTGGTGCTGGGTGTGCTTGCCGCGGACTGTGCGCCGGTGTTGCTCGCCGACACTCAGGCGGGCGTGATCGGAGCGGCACATGCCGGTTGGAAAGGCGCGCTCGGCGGCATCGTCGAGGCCACCGTTTCCGTCATGGAGCGGCTGGGTGCGCGGCGCGAACGCCTGCATGTCGCCATCGGCCCCTGCATCGGACGCGATTCGTACGAGGTCGGTCCGGAGTTCCCTGCCCCGTTCCTCGTGCAGGCCGATGCCAACGCTTCCTTCTTCCGGCCCGCGCCGCGTGCCGGCCATTTCCTGTTCGATCTCGCCGGATACCTGGTCCAACGCCTGAGGCTGGCCGGCGTGACCGCAGTCGCCACGGGGCACGACACGCTGTCGTCGCGCGATGATTTCTTCAGCTACCGCCGCAACACCCTGAAGGGTGTGCGCGACTACGGACGTGGCCTGTCGGCCATCGCGCTCGAGAGTTGACGTGCCCTATCTGGTGATCCTGGTTTTCTGCTGCATGCTGGGCGCGATCGCGACATGCGCCTTGCTGTAGTTGCCTTGCTGGCCTTCCTCGCCGGCGCCTGTGCACCGCCGCCGAAGCCGTTCGAACACGACGGATCGATCGCAACGGTCTATCGTCCCAAGCAGGACAAGGCGGACGTGGCGATCAGCACGCCGGCCAACATGCCGCCCGAACTGGCGGAGCGCGTGACGGCCGCTATCGCCATCGAGCTGCAGGCCTACGGCGTGGTGGCCGCGATCCAGCCGGCGACCGCGCCGCTCAAGATCGCCGGCGCCATGAACACGCGCGACGCCGCGAACGGACCCGGCATCGAAATCGAAATCGAGTGGTTCCTGTTCGGCGCGCGCGGCGTGCAAGGCCCGGCGGTGAGCAGGACCGTCGCCCAAACCCAGGACTACGCCGACGCGACCGACCGGCTGGTCTCACGCATCGCCCAGCAGGCCGCGCCGCGCCTTGCCACCTTGATGGGCCGGCCGCCGAACTTCACGCCGCGTTCGCCGGGCCAAGTCGCAGCCGGCATCACCGTGCCCGAGACAATCACGCCGCCGCCGGCGGCGGCCACCGCCCCGGCGCCGGCGAGCGCCGCCGCCGCGGTCGCGACGGCGGCTCCAGCACCGCAGCTGAAGGTGATGGTCGCGCCGGTATCGGGCGCGCCGTCCGACGGCAACCGTCAGCTTTTTTCCGGCATGCGCCGCGCCCTCGGCTCCAGCCGCATCGTGATCGCGGACAAACCTGCCTCGGATGTGTTCACGGTGGTCGGCAGCGTCAAGTTGACGCCGATCGACGAGCGCACCACCAAGCTCGATCTCAAATGGGTGCTCAAGGATCCGTCGGGCAAGGACATCGGCAGCGTCGACCAGTCCAATCCCGTGCCGACCGCTGCGGCGCGCGGATCGTGGGCCGGATTCGGCGATATTGTCGCCGCCGCCGCATCGGAAGGCATCCTCGAGCTTCTGGAGAAGGCGGTGGGCGGGGGTCGCTAGAGCTGCACCGCGCCTGAATCACCTTGTCAGAGGGGGGTAATTGGCTGCTAGTGTTCCCGACAGCGGCTCGGTTTTTGCAAAGCAGAGCGCGGGTAAAGGGAGACTCACATCCATGATCCAATTCAGGAAATCGGCAGCGGCCCTGGTGGCGGCCGCGAGCATGGCCGGATTGTTGGCAGCGGCACCCGCTCCAGCATCGGCGCAAACGCTCAAGGTGGTGATGCACTCGGATCTCAAGATTCTCGATCCGATCTGGACGACCGCCTATATCGTGCGCAATCACGGCTATCTCGTCTGGGACACGCTGTTCGCGATGGACGAGAAGTTCGAGGTCAAGCCCCAGATGGTCGACAAGTACGACGTCTCGGCCGACAAACTGACCTGGACCTTCACCCTGCGCGACGGCCTCGAATGGCATGACGGCAAGCCGGTCACCGCCGAGGACTGCGTCGCGTCGATCAAGCGCTGGGGCGCCAAGGACTCGATGGGCCAGAAGCTCATGGGCGTCGTGGCCAGCCTGACGGCCGTCGACGCCAAGACCTTCAAGATGGTGCTGAAGGAACCCTACGGCTTGGTGCTGCAATCGCTCGGCAAGCCGTCGTCGAACGTGCCGTTCATGATGCCGGCGCGTGTCGCCGCCACCGATCCGAACACCCAGATCAAGCCCGAGGACGTGATCGGCTCCGGTCCCTTCATCTTCAAGCGCGAGGAATGGAAGCCGGGCGAGAAGGTCGTCTACGTCAAGAACCCGAAGTACAAGCCACGCAGCGAACCGGCCAACGGCCTCGCAGGCGGCAAGGTCGTCAAGCTCGACCGCGTCGAATGGATCGCCATGCCCGACGTGCAGACTTCGATGAACGCCCTGCTGGCGGGCGAGATCGACATGATCGAATCGCCCGGCCACGACCTTCTGCCGACGCTGGCCAAGGACAAGAACGTCAAGCTGTTCCTCTCCAACCCGACCGGCAACCAGTACACGTTCCGCTACAACACGCTCCACAAGCCGTTCGACAACCCGAAGATCCGCTATGCCGCCGCCGTGGCCTTCGCGCAGGAGCCGTTCCTGCAGGCGACGGTCGGCGATAAGCAGTACTACAAGCCCTGCAAGGCGATGTTCATCTGCGGCACGCCGCTGGAGACCACCGCCGGCATGGACGAGGTGCTGAACGGCAATTCGGCCAAGGCAGCCCAGCTCCTCAAGGAGGCGGGCTACGACGGTACGCCGGTCGTGCTCATGCAGTCGACCGACCTGCAGGTGCTGACCAACCTCGCCCCGGTCGCCAAGGCACAGCTCGAGAAGGCCGGCTTCAAGGTCGACATGCAGTCGATGGACTGGCAGACGCTGGTGGCGCGCCGCGCCAAGAAGGATCTGCCGGACAAGGGCGGCTGGAACGCCTTCCTCACCTCGTGGGTGGCGGCCGACATCCTGAACCCGGTGATGGCCGGCTTCTTCAACTCGTCGTGCGACAAGGCGATGTTCGGCTGGCCGTGCGATCCGGAGATCGAGAAGCTGCGTGACCAGTTCGCCAAGGAGGGCGATCCGGCCAAGCAGAAGGCCATCGTCGAAGCAGTCCAGAAGCGCTGGACGCAGTACCCGACCCACGTCCATCTCGGGCAGTGGCTCGCGCCGATGGCGCTGAGCACGAAGCTCGACGGCAACATGGTCGCGCCGGTGACCGTGTTCTGGAACATCTCGAAGAAGTAGAAGAAGCGAGGCGGGAGGACGGGCTGGGGGCCCGTCCTCCCTCACTCTTTTCGATCACGCAGAGGGGGCTTAGATGAAGACGATGCGACGCACACTGGCGGCCATGGCCGCAGGCGCGATCCTGGCGACAGCGGCAAGTCCCGTACTGGCGCAGAGCAAGACCCTCAAGGTCGTGCAGCACGGCAACCTGACGATCCTCGATCCGATCTGGACGACGGCCTACGTCACGCGCAACCACGGCTACCTGATCTACGACACGCTGTTCGCGATGGACGAGCAGAACGCCGTCAAGCCGCAGATGGTGGAGAAGTACGAGGTCTCTCCCGACAAGACAGTGTGGACCTTCACGCTCCGCGACGGGCTGGAATGGCACGACGGCAAGCCGGTGACATCGGCCGATTGCATTGCCTCGCTGCAGCGCTGGGGCAAGCGCGACGCCATGGGCCTGAAGCTCATGGACTTCGTGAAGGAATTCAAGGCGGTCGATGCCAAGACCTTCCAGATGGTGCTGAAGGAGCCCTACGGTCTGGTGCTCGACACGCTCGGCAAACCGTCGTCCAACGTGCCGTTCATGATGCCCAAGGCGGTGGCGGAGACCGACGCCTTCAAGCAGATCGACAGCCAGATCGGCTCCGGCCCGTTCATCTACCAGAAGAACGAGTCCAAACCAGGCGAGCGGCACGTCTATCTCAAGAATCCCAAGTACAAACCGCGCGGCGAGGCGCCGTCCGGACTGGCCGGCGGCAAGGTCGCGAAGGTCGACCGCGTCGAGATCGTGGAAATGCCCGACGTCCAGCAGCAGGTGAACGCCATCATCGCCGGCGAAGTCGACATCGTCGAGGCGCCGCCGCACGACCTGCTGCCGGTCCTGAAGAACGACAAGAACGTCGTGCTCGACGACTGGAACCCGCTCGGACACGTCTTCATTATCCGCTTCAATCACACGGTGAAGCCGTTCGACAATCCCAAGATCCGCCTGGCCGCCCTCTATGCCATCAACCAGGAGGACTACCTCAAGGCCACGATCGGCGATGCGGCCTACTACAAGGTCTGCGGCGCCGCCTTCATCTGCGGCACGCCGAATGCCACCGACAAGGGCTCGGAAATCCTGATCAAGTCGAACTTCGACAAGTCGAAGGAGCTGCTGAAGGAGGCGGGCTACGACGGCACGCCGATCGTGCTCATGCAATCGACGACGCTGCCGGTGCTGACCAACACCGCACCGGTCACCAAGTCGCTGCTCGAGAAGGGTGGCTTCAAGGTCGACATGCAGTCGATGGACTGGCAAACGCTGGTGACCCGTCGCACCAAGAAGGACCCGCCCAACGCCGGCGGCTGGAACGTCTTCCACACCTACTCGGTCTCGGCCGACGCGCTGAATCCGATCTCCAATTCCTACTTCGTCGCCGCCGGCGACAAGTCGTGGTTCGGTTGGCCGAACGACCCGGAGATGGAGAAGCTGCGCGACACCTACGCCAAGGAAACCGACCCGGCCAAGGCCAAGGCGCTGGCCGAGGCCATTCAACTGCGTGCACTCGAGAACGGGCAGTTCGGCTGGATCGGCCAGTGGTATGGCCCCGGCGCGCGCCGCAGCAACGTCACCGGCTGGCTCAAGGCGCCGATCCCGGTGTTCTGGAACATCGAGAAGAAGTGACGGCAGAGCCGCGCCTGGCGGCCATGCCGTCATCCTGAGCGAAGCGAAGGATCTTTCGGGATCCGCCAAGGACCTCTCGCTTCGCTCGGGGTGACAGATAGAGGAACAATGCTCGATTTCATTGCACGTCGCCTGGTCTCCATCGTCCCCGTGCTGGCGGTGGTGGCCGTTTTCGTCTTTCTCATGCTGCGGTTGACTCCCGGCGATCCGGCTGCAGTGATCGCCGGCGACAACGCCACTTCCGAGCAGATCGACGACATCCGAACGAAGCTCGGCCTCGACGAGCCGATTTGGCACCAGTTCTCGATATGGATCGGCAACGTCCTGCAGGGCAATTTCGGCGAGAGCTTCTTTTTCAAGAAGACCGTGGCCGAACTGATCGCCCAGCGCGTCGAACCGACCCTGGCGCTCGCCATCTGCACCCTGATCCTGGCAGTGAGCACCGCTGTGCCGCTCGGCGTGCTGGCTGCCTACCGGCACGGATCGCTCCTCGACCGCTTCGTCATGGGCTTTTCGGTGCTGGGCTTCTCCGTGCCGGTGTACGTGATCGGCTACTGCCTGATCTACGTCTTCGCCATCGAGCTCGGCTGGCTGCCGGTACAGGGCTACATACGCATCGGCGTCGATTTCTGGGGCTTCCTCGAGCGCATGGTGCTGCCCTCGATCACGCTTGCGGTGGTCTACATCGCCCTGGTCGCCCGCATCACCCGCGCCTCCGTGCTCGAGGTGCTGAACGAGGACTACATCCGCACCGCCCGCGCCAAGGGACTGAGCAATCGTGTGGTGCTGATGCGGCACGCCCTGCGCAATGCCGCCGTGCCGATCCTTACCGTGATCGGCATCGGCATTGCCCTGCTGATCGGCGGCGCGGTCGTGACGGAGAGCGTCTACGGCCTGCCCGGGCTCGGCCGCCTCACCGTCGAGGCCGTACTGAGCCGCGACTTTCCGACCATCCAGACCGTCATCCTTCTCTTCTCGGTGGTCTACGTGCTGATCAACCTCCTGATCGACATCGGCTACACCATTTTCGACCCGAGGATCCGCTATTGAGCGCGATAACCCCTGAAGACGTCGTCGACTCCGCGTCGATCGCAGCGGCCTCGACCAAGCGCAAGCCGCTGTGGCAGCTTGCCGCCCGCAACCCTGCCGTCATCTTCGGCGGCGTCATCCTGATCTTCATGACGGTGATAGCCATCCTGGCGCCGTTCCTCGGCACCGTCGATCCGACGCGCATCGATCCGGCGGCCCGCAACAAGAAGCCGGGCACCGAGATCACCATGCGGCTGGACGACGGCAAGGAAATCAAGCGTACGGCCATCATGGGCACCGACAGCCTCGGCCGCGACGTCTACAGCCGCGTCATTTACGGCACGCGGGTCTCGCTGGCGATCGGCCTCGCTGTGGCCGTCATTTCCGTAGCCATCGGCCTCGTGGTCGGGCTGATCTCGGGCTACGTGCGATGGCTCGATGGCATCATCATGCGCATCATGGATGGGCTGATGGCGATACCGGGCATATTGCTCGCCATCGCCCTGGTGTCGATCTGGCGGGCCGGCCTGATCACCGTGATCTTCGCCATCGTCGTGCCCGACGTGCCGCGCGTGGTACGACTCGTGCGTTCCGTCGTGTTGACGGTGCGCGAGGAACCCTATGTCGAGGGCGCGATTTCGGTCGGCACACCGACCTGGATCCTGATGTTCCGCCACATCCTGCCCAACACCGTGGCGCCGCTGATCGTGCAGGGCACCTTCATTGCCGCGGCGGCGATCCTCGCCGAAGCGATCCTGAGCTTCCTCGGCATCGGCATCCCGCCCGAGATCCCGAGCTGGGGCAACATCATGGCCGAGGGCCGCACGCTGTTCCGCGTGTTCCCTCACAACATCCTCTATCCCGCCATCTTCCTCGCCTTCACGGTGCTGGCGATCAACATCATGGGCGACGGTCTGCGCGACACGCTCGATCCGAAGATGAGCAAGAAGGTATGATGCGGAGCGTCACACCCCGAACGGAGCGAAGCAAGAAAGTGCCTGCGATCGAAGAAGGGCCTCTCGACTGCGCAAGGCGCGCAGCGCTTGGGGCGACGGTGGTGGAGTAATGTCCGAAGCGAAGAAGCCGGTCCTCGAAGTCCGCGACCTCACGGTCGACCTGCCACCCGGCGCCGACCGCCCCCATGCCGTCGAGAAGGTGAGCTTCACCGTCAATCCAGGTGAGATCGTCTGCCTCGTGGGCGAATCCGGCTCGGGCAAGTCGGTCATCGCCTTCACCATCATGGGATTGCTCGCCAAGGCGCTGAGGCCGAGCTCGGGCGAGATCCTGCTGGAGGGCGAGAACGTGCTCGCGGCGAGCGAGGAGCGGTTGCGCGACCTGCGCTGCACTCGCATGTCCATGATCTTCCAGGAGCCGATGACAGCGCTCAACCCGGTCATGACCTGCGGCCAACAGATCGACGAGGTGCTGGAGACACACACCAAGCTCGATCCGGCGGCGCGCAAGGCCAAGATCATCTCCATCCTGACGCGCGTGAAGCTGCCCGAGCCGGAGCGCATCTATGCGTCCTATCCGCACCAGCTCTCGGGCGGCCAGCGCCAGCGCATCATGATCGCGATGGCGCTTGTGCTCGACCCGGTGCTGCTGATCGCCGACGAGCCGACCACGGCACTCGACGTCACCACCCAGGCCGAGATCCTGAAGCTTGTCGCCGAATTGCAGGAGAGCCAGGGCACGGGCGTGCTGTTCATCACCCACGATTTCGGCGTCGTCGCCGAGATCGCCCATCGAGTGGCGGTGCTGCGTTGGGGCCAGCTCGTCGAAATGGGGCCGACCGAGCAAATCCTGGCACGCCCACAGCAGGGCTATACCAAGATGCTGATCTCGTCCGTGCCCTCCATCCACCCGGTGCATCGCGGCGTACGCAAGGCTGGCGAAACGGTCCTGCGCACCGAGAAGCTGGGCAAGACCTACACCGGCCACGGCTTCTTCCAGAAGGCGCGTGTCGTGAAGGCCGCGGTCGACGTCGACCTCGACATCCGCAAGGGCGAGACGCTCGGCATCGTCGGCGAATCGGGCTCCGGCAAGTCGACGGTAGCGCGCTGCATCGCCCGCCTGATCGACCCGACCGAAGGCAAGGTGTTCCTGGGCGACACGGAGATCGCCACGCTTTCGCCGGGACGGCTGCGCCCGCATCGACGTCGCGTGCAGATCGTGTTCCAGGACCCGTATCGTTCGCTCAATCCGCGCATCACCATCGGCGATTCGATCATCGAAGGACCTATGAACTTCGGCCTCAGCAGGGATCAGGCGCTTTCGCGTGCGCGCAAGCTGATGGAGACCGTGCGGCTCGATCCCAACTCGCTTGACCGCTATCCGCACCAGTTCTCGGGGGGCCAGCGCCAGCGCATCTGCATCGCCCGAGCGCTGGCCATGGAACCCGAGCTGCTGATCGCCGACGAGGCGGTGTCGGCGCTCGACGTGTCGGTGCAGAAGCAGGTGCTGGAGCTGCTCGACGAGATTCGCCAGCGTCTCAACCTCGCCGTCCTGTTCATCACGCACGATTTGCGTGTCGCCGCCCAGATCTGCGACTTCGTCGCCGTCATGAGCCAGGGCCGGGTTGTCGAATACGGAGCCGCCGAGGATGTCTTCGAGCGGCCCAAGCACGACTACACGAAGTCGCTGTTCGCCGCCGCCCCCGGCCGGAACTGGGAATTCGGCAAGTTCGAAGCGGCGTGATTAGGGGCGCCGCAAGGACCGTGATAGGCTTCCTCGTACGATAAGGAAAAGGCCCGCAAGGCAGCCGCTGCCGCGCCTCCCCCCGACCCGGCACCGGCCAAACCGCAGAACCGTGTCCAGGGAGGCTCACATGGCGGAGAGCGTCTACAAAGTGATTGAGTTGGTCGGCACCAGCAGCGAATCGTGGGAAAAGGCCGCCAAGGCGGCGGTGGATCGAGCGGCGAAGTCGCTGCGCGATCTCAGGGTCGCCGAAGTCGTCGAGCAGGACCTGGTGATCGAAAAAGGCAAGGTCTCGGCCTATCGCACCAAGCTGAAGCTGTCGTTCAAGTACGAAGGCGGCGGCTGAGCGGCCTCCTCGGGACGGGGTGAGGGAGTCGCCTCCCCAGCGAAGCCGGGGAGGAGTAGTCTCCACTCATGCCGGCCTTCCTCGAGGACGCCTCTTTCAACCAGTCGCCTTCGTTCGGCGATGTCGACTTGTTCGCCGCCGACCGGCCGCTCGCCGATGCCGCGGCGCGTTACGGTCTCGATCTTGAGGCGCTGTCGGCCTGCGGCCGCGATTATGGCGCGGCCGAGACGCTCGACCTTGGCCGCGTCGCCAACGAGGTCCTGCCTAGGCTCAGGACCACGGACGGCAAGGGCGACCGCATCGACTTCGTCGAGTTCCATCCCGCCTATCACGCCATGATGCAGAAGAGCATCGGCTGGGGCATCCACTGCTCGGCGCACGACGACAGCGAGCCGGCCGGACCGATGACGGCGCGCGCCATACGTCTCTATCTCGCGACCCAGGCCGAGAGCGGCCATCTCTGCCCGGTCACCATGACTCACGCTTGCGTCGGCGTGTTGCGCTCCGAACCTGACCTGCTTGCCAAGTGGCAGAAACGGCTCAACTCGCGCACCTACGATCCGGCGCCCAAGCCATGGTGGGAGAAGAAGGCCGTGACGCTCGGCATGGGCATGACCGAGCGCCAAGGCGGCACCGACGTGCGCGCCAACATCACCGAGGCGAAGAAGGTCGGCGATCATGTCGAGATCAGCGGCCACAAATGGTTCATGTCGGCGCCGATGTGCGACGCCTTCCTGGTGCTGGCCCAGGGCGAGGGCGGCCTCACCTGCTATCTGATGCCGCGCTATCGGCCGGACGGCGGCCAGAACGCGATCCGATTCCAGCGGCTCAAGGACAAGCTCGGCAACAAGTCGAATGCCTCGTCCGAGGTCGAGTTTCACGCCGCCTATGCCGAGCGCGTCGGCGCCGAGGGCGCGGGCGTGCGCACCATCATCGAGATGGTGAACCTGACGCGTATGGATTGCGCCTTCGCGTCGGCCGGCCAGATGCGCATCGCCTTGAGCCAGGCCATCCATCACATCCGCCACCGCTCGGTGTTCCAGCGGCGCCTCAGCGACCAGCCCGCCATGCGCGCCGTCGTCGCCGATCTCGCGCTCGAGCTCGAGGCGCAGGTGGCGCTGGTGATGCGGCTCGCCCATGCCGCGGACAGGAAGGACAGTGCCTACACCCGCCTGCTCACGCCGGCGGTTAAGTTCCTGGTGTGCAAGAGCGCGCCCGCCGTGATCTACGAGGCGCTCGAGTGCCTGGGCGGCAATGGCTACACCGAGGACCTCCCGATGGCGCGCTATTTCCGCGAATCGCCGCTCAACGCGATCTGGGAGGGCTCGGGCAACGTCATGGCGCTCGACGTGCTGCGCGCCGCCGGCCGCCAGCCCGACGAGGCGATGGCCACGGTGTCGGCCCTCGCCAAGACTGCCTCGGCCGCCTGTGACGTGCGGCCGCTCGTCGACACTCTCGGCCGGCTCCTGCGCTCGAGCGAAGCCGAACGCCGCGCCCGCTTCCTGTGCGAGGGCCTGGCCAGGATCGCCGCCCTGGCGGCACTGGTCGAGGCGAAGTCCGAGTTCGCCCAGCTCTACGGCGACACGCGGCTCAGCGGCGCCAAGTTCGCTCAGTTTGGGACGACGGACCTTGGCGCCGCCGAGGTCGCACTGATGGACCGGGCGCTGGCGACCTGATCCATCTCCTCCTCAGCGAAGCTGGGGGGGGAAACACGGTGCTTCAGCGCGCCCGCCATGGCCGCAGGAGCAGCGCGCCGCCCATCACGCCGCCGTACGCCACGACACCGGCGCCGATCGCCCAAAAGACGCCGTCCAGACCCAACCCCAGGACTTCGATCGCGAGCCATCCGCCGCCACTCGCCACGGCGAACCGCGCACTGATCGCCAGCATGGGCACCTTCATGCGGCCCGCGCCCTGGCTCGCGAAGTGCAGCGAGAGACCGAGTCCATAGAGGAACAGGAACGGCGCCACGCGCGTCAGGTAGGCGATCGAGGCGGCGACCACGTCGGCGTCGCTGGAAAAAAGGCGCGACCAGCTCCCCGCCAACAGGGCGATGGCAACGCCGACGGTGCCGATCGCAGCAGCGGCGATCAGGCTGCCGATCCACGCCACGCGCACGGCGCGCGCCCAGGCGCCGGCGCCGGCGGCAATGCCGATCAATGTCGTCATGCCGGTGCCGATGCCGTAGGCGATCGCACCCATCATGTTCTCCAGGCGCGCGCAGATGCTCATGGCCGCGAGCGCCGCCGTCGCGAACGGGCCGACGAGACCGGTCAGCACGATGGCGTTGAGGTTGCCGAGCAACGTCGCCACCGAGGCCGCAAGGCCGACTCCCAGGATCTCGCCGAACAGGCGGCGCTGAAACCCGACGCCGGCCAGCCCGGGCGTGAAGCCGAGCACTCCGCCCCACAGGGCCCGCAGCTGGAGCACCAGACAGAGGCTGGACGAAGTGAGACCCGCGATGGCGACGCCCATGAGGCCGAGCCCCGGCCACTGCCCCACGCCCAGCGTGAGCACGAAGGCGAGCGGCAAATAGACCAGCGTGCCCGCGAAGCCGATGCGCGCCGGCAGGGCCGCATTGCCGCCGCCACGCAGGACAGCCGACAGGAAATTGACACCCCACACCAGAACGACGCCGCTGAACCAGACGTCGCTGAAGTCACGGACGAGACGGAGCACGCTCCCCTCGCCGCCCAGCAGGCGATAGAGCTGAGGCGCCACGGTCCAGGCGAACAGCGTGCAGGCGGCGCCGAATCCCGCGGCAAGCACGACCGTGTGCAGGACTAGGGCACGCGCATCGTCCAGCCGGCCACTCCCCAGCGCGCGCGCCATCGCCGCGGCGACGGCGCCACCCAAGCCGCCCGAGGAGACGTTCATCACGAACACGATGAGAGGATAGGCGATGGCGAAAGCCGCCAGCGCTTCCCTGCCAAGCCGCGCGACCAGCCAGACCTCTGCCAGGACGACGAGGATCTGCACCACCATGAAGGCCGTGGTGGGACCTGCCAGCGTGAGCAGGCTTCGCCCGATGGGCGTCGTGAGCAAGGGGTGGGACAAGACGGACTCCGAAGGATCGACATGGGGCGGCAGCGCCCCAAAGCGGCGGTTAGAAGCGGTTGGCCGCTAAAGTCGATCCATGAAGAGGAGCCTCCAGAAGCGGCGCGACTATAGACGAGGATGCGCTGTGGGAATATCCCAACCGCCGCACAAGCGTGCTCGCGGCTGCCTGAACCATCCGTTGCTTGTGCCATCGGTATCCTTGGCCATTGGTCGCGAGTTCCATCGACCAAAGTAGGTGGATCCGGACGCGAGCGGTAAGATGCCGGCATGATCAAACCTGCCGAACAGCTTCGGATGCGGGGCGTGGGCACATGGCCTGTCGTCCTGATCCGCAGGCGAAGGACCTACCAGCACGACCAGCGGCTCTGCGGCTGGCGCGAGATCCTTCCCGTCGACTTCCCTCAGGGCAGGCGTTGCGCTCAGGATGACAAGTTGGGCCAGGGAGTTGGCGCAGTTCGCGCTACCCTGCTACCCCCTGCCATGGGCGTTCGAGGACTCTCTGCGCCGAGCCGTGCGCCGGGCGCGGGGCTCGACTATGCGATAATCCGAAAATCCCCCTCGCAGTGTCCTGCGGAAAGTCCACCTCCCATTTTTCCCATTATTTTAATGACCGCGGTTCAGCTTCCCTGAATCTCTGGTGATAGAGTCAGCCCATGCTCGATCTTTCTACCCTCGCCCTGTTCGCCGTCGCCTGCCTGGCGCTCACCGCAACGCCCGGACCCGACATGCTGCTGATCGCCTCGCGCAGCGCCAGCCAGGGCAGGGCGGCCGGTTGGGCCACGCTTGCCGGCATCCAAGTCGGCACCTATTGCCATGCCCTGGCGGCCGCACTCGGCCTGTCGCAACTCTTCCTCGTCGTGCCAGTCGCCTACGACATCGTGCGCTATGCCGGTGCCGCCTATCTTCTCTACCTGGCCTGGAGGGCCTTTCGCTCCGACGGCACGCCGCTGTCGCCGACGACCGGCCTGTCGCGACTGCCGGTCGGAACCGTGTTTCTGCAGGGCCTCCTGACCAACATCCTCAACCCCAAGATGGCGTTGTTCGTGTTGGCGCTCTTCCCGCAGTTCGTCGATCCGGCCGCCGGGTCGATCGTCCTGCAGATGATGGTGCTGGCGACCGTGATCAACCTGTTCGGCATCGTGGTGAACGGCGGCGTCATCCTGATGGCGAGCCGCCTCGGACGCCTGTTCGCCGGACACGGTCGCCTGCGGCGGTTGCCGCAGATGGTGCTGGGGACGGTGTTCGCCGGCCTGGCGTTGCGGCTTGCCTTCGACAGCAAGCGCTGAGGCACGCTACAGTTACCGACGATGAAGAAGATTTTCACCGCTTGTCTCGGCACCGAGACCAACACCTTCGCCTCCATCCCCACCGGCCATCAGCTCTTTCAGGAGACCTGCCTTTACCGCAAGGGCAGCTACGGCAAGAATGTGCCGATGTTCGGCGCGCCGCTCGCCGTTTGGCGCCAGCGCGCCGAGGCCAAGGGCTGGCAAGTCGTCGAGAGCCTGTGCGCCTTCGCCCAGCCCGCCGGCAAGACGGTCAGGAAAGTCTACGAGTCGTTTCGCGACGAAATCGTCGCCGACCTCGAGGCGGCGATGCCGGTCGACGGCGTGTTCCTGTCGATGCACGGCGCCATGGTCGCCGAAGGCTACGACGATTGCGAAAGCGACCTGCTCGCGCACGTTCGCGGGGTCGTCGGGCCGGAGGTGCCGGTCGGGGTGGAGTTCGATCTACATTGCAATATCGGCGAAGGCACGCTTCGCGACGCGACGGCCCTGGTGCTGTTCAAGGAATACCCGCATGTCGACGTGCCCGACCGCGCCGACGATCTCTTCACGGTGATGGAGGGCGCGATCGAGGGCCGCACAAAGCCGGTGATGGTGGCCTACGACTGCAGGATGATCGGCGTGTTCCACACCACGCGCCAGCCGATGCGCGGCTTCGTCGACAAGCTCAAGGCGATGGAGGGTAAGGACGGCGTACTCTCGCTCTCCATCGGCCACGGCTTCCCATGGGCCGACGTGAGGGAAATGGGCACCCGCATCATCGCCATCACCGACGGCGACAAGCCGAAGGCGGAGAAAATCGCCCGCGAACTCGGTCGCGAATTCTTCGCCATGCGTGCCGAGACCCAGCCGCCTTACGTCACGCTCGAAGCCGCGATGGCCCGGGTCAGCACCCACAACCTGCCTAAGCCCATGGTGTTGGCCGACGTCTCCGACAACGCGGGGGGCGGCGCGGCGTCCGACTCGACCTTCCTGCTCAAGGCGCTGCTCGATCGCAAGGTCAGGGACGCGGCGCTCGGCATGGTGTGGGATCCCGGTGCCGTGAAGCTCGCCTTCGAAGTCGGCGAAGGTGCCGAACTCGACATCCGCCTGGGCGGCAAGCTAGGACCGCAATCCGGCCCGCCGGTCGACGCCCGCGCCAGGGTGCTGAAGGTCGAGAAGGACGTCACCATCGAGTTCGGTGGCGAGCGCAAGAGCGTCGGCTCCATCGGCGACGCCGCCGCGCTCGAGATCGACGGAGTAACCGTCATCGTGAACTCGAGGCGGACGCAGTGCTTGAGCCGTGATTGCTTCACCAAACTCGGTGTCGATCCATCGACCAAGAAAGTCGTCGTGGTCAAGTCGATGCAGCACTTCCATGCCGCCTATGCACCGATCGCATCCGAGGTGGTGTACGTGGCCGCGCCCGGCGCGCTCGTGCCCGACTGGTCTCTGCTGCCCTACACGAAGGTCGACAAGGCACAGTGGCCGTTCCTTGCCGATCCCGACAAGGCGTGAGGATGGCGCCGTGATCAAGTCGATCCTCGCCGTCGCCGAGGGCGGCCCCGATTGTGCCATGGCCTTTCGGACGGCGTCGCAGGTCGCCCGGAACTTCGGCGCTACCGTCGAAGCCGTCTACTTCGCCGCCAAGACGGCCGACGGCGCGAGTCTCGGAGCGCAGGCGATGCCGTTCCTCGCCGAGATGGAGCGGACGCGACTGTTGGCACGCGCGCGCAACGCCAAGTCCGCCTTCGCCGAATTCCTCGCCGCCGATGGCGACAACAGTTTCGACGACGGTGGAGTCGTGCTTTCAAGTCTCGTCGACCGCGGTCGTCGCGCCGACCTGATCGTTCTCGGTCGTCCCGGCATGGATACCGAGAACACCGAACCAGCCAGCGTAGGCGCCGCGATCCACGGCTGCGCCCGCCCGGTGATGATCGCACCACCCGACCCGCAGCCGCGCCCGTTCGGCTCGGTGATCGTGGCCTGGAACGGCAGCCAACAGGCGTCGCGTGCAGTGCATCACGCGTTGCCGATCCTGGCCCGCGCCAACAAGGTCGCGGCGCTGGTGGTGGACGAGGAGCCCGACATCGTGGGCGCCCCTGCGCTTCTCACCTATCTCGCGCGCCACGGAATCGCAGCTTCGGTGCAGGCAATTCGTCCCAATGCAGCGACCGGACGCTCACGTGGCAGGGCATTGCTGGAGTACGTCAGGGCCGAGGGCGCCGACTGCCTGGTGATGGGCGCCTATGGAGGCGGACAGCTCCGCAGCTTCCTCGGCCTCGGCGGCGCGACGGCCAAGGTGGTCTCAGCGTGCCCGATTCCCCTGCTGCTGGCGCACTGAACCGCTACAAAAGGTCCGGTTTCAAGCCGTTTACAGACTTCGGGCGCATTGGTATGTTCCGCCCCGTCGCGGCCGGGGATGGCCGCTTTGTCGTCTCATATCAACGACTTAGCAAGGCCCCGCCCGGCGTGAGGGGCACGCGATGAAGATCATCACCGGCAACAGCAACAAACCGCTGGCGGAAGCCATCTCGGCGAAGCTGGCGTTGCCGCTGGTCAAGGCCAACATCCGGCGCTTCTCCGACAATGAGATCTTCGTCGAGATTCTCGAGAACGTGCGCGGCGAGGACGTCTTCGTCATTCAGTCCACGAGCTTCCCTGCCAACGACCACTTGATGGAACTGCTGATCACGATCGATGCTCTGAGGCGCTCGTCGGCACGCCGCATCACGGCGGTGATGCCCTATTACGGCTATGCCCGACAGGACCGAAAGACCGGATCGCGCACGCCGATCTCGGCCAAGCTGGTCGCCAACCTGATCACCCACGCCGGCGCTCATCGCGTGCTGACCCTCGACCTTCACGCGGGCCAGATCCAGGGCTTCTTCGACATACCGCTCGACAACCTCTATGCCGGCCCGGTCTTCTCGAAGGACATCAACGAGACGCTGTCCAACCGCAACCTCACCGTCGTGTCGCCGGACACCGGTGGCGTGGTGCGGGCCAGGGCGATCGCCAAGCGCATCGAGGCCGATCTGGCCATCATCGACAAGCGGCGCGAGCAGGCCGGTGTCAGCGAGGTCATGAACGTGATCGGCGACGTGAAGGACCGCGATTGCATCCTGATCGACGACATCGTCGATTCGGCGGGCACGTTGTGCAACGCGGCCGTCGCCTTGATGGACCATGGCGCCAAGTCGGTGTCGGCCTATGTCACGCACGGTGTTCTGTCGGGCGGCGCAGTGGCGCGCGTCGCGGCCTCGCCGATGGAGAAGCTGGTCATCACCGACTCGATCCAGCCGACGGAGGCGGTGCGGGTGTCGCCGAACGTGCGGCCGCTCAGCATCGCGCCCCTGATGGCCGAGGCAATGAAGCGCATCGCCGACGAGGCGTCGGTGTCGAGCTTGTTCGACTAGGCCCATTCGACCGAGAAGTTTCAGGAGATCCGGCGCTTGGCACCCCTGGAGGCCACGCCGCGATGACAGAGAGCAACAGAGATAGAGATAGGAGAAGTTGAGATGGCAGAGACGACCAAAGTCGTCGCGAAGAAGCGGGACCGGGCCGGCAAAGGGGGCGCCCGGGCCAGCCGTCGCGATGGACTGATTCCCGCCGTGATTTACGGCGACAAGCAGGCCCCGCTGATGATCGCGGTCGAACCCAAATCGATCGAACGCGAACTGCACAAGGAGGGTTTCTTCAATCACCTGATGAAGATCGACGTCGACGGCCAGGGATTCGATGTCCTGCCGCGGGACGTGCAGGTCGATCCGGTGACGGACAAGCCTCTGCATCTTGACTTCCTGCGCGTCGGTCCCGATTCGGTCATCACCGTGCAGGTGCCCGTGCATTTCAAGAACGAGGCGGCGGCCCCGGGCATCAAGCGCGGCGGCGTGCTCAACATCGTTCTGCACGAGATCGCGGTACGCACCAAACCCGCGACCATCCCGGAGTATTTCGAGGTCGACCTGACCGGCCTCGAGATCGGTCATTCGGTGCACATCTCGGCGCTCAAGGTGCCCGACGGCGTGCGCCTCGTGACGCGCGAGAAGGACGCCACCGTGGCCTCGATCGCCGCTCCGACCGTGGTCCGTGAAGCTGCCGCCGAGGCCGCGGCCGCACCGGCCGCAGCTGCCGACGGTGCCGCCGCTCCGGCGGCCGGGGGTGCTGCCCCCGCAGCAGGCGCCGCGCCGGCCACCGGCGCGTCACCGGCAGCGGGCACCGCTGCAGGTGCCAAGGCGCCGGCACCGGCCAAGAAGTAAGCGCATCCTTTGCTGCTGCTGGTCGGCCTCGGCAATCCCGGGCCGCGCTACGCGGGGCACCGGCATAATGTGGGATTCATGGCGGTGGACGAGATCGTCCGCCGCCGTGTCTTCTCGCCATGGCGTGCACGCTTCCAGGGCGAGGTGGCCGAAGGCCATCTGGGCGGCGAGCGCACGCTCGTGCTGAAACCCCTGACCTTCATGAACGAGTCGAGCCGGGCGGTCGGCGAGGCGGTGCGGTTTCTCAAAGTCCCGCTCGATCGGGTCGTCGTCTTTCACGACGAACTCGACCTCGCGCCGGGGCGGGTGCGCATGAAGAGAGGTGGCGGCGCGGGCGGGCACAACGGTCTGCGCGACATCGACGCCCATGTCGGCAACGACTACCGCCGGGTTCGAATCGGCATCGGCCATCCAGGCCACAAGGATCTGGTGTTGAGCTGGGTTCTGCGCGACTTCGCTCCCGACGAGCGCGATGCCCGGGCCGGCTGGCTCCCCAGGGTGCTGAACGCGCTCGCGGAGGAATCGGCGCTCCTGGTCGAAGGCGGCGCCAAGGCCGACGAGCGCTATATGAGCCGGGTGGCGCACCTCGCGCCGCCACCGGACGTGCCGGCAAGGCTGAACATCAAAGAGTAGGCATATGGGTTTCAATTGCGGCATCGTCGGCCTGCCCAACGTCGGCAAGTCGACCCTCTTCAACGCGCTGACCGCCACGCAGGCGGCACAGGCGGCCAACTACCCGTTCTGTACCATCGAGCCGAATGTCGGCCGCGTCGCCGTTCCCGATCCACGCCTCGACAGGCTCGCGGGCATCGCGAGTTCGGCGAAGATCGTCCACACGCAGCTCGAGTTCGTCGACATCGCGGGCCTGGTGAAGGGTGCCAGCAAGGGCGAGGGACTCGGCAACCAGTTCCTCGCTAACATCCGCGAAGTCGACGCCATCGCCCACGTCCTGCGCTGCTTCGAGGATGGCGACGTCACGCACGTGGCGGGCAGTGTCGATCCCGTCCGCGACGCCGAGATCGTCGAGACCGAGCTGATGCTGGCCGACCTCGATTCACTCGAGAAGCGCCTACCCAACCTCGAAAAGCGCGCGAAGGGCGGCGACAAGGAGGCGGCTGCCGAGATGCCTGCCGTACGGAAGGCGCTCGAGGCACTGCGCGACGGCAGGCCGGCGCGCAATGCCGAGCTCACTGCCGAAGAGCGACCAGTGTTCGGGCGGCTGCAGCTCATCACCGCCAAGCCGATGATGTACGTGCTGAACGTCGAAGAGGCATCGGCCGCGACGGGCAACAAATACAGTGCGACAGCCGAGGCGTGGGCGAGGGAGCGCGGCATCCCCTCCGTCGTCATTTCAGCAGCCATCGAGGCAGAGGTTGCACAACTTCCACCGGAGGATCAGGCCGAGTATCTCGCTTCGCTCGGTCTAGAGGAAACCGGCCTCGCCCGAGTGGTGCGTGCGGGCTATGCGCTGCTCGATCTCGTGACCTTCTTCACCGTCGGGCCCAAGGAAGCGCGCGCCTGGACGGTGCGGCGGGAGGCCAAGGCACCCGAGGCCGCAGGCGTCATCCATACCGACTTCGAGAAAGGCTTCATCCGTGCCGAGACCGTCGCCTACGACGACTACGTGTCGTTGGGCGGCGAGGCCGGCGCCCGCGACGCCGGCAAGCTTCGGCTGGAAGGCAAGGAGTACGCGGTCAGGGACGGTGACGTCTTCCACTTCCGTTTCAACGTCTAGCGGTCGGGGGCGGCGAGCCCTATCATCGGTGCATGTTCGCGCCATGGAGTGAATCGGTCGCGTCCGACATCATCGATCGGCATAGGAGCCGCGAGGGGCCGTTGCTGCCGATCCTGCACGCGCTGCAGGCGGCGTTCGGCTGCATTCCCAGACCTGCCCTGCCCTTCGTTGCCCGGGCACTCAACCTCACGCGTGCCGAGGTTCACGGCGTGGTATCGTTCTACCACGACTTCCGCGAGGAGCCTGCCGGCCGCCAGGTCCTGAAGCTCTGCCGGGCGGAGGCGTGCCAGTCGATGGGCGCCGAGGCATTGGCCCGGCAGATTCTCGACCATTTCGGCGTCGACTGGGGAGCCACGACCGCCGACGGCCGACTCACTATCGAGGCCACCTACTGTCTCGGGCTCTGCGCCTGCGCGCCAGCGGCACTGCTCGACGGCGAACCCTTAGGTCGCTTGACTCCGAATCTCCTGCAAGAGTTCGTGCCATGACGGTGCGCGTTTTCGTTCCCTGCGATGCCGCCGCCCGTGCCGTGGGCGCCGACAAGGTTGCCGCGGCAATCGCGGTGGAGGCGCAACGACGCGGCATGGAGGTCGCTGTGACGCGCACGGGCTCGCGCGGCCTCTTCTGGCTCGAACCCATGATCGAGGTTCAAACGTCACAGGGGCGGATCGCCTTCGGACCCGTGACCCCCGGCGATGTATCGACGTTGCTGCCGTTCGAGCGCAGCCACAGGCTGTGCCTCGGCGACATCGAGAAAATTCCCTTCCTCGCGCGTCAGACCCGCATCACTTTCGCGCGTTGCGGTGCCATCGACCCGCTGACGCTCCTGCCGTGGCGCGGTCTGGAACGGGCGAGAAGCCTCGGTCCGGCCGCGACCCTGGTCGAGGTCGAGAAGTCCGGCCTGCGCGGGCGAGGCGGCGCAGGCTTTCCCACCGGCATCAAGTGGAAAACGGTCGCCGGTACCGCATCCGACCGCAAGTACATCGTCTGCAATGCCGACGAGGGCGATTCCGGCACCTACGCCGATCGCATGATCATGGAGGGCGACCCGTTCCTTCTGATCGAGGGTATGGCGATAGCGGGCTTCGCAGTCGGCGCGTCCAAGGGCTATGTCTACATTCGCTCGGAGTACCCTGACGCGATCCGGACGATGGAGAAGGCGATCGCTGTCGCACGAGCGGCTGGCGCCATCGACGATTTCGACCTGGAACTGCGCGTCGGTGCCGGTGCCTACGTCTGCGGCGAGGAGACGTCGCTGCTCGAGAGCATCGAGGGCAAGCGTGGGCAGGTGCGGGCCAAGCCGCCCCTGCCGGCGCACAAGGGATTGTTCGGCAGGCCGACCGTCATCAACAACGTCCTCACTCTCGCCGCTGCGCCGTCGATCCTGGCCGATGGCGCCGAGGCCTATGCAACGCTCGGACACGGACGCTCGCGGGGTACGATGCCGATCCAGCTCGCCGGCAATGTCCGGCATGCCGGGTTATTCGAGGCACCGTTCGGTCTGACATTGGGCGAGATCGTCGACGACATCGGCGGCGGCACGCGGAGCGGCCGGCCCACGCGCGCCGTGCAAGTCGGCGGGCCGCTCGGCGCCTATTTTCCCCGAGCGTTGTTCGACACACCATTCGACTATGAAGCGTTCGCCGCACGCGACGGGCTGATCGGCCATGGCGGCGTGGTGGTGTTCGACGACACCGTCGACATGGCGCGCCAAGCCCGCTTCGCGCTGGAGTTCTGCGGCATCGAATCCTGCGGCAAGTGCACGCCCTGCCGCATCGGCTCAAAGCGCGGCGTGGAGACCATGGACAGGATCATTCGGGGAGAACGCCGCGAAGCCAACCTCGCCCTGATCGAAGATCTTTGCCAGACGCTTAAATTCGGCTCACTCTGCGCTTTGGGTGGCTTCACCCCCTACCCGGTGATGAGCGCCGTGCGCCACTTCCCCGAGGACTTCGATCGCCCGCCGGCACGGCTGGCGGCGGAATAGAGCATCATGTCGCTGATTCACGAGCACGACTTTGGTACCCCGGCGAGCCACTCGGACGAGGCGGTGACGCTGACGATCGACGGACGAACCGTGACCGTGCCCGCCGGTACGTCGGTGATGCGTGCCGCTCGCGAAGCGGGCATCGGCGTCCCCAAGCTCTGCGCCACCGACTCCGTCGAGGCGTTCGGCTCGTGCCGGCTGTGCCTCGTCGAGATCGCCGGTCGCCCCGGTACGCCGGCGTCCTGCACCACGCCGGTCGCGGCCGGTTTGGTCGTGTCGACGCAGACCGAGCGGCTGAAGCAGATCCGCCGCGGGGTGATGGAGCTCTATATCTCCGATCATCCCCTCGATTGCCTGACCTGCGCCGCCAACGGCGACTGTGAGCTGCAGGACATGGCGGGTGCCGTCGGCCTGCGAGAGGTACGCTACGGCTACGACGGCGAGAGCCACACGATCCAGCCAAAGGACGAATCGAACCCCTATTTCACCTTCGATCCGTCGAAATGCATCGTCTGCTCGCGCTGCGTCAGGGCATGCGAGGAGGTGCAGGGCACCTTCGCCTTGACCATCCAGGGTCGGGGGTTCGACTCCAAGGTGTCTGCGGGCACGGCCGGCGACGACTTCCTCAGTTCCGAGTGCGTGTCGTGCGGCGCCTGCGTGCAAGCCTGCCCGACGGCGACACTGTCCGAGAAAAGCCTGATCGAGATCGGACAACCGGAGCATTCGGTCGTGACGACTTGTGCCTATTGCGGCGTCGGCTGCAGCTTCAAGGCCGAGATGCGCGGCGAGGAACTCGTGCGCATGGTGCCGTGGAAGGATGGCAAAGCCAATCGCGGACATTCCTGCATCAAGGGTCGCTTCGCCTGGGGCTACGCCCAGCACGGCGAGCGCATCCTCGGGCCGCTGATGCGCGAGTCGATCGACCAACCCTGGCGCGAGGTGAGCTGGCAGGAAGCGATCGGCCATGTCGCGTCGGAATTCAAGCGGCTGCAAACCAAGTATGGCCGCGGCTCCGTCGGCGGCATCACCTCCTCGCGCTGTACCAACGAGGAGACCTATCTGGTGCAGAAGCTGGTTCGGGGCGGCTTCGGCAACAACAACGTCGACACCTGTGCGCGCGTGTGCCACTCGCCGACCGGCTATGGCCTCAAGACGGCGTTCGGCACATCGGCCGGCACGCAGGACTTCGATTCGGTCGAGCAGGCCGACGTGATCCTGGTGATTGGCGCCAATCCGACCGATGCGCACCCGGTCTTCGCGTCACGGATGAAGAAGCGGTTGCGGCAAGGAGCCAAGCTCATTGTCATCGATCCGAGACGCATCGACCTCGTTCGCATGCCTCATGTCGAGGCCGCTCATCATCTTGCCCTGCGACCGGGCACCAATGCCGCGATCCTCAATGCGCTGGCCCACGTGATCGTTGTCGAAGGCCTGGTGAACGACGGGTTCGTCCGCCAGTTCTGCGATCTCGATGCCTTCGAGCATTGGGCGGCATTTGTCGCCGAACCTAGCAACAGCCCCGAGACTGTCGCCCTGCTATCAGGCGTCCCCGCCGAGACGATCCGCGCCGCGGCCCGGCTCTACGCGAGCGGCGGCAACGCCGCGATCTACTACGGGCTCGGCGTCACAGAGCACAGTCAAGGCACGACGGCGGTGATGGCGCTCGCCAATCTCGCCATGGCGACCGGCAACCTCGGCCGGCCCGGCGTCGGCGTGAATCCCCTGCGCGGGCAGAACAACGTCCAGGGCTCGTGCGACATGGGATCCTTCCCGCACGAAGTGACCGGCTATCGCCACATCTCGGACGAGACGACACGCGCGAGCTTCGAGGCGCTTTGGGGGCGGCCGCTCGATGCCGAGCCGGGCCTGCGTATCCCCAACATGTTCGATGCCGCGCTCGACGGCACGTTCAAGGGCCTATACGTGCAGGGTGAGGACATCCTGCAGTCCGATCCCGACACGGCTCATGTCGCCGCCGCCCTGAAGGCGATGGAGTGCGTGGTGGTGCAGGACCTGTTCCTCAACGAGACGGCGGCCTACGCTCACGTCTTCCTGCCGGGCTCCACGTTCCTGGAGAAGGACGGCACCTTCACCAATGCCGAGCGACGGATCAACCGCGTCCGCAAGGTGATGACTCCCCGGAACGGCATGGCCGATTGGGAAATTACGCTCGCCATCGCGAAGGCGATGGGCTTCGATATGCACTATGACCACCCGGCGCAGATCATGGACGAGATCGCGCAGTTGACGCCGACATTCGCAGGCGTGTCCTACGACCTCCTCGATTGCGTCGGATCCGTCCAGTGGCCGTGCAACGAAGCGGCGCCGCTCGGCACGCCGGTCATGCATATCGGCGGCTTCGTGCGCGGCAAGGGCAATTTCATGATCACCGAGTACGTGCCGACCGATGAACGCGCGGGACCGCGCTTTCCCCTGCTTCTCACCACCGGCCGGATCCTGTCGCAATACAATGTCGGTGCCCAGACACGGCGAACGAGGAATGTCGTCTGGCACGACCAGGACGTTCTGGAAATCCATCCGCACGACGCGGAGCAACGCGGCGTGCGCCACGGCGACTGGGTGAAGCTGGAAAGTCGCAAGGGCGGTACGACCCTGCGCGCGGAGATCACAGACCGCGTCGCGCCCGGAGTCGTCTACACGACGTTCCATTTCCCCGAGACGCAAACCAACGTCGTGACCACGGAGTTCTCGGACTGGGCCACCAACTGCCCCGAATACAAGGTCACCGCCGTCCAGGTGTCGCCGTCCAACGGGCCGAGCGATTGGCAGCGCGACTACCGGGCAGAGACCGAACGCGGGCGGCGCATCGCCGAGGCAGCGGCGGAGTAGACGTTCGTGTCGACTGACAAGCTCGTGATGATGGCCAATCAGATCGGCAGATTCTTCGTGCCTCAGAAGAGCGGCGACCCCGTCGATGCCATCGCCGACCATCTGAGGAAGTTCTGGGATCCGCGGATGCGGTCGGCCATTCTCGATCATCTCGACAAGGGCGGCGCCGGGCTCGACGTGCCGGTGCGCGAGGCGGTGCGACGTCTTCGCCGCCCAGGTTCCGCCTGATCGACCGTACCGGATCCAGATGAAGAGCGGCATCGGCGTTGCGCTACCGAGGCTGGAGGACGGTCGCCTGCTGACCGGCGGCGGCCAGTACAGCGACGACTTCGCCATGCCGGGTCAAGCTTACGCCGTCGTGGTGCGTTCCATGCACGCACATGCCCGCATCGTTTCGGTGGATGCCGATGCGGCGAGCGCAATGCCCGGCGTCTTGGCGATACTGACCGCAGCCGATCTTCTCGTCGACGGTCTGAAGCCGATTCCGCACATCCCGGCGGCGATGAGCCCGCCGGACATCCGCCTCGACAACAGCGACGGCTCGCCACACAAGATCCTGCACCCGACACTTCTCGCCACGGAGGTCGTTCGCCATGTGGGCGAGGCAGTCGCGTTCGTGGTGGCCGATACGCTTGCCGCAGCGAAGGACGCAGCAGAGGCAGTGGAAGTCGAGTACGAGCCGCTGCCGGCGCTGGTCGAAGCGGCGGCGGCGGTTGGCGATCCCCGGCGCGTCGCTGTCGACGCGCGCGTCGGTGAACCCGACGCTGTGCGGTCCGGTTTCACGGCAGCAGCCTACGTAGTGCGGCTTTCCACCGACATTCAGCGCGTCACGGGCGTACCCATGGAGCCGCGCGCCGCGCTCGGCCAGTACGAAGCGGCGACCGGCCGCTATACGCTTCATGCCGGTGGCGGCGCCGTGGTCAGGCCGAAGAAGGAGATCGCGCTGATCCTCGGCATCGAACCCGCCAGGGTACGGGTGATCGCGCGCGACATAGGCGGCAACTTCGGGACACGCAATTTCTTCTTTCCCGAGTTCGCTCTCGTCTGCTGGGCAGCCCGCCGCATCGGAAGGCCAGTCAAGTGGGTCTGCGAACGGCAGGAGGCCTTCCTGAGCGACTATGCCGGGCGCGACTTCCACATCGCTTCGGCGCTCGCGCTCGCCGCCGACGGCACCTTCCTCGGACTCGAGGCGACGAGCATCAGCAACGTCGGTGCCTACACCGCGTCCTTCGTGCCCCTCACCAAGGGCACGCAGCTCATGTCCAGCCTCTACCGTCTGCCCGCGGCGGCGCGTGCCTGTGGCGTGCTGACCAATACGCCGCCAACCGCGCCTTTTCGCAGTGCCGGCCGCCCCGAGGTGATGTTCGTCATGGAGCGTTTGATCGATCTGGCCGCCCGCGACCATGGTTTCGATCGCATCGAGCTGCGTCGCCGCAACCTGATTCGCGACATGCCGCATACGAACTCCTTCGGTGTCACCTACGATACGGGTGACTACGGTGCGGCGCTCGACGCGATCCTGGCTCTTTCGGACTGGAGCGGTTTCGGCGCGCGACGCGACCGCTCGCGCCGCAACGGGTTGTGGCGAGGTATCGGCATTGGCGGCTACGTCGAGGCACAGAGCGGCGCGCCGCATGAACGCGCCGAGGTCTCGGTGCTGCCCGAGGGCGTCGTGGAGATCGTCATCGGCACGTTATCGGCAGGCCAGGGCCATGCCACCAGTTTTGCGCAGCTCGCCTCCGAGTGGCTCGGCATCGCCGCCGACAAGGTGCGCCTCGTCACCGACGACAGCGACCGCCTCGCGGTGGGTGGCGGTTCGCACTCCGGCCGCTCGCTTCGTCTGGCCGCCACGACGGTCCACGCCGCTGCGCAGGGCATCGTCGCCAAGGGACTGAAGCTCGCAGCTCAGTCGTTCGAGGCCGATGAAGGCGACATTTCCTTTGCCGATGGCCGCTTCACCGTGCGCGGAACGGACCGATCCGTTGGGCTATTCGAGCTCGCCGCACGCCACGGCCCGCTCGTCGATGCCGCGAACGTCGACAGCCGTGTCGGCTCCTATCCCTATGGCTGGCATGTTTGCGAGGTCGAGGTCGATGCGGCGACGGGCGTGGTGCGGCTCGATCGCTACGCCGCCATCGACGATGTCGGCCGCGCCGTGAATCCCCTGATCCTTCATGGCCAGACACACGGCGGCATCGCCCAGGGGGCAGGCCAGGCGCTGATGGAACGCTGCGTCTACGAGCCCGGCAGCGGGCAGCTGCTGAGCGCTTCCCTGCTCGACTATGCGCTGCCGCGGGCCGACGACTTGCCGGCATTCGTCACGGCGCTGAGCGAGGTGCCGTCGACCAACCATCCGCTCGGCTTCCGCGGCGGCGGCGAGGGCGGCATCACGCCCGCTCTGGGCGTCATCGTGAATGCCATCGTCGACGCCCTGTCCGAGTTAGGCGTACGGCACATCGACATGCCGGCCACGCCCGAGCGGGTGTGGCGCGCCATCGAGACCGCAAAGCGACGCTAGGAGCCTATGGTGCCGCCGTCCTTCCTGACGATGGCGATGACCGAAGGGCGCGGCGGCATGCCGTCCTTGAAGTCGGGCCAACGGGTCACCGGTCGGTCGAACGTCGATCCTCTCAGTTCGCCGGGATGCTGTATGGCGAGAAAGAGCGCACGATCGTCGGGCGTGAAGATCGGACCGCAGACCTCCGCACCGGCGGGCGACTGGTAGAAGAGCCGGGTCAAGGCGCGGCCATAGCCCTCGGTATCGCAGCCCCAGACCCCATCCGCGACGCCAGCCGCCACCGGGCCGCCATCGGTCGAGATCCAGAGCCGGCCCTTGCTATCGAACGCCACGTTGTCGGGGCAGGAGAGCCAGCCACTGGCCGACGTCGCGCGATGGTAGCGCGCCCCGGCATCCTGCCCCGGCTTGCCGGCCAGCAGAAAGATCGACCAGGTTCCGTCCGCCGAGGCATGGTCCCCGTCCTTCGGCACGATCTCGACGATGTGGCCGTGATCGTTCCGGGCGCGCGGATTGGCAGCCGAAATCTGGTCCGGCCTGCGACTGCCGTTGTTGGTCATGACGACATAGACCTTGCCGGTCGTCGGGCTCGCCTCGACATCCTCCGGCCGATCCATCGGCGTCGCCTTCAACAGGTCGGCGGCCAGGCGCGTGTTGATGACGACGTCGGCCTGGCTGGCAAAGCCATTCTCCGGGGTCAGCGGGCCTTGGCCCTGAACCAGCGGCAGCCACTCGACCTTGCCGTCGTCGGAGAAGCGCGCGACATGGAGCGTGCCCTCGTCGAGCAAGTCCTTGTTGGCGGCGCGGTCGCTCGGGTTCCAGGGGCGCGAAGTGACGAACTTGTAGACGTAGTCGAAGCGCTCGTCGTCGCCCGAATAGAACGCGACCCGCCCATCCCTGCACAATGCATAGGTACAGCCCTCGTGCTTGAAGCGACCGAGTGCCGTGCGCTTCACGGGGATCGAAGCTGGATCGTACGGATCGATCTCGACCACCCAGCCGAATCGGTTTGGCTCGTTCGGCTCCTTTGCGAGGTCGAAGCGGTCGACGTACCTGCTCCACGCCTGCCGCGAGCGACGGAAACCGTAGCGCTTGAGGGACGCCGCGTCGGGATGCTTGGTGGCATCGCCGCCGAAGTAGACGTCGAAGTTCTCTTCGCAGGTGAGCCAGGTCCCCCAAGGCGTGTTGCCGCCCGCGCAGTTGTTCAACATGCCGAGCACGGTGCGTCCGGCAGGGTCGGCCGAGGTCCTCATCTTGTCGTGACCCGCCGCGGGTCCCGAGATCTGCATCGGCGTGTGCGCAGTCAGGCGACGGGCATATTTGCTGCCTTGGACCGGCTTCCACCGTCCGTTATCGAGCGCGATCTCGAGGACGGAGCCGCCATGGGCGGCCATCTCGACTTCGGCCTGGGCCCGCGTTGCGTTCGCACCGCCACCTCGCCCGCCTGGAAACATGAGTGCGGCACTGGTGTACTCGTGGTTGACCACCAGCAGGAAGCGATCGTTGCCCCCGCTGTCGGCAGGCAACGGATACAAGCCGAGATAGTCGTTGTTGTAGCCGAACTGGAGCTCCTGTGCCGATGCGGCCTGATTCATCGCATCGAATTCGGGGGCACCCGGCAGCACGGGGTCTCCCCAACGGACGACGATCTGCGCCTCGTATCCATCCGGTACGTGCTGCTGCTCGTCGAGCCGATGCCCGATCTCGTTGAAGGTCAGGCTCGAGGGGCCGCCGCTTTGCGCCCATGCGGGCGCCGCCGACAGGGCGGCTATGCCCGCCAGACCTTGCAGGGCCTCTCTTCGGCCGAGGCGGCGCTCGATCAACTCGCCGATGGATGCTTCGCGGCTCGAATTGGAACCGCGGTCGTCGTCCTGCATGATGCCCTCCACGTCGCCAGGAGCATCTAGCGTCGACCGGCGATGCTGGCGCGACAGTTCTGTTGCGCTTTCAAGGCGACCTCGCCGATCAGGTAGAAGACCGGCCGCCCGGCTGCCGGTCACGCTGCAGGGTACGCTCGCGCAACGAATCGTAGATCGGCGCGTCGCGCAGCAAAGTCGGCACCAGCATGGCCGCGAAACACGCTCCCAGCATCGGCAGCAGCAGCGTGAAAGCCGCCGTCATCTCCGTGATCAGCACGATGCCCGTGAGGGGTGCCCGGACGACGCCGGTGAAGAAGGCCGCCATCCCGACGACCGCGAAGGCCGCCGGCGTCAAGGCCAACCCGGGAAACAGCCATGCGCAGGCCACACCGAACATCAGGCCCATCTGCGCACCCAGCACCAGCAGGGGCGCGAACAGGCCACCCGGCGTCCCGGCGGCATAGGATACCGCCCCCATCAGGGCCCGCAGCAGGAAGATCAGGGGCAGCAGGAGGAGCGGCTCGGCGCCCGACAGCGCGCGTTGAGTCAGTGCATCGCCTCCGCCGACCAGTCCGGGCGCGAACCAGACCACGACCGCCACCGACATGCCCACCGCGGCTGCCCGGAGTTCGACCGGCCAGCGGCCGAGGCGGTCGAACAAGGCCAGAGTTCCCAACAGGGTCCGGTTGTAGGCAATGCCTAGCAATCCCGCGACCACCCCCAGCACGATGAAAAGAGGCTGACCGAGCGGAGCGATGTGATCGAGCGGCGGCAACACGAAATCGGGAGCATCGCCGATGATGGCGCGGGCGACCGCGATGGCGGTCGCCGAAGCCGCAAGCGCCGCAATGGCAATGCGGCGCTCGAAGCGTTGTACCAGCTCCTCCAGCACGAAGATGGCACCGGCGATCGGCGCGTTGAACGCTGTTGCCAGTCCCGCGCCGGCCCCGGCCGCGATCAGCACGCGGCAATCCGGCCAGGATCGGCGCGCCAGATCGGCGACGGCATGCGCGACGGTCGCCCCCATTTGAACGCTCGGCCCCTCACGCCCGAGGGCGAGGCCGGAGCCGATCGCCAGCACGCCGCCGACGAACTTCACGGGCAGCAGGATATAGGGAGCCGGCGCCAGTTCCCTGCGCAGGACGGCCTCGACATGAGGAATGCCGCTGCCCGACGCATGGGGTGAGAATCGCCGCACCAACCAGACCGCCAGCGCAGCACAGACCGCGCCGCCGCCGAGCACCAGGACGAAGCCGAGCAGGGAATGGCCATGCGCCCAGCCGACGGCCGCGTCGCGCCATCGGTCGGCCTGTTCGAGGCACAGTCGGAAAAGCGCACCGACCGCGCCAGCCGCCGCGCCGACCAGCAGGGCCAGCAGGGCCAGGATCACGAGGCTACCGTGTCCTGTGTCGTCAGATTGCCGCGTCGCGGGCGACGTTCTCTCGCTTGTCACGCAACCAAGGTAGCAGGGGCTCACTCAAGAGGGCGAGTACGATCCGGCTGCTGCACGGACGGCAATCCTCAGAGCACCCGCTTCATCCAGCGCGCCGTGGCCTGCGCATCCTGACCGTCGCTCGCTTCGAGCCTGGCAATGACGCGCTGACGGTCCTCGAGATCGCGGTTCTGGCTGAGCTTGATCTTGGTCTCCAGCCGCACAATCGGCATGCGAAAGGCAACGATACCGCGGGTCTGCACCTCGGCGTTGCCGGGCGGCAGACGATCCAGCCCCCAAGCCTCGGATCCTATCCCCTCGTAGAGCGTCGCCAGCCTGGCCAGCACGTCGAGCGCACCGGCGGTATCGGCGACGATCTCCGGTCTTCCGTAGGCATGGACCGTCACGTAGTTCCACGTCGGCACCTTGGCGCCGGGGGTGTACCAGGTCGGCGAGACATAGGCATGGGGACCCCAGAAAAGGGCCATCGATTCGGCCGGACGCTCAAACAGCTTCCAGTGCGGGTTGGCTCGAGCCATGTGGCCGATCAGGCTGCCCCACGGTCCGCCGTCCTGCTGCCAGAGGAGCGAAAGATGGGTGGCGAATGGCGCTCCATCCTCGCCTGTGCCGATCAGCACCGCCCAGCTATGGGCCTGCATGATCTCCTGCGCGACGGCGTCGTCGCCTGCGAAATGCTTGGGTAGGTACATGGCGGAGGTTCCTTGAACCGCGCAGCCTTACCATGGTCCAATGCCGCCGGCAGATGGAGGAAATCTCATGGGCGAGACTATCACTCTTAAGTCCAAGGCGGGCGATATCGGCGGTTACCTCGCGGCGCCCAAGGGGACGCCGAAGGGCGGCATCGTGGTGATCCAGGAGATCTTCGGGGTCAATCATCACATTCGTGCGGTGACCGACAAGCTCGCAGCCGATGGATATCTCGCGCTCGCTCCGCAATTCTTCGATCACATCCGCAAGGGCATCGAGCTCGGCTACACTCCCGACACGATCGCCGAGGGCCGCAAGCACGTGATGGAGCTCGGCTTCGACAAGGCGGTGCAGGACGTCGATGCGGCGATCGCCGAGCTGAAAAAGCGCGGCGTCAAGAAGGTCGGCGTCACCGGCTTCTGCTGGGGCGGCACCATCACCTGGCTCGCCTCGACCCGGCTCAAGCCCGATGCGGCGGTCGCCTACTATGGCGGCGGCATCCACGGCACGCGCAACGAGAAGCCCCAGGCGCCGACCATGATGCATTTCGGCGACAAGGACATGCACATCCCGATGGATCACGTGAACGAACTCCGGAAGCTGCATCCCGGCGTGACCATCTACGACTATCCCGCCGATCACGGATTCCATTGCGACGAACGGGGCTCGTGGGACGCCGCCGCGTCGAAGCAGGCGATGGCGCGCACCATGGAGTTCTTCGCCAAGCATGTCGGCTAGGAAACCGGCAAGGCGCCCCTTCGAGCCGGAAGCGCGCGGGCCCCTGAACGGGGTCCGCGTCGTCGACCTGTCTCGCCTGGTCGCCGGCAATGTGCTCACCCTGCAGCTCGCCGATTTCGGCGCCGAGGTGATCAAGATCGAGCCGCCGGAGGGCGACACGCTGCGCTCCTGGCGCGTCAAGGGCGTGGAGACGGCGTGGAAAGTCTATAGCCGGAACAAGAAGAGCGTGGCGCTCGACCTGCGCTCCGCGGAAGGCCGCGGGATCGTTCGCAGGCTCGCCACGGATGCCGCCATCGTGGTCGAGAGCTTTCGGCCGGGCGTGATGGAGGACATGGGCCTCTCTCCCGCCGAGCTTCACGCACTCAACCCGAAGCTCATCGTGGTGCGTATTTCGGGCTGGGGCCAGGATGGCCGCTATCGCCACAAGCCGGGCTTCGGCACGTTGATCGAGGGCTATTCGGGCTTTGCCTCGATGAACGGCTTCGCCGACCGCGAACCCGTCCTGCCGCCGATGTATTTGGCGGATTGCATGGCGGCGCTGAACGGCTATGGCGCCGTCATGGTGGCGTTGCGCGAGGTCGAGATCAACGGCGGCAAGGGGCAGGTGCTCGATCTGCCCCTGTTCGACCCCTTGTTCTCCATGCTGGGTCCGCAAGCCGCCAACTACAGGCTGACGGGCGAGGTCAAGGTGCGGACCGGCAGTCGGTCGACCAACGCCGCGCCGCGCAACGTCTACCAGACCAAGGACGGTCATTGGGTGTGTCTCTCCGCCTCGACCCAGGGCATGGCCGAGCGCGTTCTCGTCAAGATCGGGAGGCCGGACCTGGTGAAGGATCCGCGCTTCGCCACCAACATCGAGCGCGTGCGCAACGGGATAGAGCTCGATCGCCTGATCGGCGAATTCGTCGGAGCCCGCGACCTCGCCGACAACCTCAGATACTTCGACGAGGCCGGGGTGACCATCGGACCGGTGAACGACATCGCCCAGATCGTGCAGGACGAGTACGTGCTGGAGCGCGAGGCGCTGATCGAGATCCCCGACGACGACATGGGCGAGCTGCCGACCCATCCCATCGTACCCCGCCTGTCCGGCACGCCGGGAGCGCTGAAGAGCGCCGCGCCGAAAGTCGGCGAGCACAACGAGGCCCTGCTCAAGCCGCTTCTCGGCGCCGCCGAGTACGACCGGCTGAAGCAGTGCGGTGTCATCAGATGAACCGCCCCACGCCTCCGGTCTGGCGCTCGATCCTCTACGTGCCGGGCAATGTGCCGAAATTCATCGACAAGGCGCACGAACGCGGCGCCGACTGCGTGCTGGTCGATCTCGAGGACAGCGTCACGGTGGCCGAGAAGCCGAGGGCGCGCGCGATGCTGGCCGAGACGATGACGAAGGTCGTCCGCGGCGGAGCGGACGTCGCCGTCCGCATCAATCGTCCGCTGCGTCTCGCCATCGCCGATATCGAGGCCGCGGTGCGGCCGGGCCTCTCCGCCCTTTTCGTCACCAAGACCGAAGGCGTGCAGCATCTCAGGCTGCTCGACGAGGCCGTCGGCGAACTCGAGCGGGAACGCGGAATGGCGGTCGGCAGCGTCGGTTTTGGCGCCATGATCGAGCATCCGCGCGCGCTGGCCCACATCCACGACATCGCCGAGCACGGACCGCGCGTCATCGCCATGATGCTGGGCGGCGAGGATTTCGCCCTGGAAACAGGCTCGGTGCCGGGCGACGAGACGCTCGAGCTGCCCAAGCGGCTGGTTGCCTTCGCTGCCCAGGCGCATGCCGTACCCATGATCGGCATCCTGGGGACCGTCGCCGACTACGCCGATCCCGTCGCCTACAGGGAGAGCGCCGAGCGGGCGCGACGTTTCGGCTTCTCGGGCGGCACCTGCGTGCATCCCGGCCTGGTGCAGGCGCTGAACGAAGCCTTCACGCCCACGGCCGACGAGGTCGCCCACGCCCGCAAGCTGCTCGAGGCCGACGCCAGGGCGGCCGCCGAGGGTCGCGGCTCCTTCCAGCTCGACGGCAAGATGATCGACATTCCGGTCATCGAGCGCGCCCGCAAGTTGCTGGCGCGGCACGAGGCGATCGAGCGCCGGCTGCGCCGTCAGGGCGCGAGCGCCGCCAGATAGGAATCGGCCTGCGGCTGGTCGCCGGGGCCGCCCGCGAAGCCGACATAGCCGTCCGGCCGGATCAGAAGCAGCGTTGAGCCTTGCTCGGGCGCCGCGACGACCAGCCCGGGATATCCGGCCGCGAGCGCCTCGACGGCCGCCGCCGGCCCGACGGCCGTGAAGCGCGCGCCGCCCGCGCCCGCCGGCAGCCGATGCGGCCACCGCACGCCCGCTTTCGGGCCACGCGACAGCGGGCTCTCGGGATAGCCGATATCCATCTCGGTGAGCTGGTCGGCGATCCTGTGCTGGATGGCGGGAAAGCCCGTCGCGAAGCGGACCACGGCGTTGCGCAGGCCCTGGGCGATCGGATTGCGCATCACGGCCATCTCGGTCAGCCGGCCGGCATTGCGCAGCACCCGCTCGCCGACCGCGCTGCGCTCGGGGGAATAGCTGTCGAGCAGGGACGCGCGCGCGCGGCCCTCGATCACCATGGCCAGCTTCCAGGCGAGATTGAACGCATCCTGCATGCCGGTGTTCATGCCCTGGCCACCGGCCGGGCTGTGGATGTGCGCCGCATCACCCGCCAGGAACACGCACCCGCGGCGATAGTCCTTCACCTTGCGCTCGTTGATGCGGAAGGCGGCGAGCCAGAACGGGTTCGCGAAGGTGAGGCCGGACTTGCCGCGTCCCGTCAGCAGGGCCTGCACCTCGGGCACGGTCGGATCGGCGCGCTTGCCCTCCCCCTCTGCCGGGCCGAGGTCGGCGACGACGCGCCAGCGATCGGCGCCGATCGGGAAGCAGGCGAGGATGCCGTCGCGGTGCCAGAAGATCTGGATGCGGTCCTTGTGATCGAGGCCCGAGATCAGGCCGTCGGCCAGCACCCAGTCGCTTTGCAGCGTCTCGCCCTCGAAGGCGAGGCCGAGCCCGTGCCGCACCGTCGAGTGCGCGCCGTCGCAGCCGATCAGCCACTCGGCCGTCACCCGCTCCTCCACGCCCGACGGCCCGAGCACCGTCGCCTCGACCTCGTCTCCCTTGTCCGCGAAGCCGGTGAGTTCGACGCGGCGTTCGACCTCCACGCCCGCCGATCCGAGCCGTTCCTCGAGCACGCGCTCCGTCTCCGACTGCGGAATCATCAGGGCATGCGGGAAGCGGCTGTCGATCGCATCGAACGGCACCTGGGCGATGAGCTCCCGGCCGGTCGAGATCTCGGCACCATGCGCCAGGATGCCGAACGGCAGGAAAGCGGCGGCATAGCCCGCGTCGTCGAACAGCTCGAGCGTGCGGCTCCACAGCACCAGCGCCTTCGACTTGTCCGTGCGCGCCGCCGCCTTGTCGACGATGCGCACCCGGACGCCGAGGCGCACCAGCTCGTTGGCCAGCGTCAGGCCGACCGGCCCGGCGCCGGCGATCAGCACCTGCGGCGCCTTCGTCACCCGGGTTTCCTCCGGCCGTCGGTCGAGCTCAACGCAGCGGCAGCGGATACATCAGGCCGCCCTTGGTCCACAGCGCATTGAGGCCGCGGGCGAAGCCGAGCGCCGAGCGCGCGCCGATGTTGCGCTCGAAGCTTTCGCTGTAGTTGCCGACCTGGTGGATGATGTTGAAGGCCCACTTCTCGTCGAGGCCGAGCGTGGCGCCGTTGCCTGGTGTCACGCCGAGGAAGATCTTGACCGCCGCGTCGGTCGCCTCGAGCTTGCCGGTGACGTTGTTCTGCGTGATCTCGCGCTCCTCGGCCTCGATCATCGCGTTGAACGTCCAGCGCACCACGTTCAGCCAGCGGTCGTCGCCGGTGCGCACCAGCGGCCCGAGCGGCTCCTTGGAGATGATGTCGGGCAGCATCATGTGGTCGGCCGCCTTGCCGCTGCGCACGATGGTGGCGGCGAGCGCGCTCACGTCCTGCGTCACGGCGATGCAGCGGCCGGCGAAGAAGGCATCGTACATGGCCTTCTGATTGTCGAACGGCATCGGCACGACGGTGAGCGCGCGCAGCCTGAACCAGCCCGTCATGTTGAATTCGTGGGTGGTGCCCTTCTGGACGCAGACATTGGCGCCGCGCAGCTGGGTCATGCGCTCGATCTTCATGCGCTTGGGCACCGCGAAGCCCTGGCCGTCGTAGTAGTTGATGGCGGCGAAGGTGATCTTGGGGCCGGCCGTGCGCTGGAGCGTCACCGTGGTGTTGCGCGCCAGCAGGTCGATCTCGCCCGCTTCGAGCGCGGCGAAGCGCTGCTGGGCGTTGAGCGGGACGAACTTGACCTTCTTGGCGTCGCCCAGCACCGCGGCGGCGACGGCGCGGCAGAACTCGACATCGAGCCCTTCCCACTCCTTCACGGCATTGAGCAGCGAAAAGCCCGGCAGGTCGCCGTTCACGCCGCAGACCAGTTCACCGCGCTGCTTGACCGTATCCAGCGTCGACTGGGCGAAGCCCGCCGAGGCGGACGCCAGCCACGCCAGACAGGCCGCCATCGCGACCCGAGCAACACCCCCCATGGCGCCCTCCCTCTTGGTTCGATAGGCAACATAGCCATCGGCGGACCATCGCGCCACTTTGCCGCGCCCCCACGCTTTGGTCACAGGATAGCGGCTTCCCTTTGGGACCAAGTCGCGGTTGCATGGGGGTGGGAGAACGCCACCGCCGGCAAGATGATCAAGGAAGTGCCCCATCCCGACCGCTTGAAGGCGCCGCTCGCGCGACGGGCGGCGGCGCGTGTCCTGATCGTCGAGGACGACGCCCTGGCCGCCGAGGCCCTGCAGATGAACCTCGAGGACGCCGGCTACGGCACCGTGGCGCCGGCGGAGTCGGTGCAGGCGGCCCTGACGAGCCTCGAGCGCCATGCCGTCGACGCGGCCCTGCTCGACATCCACTTGCGCGGCGAGCTGGTGTTTCCGGTGGCCGACGAACTGGCGGCGCGCGGCGTGCCGTTCGTCTTCGTCACCTCGCAGCGGCGGTCCACCATCCCGTCGCGGCATCGCGACCGGCCGGTCGTCGCCAAGCCCTTCCAGGATCAGGAACTGCTGAGCGGCCTCGCCCAGGCGCTCGGGTCCGGCTGAGGGGGATCGCCCCGAGCCGCCCGGTCGGGAAGGGCCAGCGTGCCGCGTTCCGCGTCGGCGCGCAGCCGCTCGACCGCCTGGGCGACGGGATCCAGCCCCTGCCGCCACGCTTCCGTTGCAGCGTCGATCGCCACGGTGCCGGCCAGGGCGAGCCGGCGCTCGCCCTCGAACAGCCAGAGCTCCCACGCCTCGTCGACCGGCACCACGCGCACCTCCAGCCGACGAGCCCCCACGGACAGGGCAAAGCGCCGTCCCATCGTTTCCCTCGCGACAATTCCCACGGGCAGGAAAACGACGGTCGATCCGGGCGGTTGCGCCCGCCGACATGAGGCGTATAAGTCGTTAGGCGCTCTGCAAATTGTTGGGACCGCACGTCGGATGGGTCTGCGTCACGTTCTTTGGGCCGTCGCCTGGATGGGCCTCGGCCTGCTGATCACCCTGGCCGCCGCCAGTGTCCTGCAGGGCGTGGCGACCAATCAGCGTCCGCATTCCGGACCGGTCTTCGAGGCGCCGCCGCAGCTCGATTCGCCGCAGCAGCGGCGCGTGCCGGGCGATCCCGGCCGCAGCCTGATCCTGGTGTCGCGCGGCTCTGGCGTCGACCAGTAGGCCGCCCGCCGGCCCCCCGGCCGACGCTCAGTGCTTGTCGGCCCACACCGACCGCTTCACCGCATACATCAGCCCGGCCAGCGCCAGCATGAACAGGATGACCCGCACGCCGGTGCGATGGCGATCCTCGAGATGCGGCTCCGACGCCCAGGTCAGGAACACCGTCACGTCGGACGACATCTGGTCGACCGTCGCCTTGGTGCCGTCGACGTAGGTCAGCTTGTCGTCGGCCAGCGGCGGCGCCATCGCGATCTTGTGGCCCGGGAAGTAGAGGTTGAAGTTGTCGTCCTGGGTGACGGCATATTCCTTCACCTGTTCGGGCGGGATCTTGTCGAACGGCACGTAGCCGACCAGCAGGCCATGGATGTAATCCGCCCCGCCGCTGCGCGCCTTGACGATGACGCTGAGGTCGGGCGGCGCCTTGCCGTTGTTGGCCGCCGCCGCCGCCAGCACGTTGGGGAACGGGTTCTTGAAGCGGTCCGACAGGCGCGCCGGCCGTTCGATCGGCTGGCCGTCGTCGTTGAGGTCCGGCACGGTGATGTCGGCGATCAGCCCCTTCACCTGGTTCTCGGTCAGGCCAAGATCCATCAGGTTGCGGTAGGCGACCAGATGGAGGCCGTGGCAGGCCGCGCAGACGTCGCGATAGACCTGGTAGCCGCGCTGGGCGGCGGCGCGGTCGTAGGTGCCGAACGGCCCCGAGAAGCTCCACTGCTTCTTGGGCGGCGTCGGCGCGCCGCCGGCGGCGATCGCCACCGTGCCCAGGCCGAGGGCGGAGAGTGCGATCGCACCCGTCAGGAACAGCTTGCGCATGGGCGTGGGCATGGACAGGGGCATGGCTCAGGCCGCCTTCTTCTTGAGCACCGCGTCGGCGATGCTGGGTGGCAGGGGCAAGGGTCGTTCGATCTTGCCCAGGATCGGCAGCAGAAGGAGGAAGTGGAAGAAGTAGTAGGCCGTGGCGAGCTGGGCGATCGGCACCCAGATGCCTTCCGCCGGCTTGGCGCCGCAGATGCCGAGCACGATCACGTCGATCACCAGCACGCCCATGAACCACTTGTAGATCGGCCGGAAGGTGCAGGAGCGCACGCGGCTGGTGTCGAGCCACGGCAGCACGAACAGCACGCCGATGGCGGCGAACATCGCCAGCACGCCACCCAGCTTGTCGGGGATGGCGCGCAGGATGGCGTAGAACGGCAGGAAGTACCATTCCGGCACGATGTGCGCCGGCGTCACCAGCGGATCGGCCGGGATGTAGTTGTCGGCATGGCCGAGATAATCGGGCGCGAAGAACACGAAGCCGGCATAGACGATCAGGAAGATCATCACGCCGAAGCCGTCCTTCATCGTGTAGTAGGGATGGAACGGCACGGTGTCCTGCGGACCCTTGGGGTCGATGCCCAGCGGGTTGTTCGAACCGTGCACGTGCAGCGCCACGACGTGCAGCGCCACCACCGCGACGATGATGAAGGGCAGCAGGTAGTGCAGCGCGTAGAAGCGGTTGAGCGTCGGGTTGTCGATGGCGAAGCCGCCCCACAGCCAGGTGACGATCGAATCGCCGACGATCGGGATGGCCGAGAACAGGTTGGTGATGACGGTGGCGCCCCAGAAGCTCATCTGGCCCCACGGCAGCACGTAGCCCATGAAGGCCGTTGCCATCATCAGCAGGAAGATCACCACGCCCAGGATCCACAGCAGCTCGCGCGGCGCCTTGTAGGAGCCGTAGTACATGCCGCGGAAGATGTGGACGTAGACGGCGATGAAGAAGAACGACGCGCCGTTCATGTGCAGGTCGCGGATCAGCCAGCCCTGCGGCACGTCGCGGTCGATGCGCTCGACCGAATCGAAGGCCATCAGCACGTGCGGCGTGTAGTTGGTCGCCAGCACCACGCCGGTGGCGATCATCAGCACCAGCATCACGGTGGCGATCGCGCCGAAATTCCAGAAATAGTTGAAATTCCGCGGCGTCGGGAAGGTGTGATATTCCTTCTCGAGGTAGGAGAAGATCGGCAGGCGGTGATCGATCCAGGCGATCACCTTGTTGCTGAAGACCGGCGGAGCGCCGTGCTGCGAGGCCATTCTCTGAACTCCGGAGCGATTCGTTGGGCGGCGATCAGCCGATGCGGACGAGCGTGTCCGACGTGAACAGGTATTCGGGCACCACGAGGTTCTTCGGCGCCGGCCCTTTGCGGATGCGGCCCGAGGTGTCGTAGTGCGAGCCGTGGCAGGGGCAGAACCAGCCGCCGTAGTCGCCCTTGGGATCGCCCGGCTTGTTGCCGAGCGGCACGCAGCCGAGATGGGTGCAGACGCCGATCATGATCAGCCACGGCGGCCGCACCTTCTTGTCGAGGTCGGTGACGCGGGCATTGTCGGTCTGCGGGTCGGGCAGCACCGACATCGGCACGGCCTCGGCCTCCTTGATCTCCTGCTCGGTGCGATGGCGGATGAACACGGGCTTGCCGCGCCACTTCACCGTGATCGCCTGGCCGACCTCGATGGGCGCCACGTTCACCTCGATCGAGGCGAGCGCCAGGGTGTCGGCGGCAGGGTTCAGGTTGTTGATGAAGGGCCAGGCCGTCGCGACGGCGCCGATGCCGGCCAGTGAGCCGGTCGCGACCATGAGGAAGTCGCGCCGCGTCGGCTCGCCGTGACCGCCGGCCGTTGTGCTGGATGCTGCCATCTCTCTACCGTCCATCCCCCGATCGATTGACCCGCTTATAGCCGACAAACCGCCTTATGTTTCAAGGTCTTTGGTCGCAGGGCCCGGTGCGCCGTTCATGCGGCACCCTGCCGCACAAGGCGCTTTCCGCGTCGCGGATTGGAGTGGCGAAGACTCGAGTTCCTCTCCCCCGCTGGGGGAGAGGAGTATGAAGGGGTATGCGTCTCGCCCTCTTCCAGCCCGACATCCCGCAGAACCTGGGGGCCTTCATCCGGCTCTCGGCCTGCCTCGGGGTGCCGCTGGACATCGTCGAGCCCTGCGGCTTTCCGGTCGACGACAGGCGCATGCGGCGGGCGGCCATGGATTACATCGACCTCGCCCGCATCGCCCGTCATGCCTCCTGGGAGGCGTTCCGGCGCGACCGGCAGCCGGGCCGGCTGGTGCTGCTGACCACGGCGGCCGCGCTGCGCCTGCCCGACATGGCCTTCCGGCCCGACGATATCTTGCTGGTCGGCCGCGAGAGCGCCGGCGTGCCGGACGACGTCCACCAGGCGGCCGACCTCAGGCTGCGCATCCCGCTGCAGAAAGGCACCCGCTCGCTCAATGTCGCGCTGGCGGCGGCGATGGTATTGAGCGAGGCGCTGCGACAGACCGGGGGATATGAGGGGTTGGCATGACTCATGACCCCTCCGGCCGCTGCGCGGCCATAGAGTTCTCCTCCCCAACGAAGTTGGGGAGGTGTCGCGGTAATCCGCGACGGAGGGGTCATGACTGACATCGCTGAACGCAAGGACAAGGCGCGGGCGTGGTTCGAAAGCCTGCGCGACCGGATCTGCGCCGAGTTCGAGCGGCTCGAGGACGAAGGCAGGGGCGAGCTGCCGCCCGGGCGCTTCGAGCGCAAGGCGTGGGAGCGGCCGTCGGGTGGCGGCGGTGTCATGTCGATCATGCGCGGGCGGGTGTTCGAGAAGGTGGGCGTCAACGTCTCCACGGTGTTCGGCGAGTTCAGCGAGGAGTTCCGCAAGCAGATCCCCGGCGCGGCCGACGATCCGCGCTTCTTCGCCACGGGCATCTCGCTGGTGGCCCATATGCGCTCGCCCAAGGTGCCGGCGGTGCACATGAACACCCGCTTCATCGCCACCACCAGGAGCTGGTTCGGCGGCGGCGCCGACCTCACGCCCATGGTGCCGAACGAAGCCGACACGCGCGCCTTCCATGCCGCGCTGAAGGCGGCCTGCGACGCGGCCGATCCGGCGTACTACGAAAAATTCAAGAAATGGTGCGACGAATATTTCTTCCTGCCGCACCGGGGCGAGCCGCGCGGCGTCGGCGGCATCTTCTACGACTATCTCGACAGCAGCGCCGAGGGCGGCGACTGGGCCAGGGACTTCGCCTTCACGCGCGCCGTCGGCGAGGCCTTCCTCGACGTCTATCCCAGGATCGTGCGGGCGCGCAGGGACGAGCCGTGGACGGCGGAGGAGCGCGCGCACCAGCTGGTGCGGCGCGGCCGCTATGTCGAGTTCAACCTGCTGCACGACCGCGGCACCAAGTTCGGCCTGATGACCGGCGGCAACGTCGAGGCGATCCTGATGAGCCTGCCGCCCGAGGTGAGGTGGCCGTGATTGGCCTTGCTGGGGACGCGTCATGTTCTCCTCCCCATTCTGATGGGGAGGTGCCCGCGTCTTCGTGGGCGGAGGGGTCATGAGTCGCGGCAAGCGTCGACTCATGACCCCTCCGTCGGCGTAAGACGCCGACACCTCCCCTTGCTCAGCAAGGGGAGGAATATGAAGCGATGACGATCAGCGCTTGATCGGGATGCGCCTGGTTTCGACCTCCTCCCAATCGTCGCGAGCGACAGTGGCTTTGAGCGCAGCGAAGGCGCGGCCGCCAGGTTCCCGCCGTCTCACCGTACCTACCAGACGCGCGCAACATCGTTACAACCTGACCGTGGTTGGCGGAGCAGGGTGACGGTCGAGGCGATGGTCGCCTCCAGATGTTGTGTGAGGGGACGCGGGTCCTTCCGCCGAAACAAGACCGACTCACCCTGAGGAGCGGTCCGCAGGACCGCGTCTCGAAGGGTGGGCGCGAGCCTAGGCCCGTTGCCCTTGCCGTTCCAATCTGGTCAACGATTCGCGAATCGCGCTTTGATTCTCCACGACAAATCTTGCGCTGCTTGACCATGCGGATGACGCGAATCAGACGGGCTTTTGACGGTGGGCCCTTTGGGCAGGCGATGGGGAACGCGGATGACATGACGCGGATGCTACGCCAGGGGCGAGCGCGGAATCGAATCTGGTTCACCGGGTCGGATCGCTGCCTTGATTCTCCACGCGAATTTTTCCACCGGTGAACCAAATTCGATTCCGGCGAAGCGCTCCTCCACTCTCCGCGCAGTTTCAACCGCGTTCGGAGAAAGAGAGATGACCCGCAATACCAACGGCACCTTCGGCAAAGGCAACAAATTCGGCAAAGGCCGCCTCAGGGGCAGCCGCAACTGGGCGACGATCGTGAAGCGCCACCTGCGCGAGGGCGACCCCCGGGTGCCCGGCATGCTGCTGGACGACCAGCTCGATCGGGGCCGCCGCTGGGCGGTACAGGTGATGCTGGGTGTCCTGCCCCGGCCCCGGGAGCCGTTGCCCGAGTTCGACATGTCGGACATCCGGACGCTCGACGACCTCATCGGCGCGCAAGGCGAGATCCTCTCGGCGACCGCCTCGGGGCGGATCGCGCCTTATGCCGGCAAGAGGCTCATGGATCGGCTCGAGCGCCGGCGTGCCAAGCTGATCGGCGCTCGTTGAGGCAGGCGGCGCTATTGAGGTGGATCACCCTCGAAGCGAGGCATCCGACCAAAATCCGTTATCGGAATGGCCTTGTGAACGCCGGCGGCAATCAAGGCCCGGTCCAGGACGTCCCTGACTTCTTGTCGGTTCATGCCGGGGTCGTCGCCCATCCGGACCGTCCTGATTTCTTCGTCCGAGTAGCCGAAGGCAATCCTGCGGATATCGGAGATGGCTCTTTGCGGGTTGAGCTTCGGGTCTTTGCCGGCCAGTGCCCAGATCAACGGGCCGAGGGTCGTGTACCGTCGAACGATCGAGACCAGGTCGACGGCATCGCGGGCGGCGCTATGGCGCCGCGCGGCACACAGGACCTTGTTCACGGCAGCATCTGCGGGATGCAGGCGGAAGCCCAGCTCCTCGTCATACAGTGCCGGGAAGAAGCGTCGTGACGTTTCCTCTTCGTGCATCCACTGTATCCTGGTCTCGAAGCCGTATTCCCTGACGATGGCTTCGACCATCCATTCGTCGCGCGTCGTCACTCGAACGGTGAAGCCTGCGTCCTCGAGTGCTTTCAACTCGAGCATGGCCGCGTTGGGAAGCGACGCCCGATCGCTGAAGATGTCCATATCGTCGGAGAGACGCGGCCATCTTTGATTGAGGGCCGCGCCTCCACCGACATAGCTACTCGTTGAGCGGAAGTGCCTGAGTGTCCGAACGACGCGCCGCTGCAGAGGCGTACCGGTTGCCACAGGAATCCTTTCCTTCGTGGCAGTCCAATCTGGAAGTTTATTGATGGCAAACAGCAGGGCGTCTTCTATCAAGCGCCCATGGCGCTTCTTGATGCTGTCGATCTCAGAAACGAGCGTTGAAAGGCGTTGAGCCCGCTTGAGAAGCGGATCGCATGGAATGGCCGCGGCGGCTGCCTTGGCATCCGATATGATCGTCCTTGCGCGCCGTTTCCACAATTGGGCCTCGGCATACTCAAGCTGAAGGCACAATTAGAACCTCCCCGAGCATTTCGAGATCGTCACTCCTTCTCGAACCCCTGGCTGTCGAACTTCAGCGTCCGGCTGTTCTCAGTGACGGTACGCACGAGCTGGTCGTTGGCGCCGTTGGGCAGCTTGGCTTCGATCTCAATCGTCACCGTGACTTCGGCGCCCATCTGCCCGGCCAGATGGGCGATGACCTCTTCGGCGATGCGGCCGGCGTCGCGTCCCACCCGCGAAGAATCCAGTCGGACGGTACCGTGGAAGCGCCGCAATACCTGGGCGGCCGGTGCGCTCGATCCTCCGCCCGTCGGGGCCGGATCGTTGTCCGGCGTCGGAGGTGTGGGCGGATTGGGCGGGGGTACTTCGGAATCGAGCTGACGGCCCGCGACATCCGGTTTGACGAGCAGGCCCGTACTGTCGGGCGCCAAAGCGATCTCACGTCCACCGCGCAGGCCGCGGTAGCGGCCGGTCGCCTCATCGAAGCTCTCCGCGTAGCCGAACGTATCAGCCCGCCACGTCAGCAAGCCGATGCCGTCGCGCGCCGCCTGGATGAGCACTTCGGGGCCGGCCAGCCGCGGCAGGTACAGGTAACGGGCGAAATCGTCGACCAGCTGCCGGATCGCGACGTTGTCGTTGCGCCAGAGCGGTACATCGTCGAGATGCTTGCGCAGGATGGTCGAGCCGAGGCTCGCGATCAGGAGTTCGTCGCTGCGCAGCTTCTTGCTGGCGCGCGCCGCCAGCGCATCGCTTCCGGTCAAGCGCGTCGCCTGCCATACGACCGATGCCTGCGGCGTCGCCTGTTCGGGCACGAGCAGCCACTGGTAGGTCTCGGGCAATCGGGCGGTGACGGCACCGTCGGCGGCCTGCTTCTGCGTCTCCGCCTGGCGCGCCTGGTGCGGGTCGAGGTTCAGTGCGTCCTTCTCCTCCACGATCGACGACCAGGCGAGATACTTGCCGACCGCCTCCTCGAGATCCTGCAGGCGCACCTTGTCCGCCGCCAGGAAGACCAGCGTATTGCGATAGAGGCGCGGCGTGTTCCCGCGCGACTCAAGGATCGCCTTGGCCGCCACTTCCGCAGCATTGCCGGGTTCCCGGCTATAAGGATGATCCTCCGACAGCACCACAAGGCGTGCGTCGAGATCGTCGGGCACGTCGGCGCCCGAACTCGGCAGGGCGTGGATGCGGGCAAAGTCGCCGCTGCGCCTCAGATCGGCACGCAGGCGGGACTCGAGTTCGGCATGGACCTTGTCCTTGTTGCGCCTGAACTGCTCGGCCCGATCCTCGGCGAGCTTGGTGACCGTCGGCTGCGTCGAGTACCAGGCGCGCGGACCGTCCTGATAGAGATAGGTCGCCGCGGCCGCGAGCCGGCGCAGCCCATCGCCGAACACGGCGGGCGATTCGCCCGGCATAACGCAGCCCAGCTTGACCTGGCGATCCTCCAGCCCGCGATGCGCGGCCGCCGCCGTCGGGGCGGAGCCGAGATAGATCGTGCGGGCCACACGCCGCGTCGCAGACAGGCGGCCCAGCGCGGGCAGGTCCGTATCGATCTTGAGCGGCAGCGAACTGGCGCCATCGATGTCCTTCTCGATGATCGGCGTCCAGACGTCCGACAGATAGCGCGTCAGCTCGAACTGGACGCGCGGATCGTCGATCGGGATGGTGGACGGCAGGATCAGCGGATTGCGGTCGCCCTTCTCCCACAGGCAATGGATCACCGCCGCCATCAGCCGCAGCACGCCGCGCGTGCGCTGGAATTTCACCAGGGTCGACCAGTCGGTGTAGAGCCGGTCGAATATTTCCGGATGAATGGGGAAGGCTGCCTGGATGCGCTTCTCGTAGTCGGCGCTGCGGCATTCCGGGGGGAACTGGTCGGACTGGGTGCGGTAAAGCTCGGCGAAGGCGCGGGCCGTCACATCGCGCTGCTTGAAGAGTTCGCCTGCGATCGGCTCGAACAGGCGGCGGCGCACGATCTCGAAGCCTTCCTCGGCCGTCGCCGGCCGCCACGAGGATTCCAGGCGCCCGACCACATTGCGCAGGCGGTCGAGCGCCTCGCGGCCGCGGATGCCGCCGACCTCTACATCGTCGGCCTGGGTGTGCGGCGAGCCCGCCGTGTCCGACGCCGGGAGCGACACGACCAGCAGGCAGTTGTTCGCAAGCTTTGCCGATTCGGTCAGTGCCTGGGCAAACGAGAATTGGGTTTCGAAGTTGCCTCCGGGCAGGTCGCCCTGGTCGTGGAGCTGGCGGGCATAGGCGACCCATTCGTCGATCAGCACGAGGCACGGCCCGTGCTCGACGAACAGCTCGCGCAAGACGTCGCCCGGGCTGGTCGCCTTCTCGTCGTCCCTGGCGATGCGCGCAAAGGCCTTCTTGCCGCCGAGCTGGTAGGCCAGCTCGCCCCACAGGGTGCGGACCACCGTGCCGTCCGGCTTGGTGACCGGATTGCCGGGCGAGACCTTGTTGCCGACCAGCACGACGCGCCGGGCCTTGGGTGCGGCTTTCACGCCGGCATCGGCCAGCACGGCATCGATGCCGACCAGTTCGCCCGGCGCCGCGCCGCCGAACAGATGATAGAGCGCCAGCATGGAGTGGGTCTTGCCGCCGCCGAAATTGGTCTGGAGCTGCACCACCGGATCGCCGCCCTTGCCCGACAGACGCTGCACGCCGCCGACGAGGAGGCGCTTCAGGCTCTCGGTCAGGAAGGTGCGGCGGAAGAATTCAACGGGCTTGCGGTATTCGTCGCTGCCCTGGCCGAGATGGACCTGCCAGAGATCGGCCGCAAACTCGGCCTGCTGATAGCGGCCGCTGGCCACGTCGGCGTGCGGCGTCACGACCTCGCGCCACGGCTTCAGGTTGCCCGCCGCCGCCGGCTCGACAAGGGAGCCGCCGACCTTGCGCTTCTCGCCGCGGACCTGCTCGTCGAAGATGAGCCGGCGCAGGTCCTGCTTCATTTTGTTGACCTCATCGGCCTGCGGCGTCGCCGAGACGGCCGTGAGCAGGCGAGAGATGGAATCCAGCGCTCGGTCGGTGTCGTCGCCCGAGAACGGATTCTGGTGGGCCCACTTGTTGCGGACCTCACGGATCTCCGAGATCAGCGAGCGTTCGGCCTGGCCCAGGGTCCGCCGGAAGATCGTGTTCCATTGTGTGAACAGCACCGACATCAGCGAGGCGACGTCCCACTTCAGCGCCTTCGAATCCTGGAACAGGCGGACCTGGGTCTCGCTCACCGACTGGCGCACGATGCCGAGCCAGCCCTGCGCATCCTGCGCTTTGAGCTCGCGCTCGACGAACGGCGTCAATCCGATCCGCAGAAGATCAAGCGCCTTGGCGACACGTTCCTGGTTGGTGATGGCCATCGATCAGGCCTCCGTCTCTTCGAACAAACCGGCCTGTGCCGGACTCCTGGATGCCGATTCCTGTGCCAGGCGCAGGATCTCGGGCCAGCTCTGGACAAGACCGTTATAGGCAAGCGCCTCTGCGGCGCGTTTCTTGCGCTCGGCAATCACGTAAAGCCGATAGGCGAGCTCGCGGGCCGCTTCGGCCTTGGCGCCGAGTCTGGCGACGAGGTCCGCGGCTGCGCTCTCGCCGCCGGCATCGAGCGCCCGGACGAGCTGGTGCACCGTTTCCCAGGCGGTCAGTCTCTGGTCGGTCGCCGGATTCCAGCCGGCGGGCAGCTCCTCCGACCTGAGGAGGCGGACCTTGCCGCGCTTGGATTCGAGGACGCCTGCCACTGCAAGGCCGCCGACGCTGGTGTTCTTGGCGCGGGCCAGGACGTCGGCGACGCCAAATTCTCCTTCCGTGAAACCCTGCTGTTCGAACCACGCGACGGCGAAGCGGCTGTCGGCGTCGAAGTCGCCTTCCTGCTCTGCCAATGCCTCGTCGAGGGTAGTGTTGATAAGCGACAGCGCATCCCGGACCGAGACGGGGTTGCCCTCGACGTCTACAACCTTGGCATAGCGCGTGAATACCGCCATGCCAGGGCCAATGGAGGCTTGTGCGAGGTCTACTGGCGCAATGTTGCCTTCCTGCAAATGCCGCAATGCCATAGGCAGCTCAGATTTGAGCTCAGCAAAGAATTCGCGCCGTGTCGCTGTTGGCGCGCTCGAAGATCTCGGGCGGCAGACTAAGACAATGCTGGAAGCAAGAGCATTTGTACCGATGCCAATTGATCGCGTGCCTCGTTCAGTTCTTATCGGCCAAGTGCCGCTTATGCCAAGGCCGGCCCTAATTATCGCATCAAGAAATATCTCCCAACCTGTGCTCGCAGTCCCAGAACCAGATTCGGCCTCGGACTGCTTGAAGGCGTAATAAACAGTGACTGGGAAGGCTGGATGCGCTTGTTCGGCAAGGCGCTGCATCGCGCGAGTGATACCATGGAGGAAGAAGGCTTCGGCATTGTCCCGGTTCCCATGTCGGTAGGGAGTTGCAACCAGTTCCTCGGTCTTCGGCACTGCGAGCGTCGAAAACAAACTGGGGAATACCGAACGCAGTGAACGACGGAGCCAAACATAGAAGAAATCTGAAAGATCGGCGTAGCCAATGTTGTCGTAGTAGGGCGGATCGGTCGAAACTACAGCTCCGGCGCAATCATCAGATTGAACGGCATCAAGCTGACGGGCTGTGGCAAATCTTCCTTCCGGAGCACAACCTGCAAGGGCGCCTGAAACGATTCCGGCCGACGCGATAAAAGTCCCTCCAATGTTAGCTAGAGGGTTTACCTCAGCAAAGTCCCAGACCATTGGAATGGCGTGTCGTGCAAAAAGGCCTTTGGGTCGATCTTCTTTCGCGTACCAGGGCACGATCGTGCAGCCGTATTCGGCTGTCTTGTCTTGCGCGAACGCCAAATAGACCGCTACGGCTTCCGCATATGCACTGGCGCCAAGGCCGCCGTCTCGGAGAGACTTATTGTCGTCCTTGAGGCCAGACGCGATGGCGTCAGTGCGAACTATCTCTCGAGCTTCACCGACAAGATCGGAGAAAGTTGTCAGGGCCACGAGTTGTCGGGGCGTGAAGAGATCGCGCCACTTCGCCATTCCGTACTCTTGCACTCGAAAGCCGAGCGCCTTTGCCGGCAACTCTGTATCAGGTGCATCTTCTGGCATTGCACTCATTGCCGCCGATTCCATTTCAGAGCTTGGTGACAGGTACACCCGACCTCGAACTCCTTCGACAACTGCTGCGATCAGACGCATACCCATTCGGCCTGCCTTCGCCTCTGTACGAATATATTCGAATGGCATTGGCGTTCCGGACATCAGGCACCGAAAACTACTTCCGCTGCTTCCGGACTTTGTTCCCTTTCTCGTCTTCTGTGCATCCCTCGGCTTTCCGACCTTCACTGTGAATCGGTACCTACCGCCCTCGATTACCGGATCAACATAGGTCTCCCTGCCTGCCTTGGTGGAGAGCATGAATGTGGAGGCGAGCGGTACGTCTACACTGGCGAAAGCCGGATTCGGGCTCTTCACGGTGCGCGCCCATAACCAAGCTATGACGGTAAGCTTCAGGCCACTCAGGGGCTTGAGGTCCGGCCGCTCGTTAGCCACGTCGGCCGTTATCTCGATCTTTGGATAGAGATACCCAATGCGCTTCTCCGCTTCGTCGCGCATCCATTCGCCATAATAACGTACATCCTCGGCCAGCCCCTGCACGCCCTTCCAGTGCACGTGCAGGTCTCGCTTCGGGTTCACCGGCGGCTTGCCGGCGAACTTCGGCGGAATTTCGATCATCGCCTTGTTGATCAACACCGCGACCGGGTTGAGGTCGCTGGCATGCGCCTCCAGCCCGAGCCTCTGCGCTTCGAGCGGTAGGGCGCCGCCGCCGGCAAAGGGATCGTGGAAGACCGGAAGCCTGTTGCGGTCGAACAACTCCCGGGCGCGCGGATGGTCGACGTTCTCGGCACAGGCACGGCGCCAGCTCGTCCAGATCTCGTCGCGCGCCTTCTGCAGCACCGTCTCATCGGTGGTGTTTTCCCACTTCACCAGGTCCTCGATGATGCGGAACAGCCGCTCGCGCTCTTTCTCCTGCTTCTTCTCGGTCGGGAACAGGTCGGGCCAAGAGGATGGATCGTCCACCATTTGCGAAAAGATCACGGCGCGTGCTGCCGCCAACGGGCGCTGTGCCCACCATTTGTGAAGCGCCGAAGGATTCCCTCGATATATGAAGCCCTCACGTACTGACGCTTTGTTGATGGCGTCGAGCGGCAGGGCGACTTCGATGAGTTTCTTGCGGACCTTCATGACTCAGGCCTCGCTGACTTCGAGGTCAGTGGCAACAGTGATACCCGTCACGCGCTTGATCTCCGCCCACAATTCGCTTTGCCGCCAGGCCAGGAAGGCTGAGTAGTCGTCACTCAACAGCGGTGAAGCGCGCTCAGGCGGAAGGCAGTGTGACTTCAGTACCTGCTCGAACGGGAAGCCGGGTGTCTTCCGCAGCTCCTCCAGATACTGCGAAGGCGCGCGGTTGCTGATCATTTGATTTGTCGTGCGGTCGATCAGGGTGCGATTGAGGACGCAGTCCCGCGCCCGCGCCGATGTAATGCCCTTCTTCTTCTCCAGGAAGTCGGCAGGAAATACATGGTGATCGTCGATGCCCTGATCGGCGATCAACTGGGAGCTGATGACGGCGCCGGTGTGGAAATCGCGCGACTGCTTGCTCGCCAGTATCAGGCAGATCGTGCCGCGGTAGATCGAGCGCTGACGCGGCGTGACGTCACGCAGCGCATTGGGATCGAAGCGCAGGTCCGACACCGACTCAGGCTCCTTGCCGCCTTCGAGCCAGACCGTGATGTCCGTCACGTCGCGTGCCGATTGGCTGTTGGGTGCGCTTTCATACGCTTGCCCGAACACCGCACACCAGAACCAACGAGCGAGCCTGGCCCGGCGCACGCCCTCCGCCGCCGTGCCGGGCATGCCCGTCCTGGCGACGACTGCCGATAGCGGCGCCAGCATGGTCTGATAGGGCAGCCATTTCGGCTGCACGACTTTGCAATCGTCGCGAAGGATCTCAAGCCCAAGCGCAAGTCCCTGAATGACCTTGTCCCACCACTCGTTAATTGCAGAAGCGTCGAGCGTAAGAACATCACCACGCTTGCAGGAGGCGGCCTTGCGGCTCGCCAGCGAAATGCCTTGAAGCACGTAGTAAGGATCGACCTCGAAGGCCTCGATGATGGGATGCGCCACGACGGCCGCCTCCCAGAGCTCCCGCAGATTGACACCTTGCGGCCAGAAACGCGCGGTGAGCAACTCGAACACGCTCAGCTTCACGCCCGTACGGTTCAGGGTTTCGAAGATGGTGCAGAGCGCGTCGGGTTCGGTCCTGTCTGAGAGGGTCACGACCGGGAAGTGATAGTCGTCGATCGTCTTGACCCACTGCTCGTTGAGGCGCGTCAGTGCGTCGAGCATCGCCATCCGCTTGTTGGCTTCCATTGGATTTGTGACCTGGAGGACCCATTGGAGATAGCCGCCGGCTCCACCCTTCAACACGGAGAGCGGCAGAATCAATTCGTCGGCTTGAGCTTCGAACCCTTGCAGCTTCTTGGCCCACTTGGTCGTTGCGCGCACATGAAAGATCGCTTCGTCGAAGTCGGCACCCGCCTGCAACTTACGCAGGTCGAGATAGTAACGGTGGTCCCCCACGCCATAGAACGCCTGGTACAGCGACGTCAGACGCTGCTGACCATCGAGGACCAGAAAAGTGTGCAGCGAGCCATTGAGAACGGGTGCTCCTTCGAACTCTCGGGCGGCAAACGCTCGCTTCGCATCCCTGACGCGCAGGATGCTGCCTGCCGGGTAGTTGTTGGCGATGGAAACGATCAGCTCCTGGGTCGCGCCCGGCTCCCAAACAAAGTCGCGCTGGAAATCAGGCAGAACGGAGACGCGGCCATGGATCTCGCCGAGTAGTTCCTTGAGTGCGCGCGGATTTGTGTCTTCAAAGATGCTCATTGCCTGCTCAAGTAGTTGTAGGGCGAAAGTACGAACTCAACGGGGTTTCCCAAGGCACTATCGGCTTTCGTGGGCGGCGAGATACAGGAGCTTCCGCGCTTGATAGTCAGCCCGCAATGTCTCCAGTGCCTCCGGTGTTGGAGCCTGCAACCTTCGATCACCGATGAAGCACTCGAAGTGCTCTTCATAAAAGCGCGACAAACTGCGCGAGTAGAGGTCGTGCGGATTCCGACTGATTGTAGACAGGACTGCCAGCGCCGGAACGATGGTGATGCCGCTACGGGAGTAGAGGAAAACAAAGCTATCCGGGCTGCTAGACAACATGCCTTCACACTGACGCTGAAGGCGACCGAATTCACCAGGTGGCAGTCGTTCGCTCGGTTCGATCATCTTGGCCTGAGCCAAGAAGCCCTTATTGACCTTGTAGCCGGGCAAGCTAATCGAAAGGACTCCGGCAAAGTCGGCGCCGTATCGGCTCTCCTGAGAGCCGCGGCCCCGATCTGTCAGAGTCTTCGCCACCCACTTGACGCCACGCGCCTCAAAGCCATGCATGGCAGCCTCGATATACCCGAGCATGCGGTCTGTAATTGCGGGTTCTTGCTCTGTCCGTCGGTCCTGGATGGCTTTGGTCACGCGGCCGGCCGCCTCCGCCGCGCGAGATGCCGCTTCGCGGACTACATGATAGTCCCTGATCACGACGGCGCCTCTGTGCGCCCCAGTAACTCGGAAAATGCGTAGTTCACGCTGGTGACGCCGAAGTCCGGTTCGCGGCCGAAGGGCCTGCGCAAGTAGTGGACTTTGTGATGCCCTCCGTCGAGGAACTCCACGATCGCTAGAATGAAGTCGTCGGGCTTATTCAACGAGTAGAGGACCTCGTTGCGAGTAACCGTGATCGTGTCCGCTCCGGTAACGCGCCCTTTAACTTCGATGAAGCGCAACTTGCCGGTGCCAGGGACGGCGCTCTCGATGTCGTAGCCGAGTCGTTCGGTCTCGCGATCAACCGGCAGAAAGCCGAGCTTGCGCTCCACCTCCATGACGATGGCACGGGCCCGTGCCGCCGACGCCTGCGTGTCCGGTAGCGCCGCCTCTGCCTTTACTCCACCCGTCATGGCGTCGACCAGTCCGCGCGGCACGACGAGCACGCCGCCCAAGGCAACGGGCGGCAGTGGCGCAAGTTGGCGTTCGCGCTTGATCTCTTCCAGCCGCTTCTGCAGCCGGGCCTGGAGGTCGTCGGCGCGCTTGCGGGCTTCAGCCGAATTGAGTCTGGCGTTGGGCTTGCCGGCGCGCTCCTGGTCCTTGAGCTGCTCGGCCCGGTAGTCCCAGTAGTTTATCTCCTTGGTCAGCCGGTCCTTCACCGCTGCTTCGGTCTTGTCGAGCAGGTCCAGCTTGCGGTCGCGCACCTCCTTCAGGTGCTCCGGCACGACGCGGGCAATGGCATAGTCCAGGGCTTTCGCCTCGACCTCCCGACCGATCCAGCTGCATTCAGGACGCGCCAGGATGGCATCGATGCCAGGCTCGTCCTCAGCCAGCGGCCGATAGTCAAGGTAGGGAGCGTAGTTGAGGTGCCGCGCCGTGCCGTCGGCGCCTATCTCGACGAACAGCAGGCGCTTGGAGACGACGCGACGCTCGCCGGCGCGGGTCAGGCTGGCGTCCTGGATGGCGTGCTCGAGGAAGAACAAGAGGCGCGGCTCTGTGCCCGTATCGCGTTCATCGACGAGCACGGCGCCACGCCGCAGCAGCTCGCGGTGCCGCTCCAAGGTGAGATCGATCACCGAACTGAGCAGCGGATGGCCGGGAAAGACGAAGTCGGCCGGCGGCGGCCCAACCAGCATGCCCTTGTCGAAGGCGATGCGTTCGTAGCGTGGCTGGACCGGACGGCCGAAGCCGATCAGGCGGTCGCGAGCGCGCACCAGTCCCGGCACGTTGGTCAATTCATAGCGCCGCGGTTCGCGCAGCCGCGCCGTGCCGCCCAGGCGCTTGAAGGCTTCGACGAAGAACGATTCGACATAGTGCGGCTGCAGGCGGCGCGCGTCGGCCCGTTCCATTTCCTCGCGGATGCGGAACACGCGCGAGGCGTCCATCGCATCATGGGCGAGCGCCCGCTCCTCCAGAAGGTCCTGCAGCGTTCGACGGTCGAACGCATTGTCCACCACCCGGGTTAGCCGGGCGCGCACCTCGGGCTGCTCGCCGTAGCGGATCGCCTCGATCAGCAGCTCGCGCAGCGGCTTGCCGTCGAACTGCAGCTTGCCCAGCACGTCGAAGACCTGGCCGCCCAGCGCCGTGCGCGCCTGCTCCAGCTTCTCCAGCAGGCGCCGGTAGACGTCGCCTTCGCGGGTCTCGTCGGCGACGAGGTTCCAGAGATGGCAGACCTCGGTCTGGCCAATGCGGTGGATGCGGCCGAAGCGCTGCTCCAGGCGATTGGGATTCCACGGCAGGTCGTAGTTCACCATCAGGTGGGCGCGCTGCAGGTTGATGCCCTCGCCCGCCGCATCGGTGGCGAGCAGGACCTGTACCTCCGGATCGTTGCGAAAGGCTTCCTGAGTGTTCAGGCGGTCCTCGCGCCCCATCCCGCCGTGGATGGTGACAACGGTGCCGTGGCGGCCGAGCAGCGTGCGGATGCGCGCCGTGAGATAATTCAGCGTGTCGCGATGCTCGGTGAAGATGACGAGTTTCTGGCGCGGCGACGGCGTCGGCTTGGGTGCAGGAGGAGCGCCCGAATCGTACTCCTTCTGGTCCTCGGCCAGCGCGTTGACGATGGACGTGGGCGTGAAGATCGTGCCGAGCAGCGTGGCGAGCTCACGCCACTTGCGATCCTCGCCGCTGCGGCGCAATGCCTGCGCCATGTCCTCCAGACGATTGAGCGTGTCTATCTCGAGGCGCAGCTCCTCGATCGAGCGCGCCGCGGTGGACTGATCAAGCACCTGTTCCTCGGCTGCCTCGACTTCCGACTCGGGCGCCTCCTCCAGATCCTCCACGTCCTCTTCGTCGAGGAGCGGGCCCTGGATGGCTTGCAGCTCCGCCGTCCGGCCGCCGCGCTGCAGGATCTCCAGCTCGCGCAACCGGCTCTCCAGCCGCTCGCGGCGGCGATGCAGCGACTGGTAGATGGCTTCCGGCGACGAGGCGAGGCGGCGCTGCAGAATGGTGAGGGCGAAGCCGACGGTGCCGGCACGCTTGTCGTTCTGCAGCGCATCGGCGCGGTCGAATTCGTTGCGCACGTAGTCAGTGACGGCCTTATAGAGGGCGGCCTCAGCATCGGAGAGCTTGTAGGAAACGGTGCGGGCGATCCGCTCGGGGAAGAGGTGTGTGCCGTCGAACTTGAGCAGGCTCTCCTTGACCATGCGGCGCATCAAGTCCGACACGTCGACGGTGTGAACGCCGTCGCGGAAGCGGCCCTCGAAGCGGTCGCCGTCGAGCAGCGCCATGAAAAGCTGGAAGTCCTCTTCCTTGCCGTTGTGCGGCGTGGCCGTCATCAGCAGGAAGTGCCGCGTCAGGGACGACAGGAGCTGCGCTAGGCGGTAGCGCTTGGTGTACTTGATCTCGCCGCCGAAGAAGGTCGCCGACAGCTTGTGCGCCTCGTCACAGACCACGAGGTCCCACCGGCAATCGGGCGCCTGCAGCTTGAGCTGCACGTCCTCGTCGCGCGACAGCTTGTCGAGGCGCGCGATGACCAGGTTGGTTTCGAGGAACCAGTTGCCGCTGCCCGCCGCTTCGAGCTTGTCATTGGTGAGGATCTCGAAATGCAGGTTGAAGCGGCTGCGCAGTTCGTCCTGCCACTGCTCGGCCAGGCTGCCCGGACAGACGATGAGGCAGCGCTGCAGGTCGCCGCGCGCGACCAGCTCCTTGATCAGCAGGCCGGCCATGATGGTCTTGCCGGCGCCGGGGTCGTCGGCCAGCAGGAAGCGCAGCGGCTGGCGCGGCAGCATGCTCTCGTAGACGGCGGTGATCTGGTGCGGCAGCGGCTCGACCACCGACGTGTGGACCGCCAGCACCGGGTCGAACAAATGGGCAAGATGGATGCGCTGCGCCTCTGAGACGAGGCGGAACAGCGCGCCATCGCCGTCGAAACTCCACGGGCGGCCCTGCTCGACGAGCTCAAGGTCGGCCTCGCGGTCACGATAGAGCAGTTCGTTGGCGACCTTTCCCGTCGGGTCCTTGTACGTTAGCTCCAGCGCGTCCGAGCCGAACCAGTGGACGCTGACGACCGTCACGACGGCGTTCGGCAGTATCCCTCGAACCGCGCAGTTCGGCTTGATGTCTTCGAGCCGCGTCATGCGCGGGCGCCCCAGTTGTTCATCTTGCCTGCCCCTCGGTAAACGTCGCAGAGCAGCCAAGTCATTTCAATGTGGCAATGAGTCTGTTGGCTGAGTTTCTTTGCGGTACTGCGACCGCTGCTTGCAGAGCGGGCGGCCGTCGCGCCTCCCTCACAACTCGCCGGAAGACTTCAGAAGCGCGGCAACGTTTACGCCCGCTCTTTCGAGCCTGTCTCGGGCAGCGGTCACGACTTCCGGGTCGAATTGACTGGCATGCCGAAGCACAATCGCTTCACCGGTGAGCTCCGGCATGTTTCGCTCCATCAGCATCGTGAAGCCATCGGTGTCCGTGGTTCTCTTAGCCCAGCTCATGAGCGTCGCGACGACACCGACTCGGGCAACCATCTGGCGGGTGCGGCTGAGCCGCACTGTCTTTCCGCGCTCCTCCTTGAGGATATGCTCGAACGCGTGAACCGTTTGCCAGAAATCGTGCTCGAGGGTTCCGGGCGTCTCGGCAGGAAGTATTGCGATGAGCCTGCGAAAGGCAGCGGCCGCAAGATCCGGATGGGCCGCTTTGAGGGCATTGGCGTGCCATGACCTCAGCTTCTCAGGGTCATCACAAGTGCCAATAAGGCCGAGCATCTTCTGCACATCTTTCATCGTGGCTCCCGCAGCTTGCACACAATGTAGGACAGCCATGGCTTTTAGCCTGCTTCGCCATGGCCAGCCTGACCCAGAAAGCCGCAGCGCCGAGGTCTGCCGCTACGGATCATGAGGCGCGGTCCAAATGAGCATGAGCGGCACTGGAGTGCAGCACTTCCAGCAATGGCGGGCTCGGAGGCCCGCAGTCCATCACTTCGTCAAGCTTTCCCTTTGCTCGCTCTGACACAAGCGGCCCGAACGACCGCGCCTCGAATGATGCGAGGTAGTACCTCGTATGGCCCACCCTTCGAGACGCCGCGCTACGCGCGGCCCTCAGGGTGAGGTGGGTTGGTTGATGTATCGAGGGACCCAGTTTGAGGGAGATTAGGGAGTTTATGGGAACGCGATAAGCTTCTGCCGCACCGGCCGGTTTGGCGCCGGTAGCTCACGACGAGGCGCGCCGGCTATCGGCCCGGCGTGCACTCGAGCGCCTTGCTGTAGAGACATACTCCACAGGTCATGACCCCTCCGGCCCTGCGGGCCACCTCCCCATGCTGCGCATGGGGAGGAGAAAGCAAGTGCTCGACGGGATCATGCTCCCCGCCCCTGGTTTGGGCCGCTCGATCTTCTCCTCTATCCTCCCGGCCACCGCGCGGGAGGAAGCCGTCATGGCGCTGCTCATCGTCAACCTGGACAAGGTCATCGGCAGCGCCGAGGAATTCCGCGCCGCGTTCGGCGAGCGGCTGCCCGGCCTGCCGATCCGCTTCTGGCCCGACGTCGGCGAGCCGAGGGACATCGAATACCTCGCCTTCATGCATCCGGATTTCGACAAGCTGCCTTCCTTCCCCAACCTCAGGGCCATGTTCAGCCGGTCGGCCGGCGTCGAGGCCTTCGCCCGGCATCCCAGGCTGCCGAAGGCGCCGCTCGGCAAGGTGGAACCGGCGGAGGGCGATCCGATGATGACGGAATACGTCGTCATGCACGTGCTGCGCCTGCATCGCGACATGCCGGGCTACCAGGCCGCGCAGGCGCGCAAGGAATGGCGCCGCGTGCCGATCGTGCGGCCCGAGCAGCGGCGGATCGGCTTCCTGGGGCTGGGCCTGATGGCGACGGCGCCGGCGCTGGTGCTGCGGTCGCTGGGTTTCCCGGTCTCGGCGTGGGTGCGCTCGCCGCGGCCGGCGGCGGAGGTGCCGCTGTTCCACGGCGACGACCAGCTGGAGCGGTTCCTCGGCCAGACGGATATCGCCGTCTGCCTGCTGCCGCTGACGCCGGCGACCGAGGGCATCCTCAGCGCGCGCACCTTCGCGATGATGCCGCGCGGCGCCATGCTGGTGAATGTCGGGCGCGGCAAGCACGTGGTGGACGAGGATTTGATCGCGGCGCTCGACTCGGGGCAGCTCGCCCATGCCGCGCTCGATGCGCTGTGGCCCGAGCCGCTGCCGCCGGAGAGCCCGTTGTGGACTCACCCCAAGGTCACGGTGATGCCGCACGTGGCGCGGCGGCCGACCGTCGGCCAGCTGGTCGCCGAGGTCGCGGCGAACATCAGGAGCCTCGAGGCGGGCGGACGGCTGCTGCAGGAAGTCGACGTGGCGCGGGGGTATTGAGGGGGATCCATCGTTCTCCTCCCCATCGTGGATGCGATGGGGAGGTGCCCCGCAGGGGCGGAGGGGTCATGAGCCTTGACCCCTCCGTCGCTGTAGGACAGCGACACCTCCCCGGCTTCGCCGGGGAGGAAAGGAAAGCGAGGCGACATCCGATCTTCTCCTCCCCTTGCGTAGCAAGGGGAGGTGTCGGCGTCTCACGCCGACGGAGGGGTCATGATTCTCGACCCCTCCGTCGCTGTATGACAGCGACACCTCCCCAGCTTCGCTGGGGAGGAGAAAAGAAGGCGATCAGCGGATCTCGACGCCCGCCTCGGTGAACTGCGGGTATTCGATGATCATGCGGTAGCAGTCGAGGCTGCCGCTCAGGAACTCGTAGGCGGCGCCCCACAGATAGAGCCGGAAGCGGCGGTAGTTGAACTCGCCGAAGCGGGCGATCACGGCGTCGCGGTTGCGGTCGAAGTTGCGCGCCCATTCCTGGAAGGTGAGGAAATAGTCGTGGCGGTCGTTGTAGAGCTCGCGCACGCGCAGCGGCGTGCGGGCCATCTGGGTGAGGAAGTCGTGCAGCACCAGGAAGGAATGGTTGCCGCCGTAAATGTACTTCACCATGAAGCTCGACAGCTCGTACTTCTTCGTGCAGGCGCTGCCGTCGAGGAAGACGCGGCCGCCCGGCTTGAGCAGCGACTGGAACTTGGCGAGCACGGCGCCGTAGTCGGGCAGGTGCTCGATCACGCCCATGATGACGATGGCGTCGTACTTCTCCGTCGCCTGGTAGGCGAGGAAGTCGCAGTCGACGACGGTCCAGTCGTGGCCCAGCTCGGCGGCGCGGCGCTCGAGGAAGGCCTTCGACGCGGTCGAGATGGTGAGGCCGGTGCACTTCACACCGCGCTGCGAGGCGTAGATGAACCACGCGCCCCAGCCCGGGCCGATCTCGAGGATGCGGTCGCCGGGCTTGAGCCCGAGCTTCTCGAAGCAATAGTCGAACTTGCGGACCGTGGCGGCGGCGAGCGTGTCGTCGGGGCGGTCGTAGACGCCCTGCGTGTACATCGGGTGCTCGCGGTCGAGGAAGCTCAGGAAGAAGTCCGGGTCGATGTCGTAGTGGCTGGCGATCGCCTTGCGGTTGGTGTGGACCTGGCCGAACATCAGGGGCTGCAGGAAGCGCCACAGGGTGACGAGGTAGTGCCGGTCGCCCATCGAGCGGCGGACCTCGAAGGGCCGCAGCATGTCGCCCTCGATGTCGACATGGCCCGCGACATAGGCGTCGCCGACCCGGCCCTCGTCCATGCTGGCGAAGGCGCGCAGGGCCTCGCGGTTGCGCAGGGTGAGCGTGAAGCTCGGCGGCCCCTCGCCGAAGCTGCGGCGGCGGCCGTCGGGGAAGACGATCTCGAAGGGCGTCGACGAGCGGGTGAATCGGCCGAGGATGCGGTCGACCAGCCCCGAAGAGGGGGCCTGGCCCTGGGTCGTGGACGTGCCCGGCGTGCTGGTGGTGGGGTAGGTCGGATCAGTCATGTTCCGACCGAATCTAGCGCCGTTTCCGATTCGATGGAACTCGGTCGATGTATCGCCTCCCCTTGCAAAGCAAGGGGAGGGGGACTAGCGGCGCAGCGCGAGTCCGGCGATGAGCGGCGCGGCGAATAGCGCGGCGACCAGGATGGGATAGGGCGCGCCCCACCAGAAGGCGAAGCGGTCGAGGAACGACGCCGTCTCCTCGCCGAAGGTCAGCCGCGCATAGGCGAAGTCGGCGAGCACGGTGGAGACGGGCCACAGCAGCGCGGCGAGCGCCGCGGCCGCGAGCCATTGCGGACCCGCCGTGCGGCGCGCATGGATGACCGCCATCATCGCGACATAGGGCAGCGGCACCAGCACCTTGTACCATTCGACGGCGCGCACCGAGAGCGCGGCGGCGATCCAGGTGTCGCCGACGATGTCGTTCAGGATCACCACGGCGGCGATGCCGAGCCACAGCGCGAAGGTGAGGCCGGGCCGGGTCAATTGCACTCCTCCCCATTCCTATGGGGAGGTGCCCGCGTCTTCGCGGGCGGAGGGGTCATGACTCGGTACAGGTTCCGAATCATGACCCCTCCGTCGGCGCAAGACGCCGACACCTCCCCCGCAGACGGGGGAGGAATCATTGTGCCTCCGCCAGCCGCTTCAGTTCGGCGAGGCAGGCGGCGCGGTCGGCGGCGAAGTCGCCGGCGATCCACCAGCGTTCGACGGCGTCCAGCAATTCGCCGACCTTCGGTCCGGGCTTCAGCCCGAGCTCGAGCGCGTCGGCGCCGCTCACCGGCAGCTCGGGCGGCGTCCAGCGCCGCGCGAGCGCGAGCGCGTCCCGCCAGCCGGACGGGCCCTGCAGCAGCAGGCGGTCGACGAAGAGCGTCGTGCCCAGCCGATGGAGCTCGGCACGCGGCTCGAGGCCGACGACCGGTTCGCGCGCCAGCATCACGTCGAGACGCAGCGCCTCCTGGGTCGAGAGCCTGAGCCGCCTGCCGATCGCCGCGGCATCGGCGCCGACGGGCAGCAGCGCGGCCAGACGGCGCAGCGCGTCGGGCTTCTCGGCGCCCGCCTCCTCGCGGGCGATCAGCGCGGCCAGGCGTGCCGTGCCCTCGACCTCCGGCAGCCAGCGGTCGAGGGCGCCCACCTCGATCATCGCCTCGACCGAATCGGCGGGATGCGGCGCGGCGAGCAGCTTCAGCAGCTCCTTCGCCACGCGCTCGGCGCTGAGCGCCTCCAGGGTGCCTGAATGGCGCCGGCAGGCGGCGACGCCCGCGTCGTCGATCGGCGGCCGGCCGTACCAGGCGTGAAAGCGGAAGAAGCGCAGCACGCGCAGGCGATCCTCGGCGATGCGCCGGTCGGGATCGCCGATGAAGCGCACGCGGCCGGCGGCGAGATCGGCGCGGCCGTCGAACCAGTCGTGGATGGTGCCGTCGGGCTCGGCGTAGAGCGCGTTGAAGGTGAAGTCGCGGCGCGAGGCGTCCTCGCGCCAGTCGTCGGTGTAGGCGACGACGGCGCGGCGGCCGTCGGTCTCGACGTCGCGGCGCAGCGAGGTCAGTTCGAAGGCATGCCGGTCGATCACCGCCGTCACGGTGCCGTGCTTCAGCCCGGTGGGAACCACCTTGATCGCCGCCGCGGCGAGCGCCGCCATCACCGTGCCGGGCGGCCGATTGACGGCGATGTCGATGTCGTCGACCGGCCGGCCGAGCACCGAATTGCGCACGCAGCCGCCGACGAAGCGGCCCTCGATGCCCGCCCTGGCCAGCGCCGCGAGCAGCGTGCGGACCTCGGTCGCGTCCATCCAGGCGAAGGCGCTCACGAGAAGAGGCCGCCGTAGCCCTGGTCCTGGGTGAAGAACATGACGACGAAGCCGACGATGGCGCAGGCGAGGCCGCTGATCGCCAGCCAGGTGAGCGGCAGGTCCTGCCATTCGGGCAGGGTGCCGGAGAGCTTGCGCTGCTCCTTTATCTTCACGCCCCAGGCCCACACGAAGAACGCCGCCGTCGGCGCCAGGGTCAGGACGAGGATGACGGCGACGATACGGATCATGCGTTCACCTTCCTCCCCTTGGCGGAGTCCGCCAAGGGGAGGTGTCCGCGTCATCGCGGACGGAGGGGTCGGAAGTCACGCGACTCATGACCCCTTCGTCGCCTAAGCCGCTTTCGGCGCCAATGGCGCCGAAACGGCGAGACGGCGACACTTCCCCTTCGCGGACTCCGCGAAGGGGCAGAAAAGAGGAGGCGTGTGTCATCTGTCCCTATCGGCCGTCAGAATGAAATGCAGGTTCTTCAGCATACCCGCCGTGGCCCCCCAGATGTAGCGCTTGCCGAAGGGCATGGCGTAGTAGCGCCGCTCCCTGCCCTGCCAGACGCGGCTGTCGATCCTGTGGTTGCGCTCGTCGAGGAAATGGGCGAGCGGCACCTCGAAGACGTCGGCGACCTCGCGCGGATCGGCATGGGTCGCAAAGCCCGGCTCGACGATGCCGACCACCGGCGTGATCTCGTAGCCGGTGCCGGTGCGGTAGCGGTCGAGCGAACCGATCACGTCGACGAAGCGGCGCTCGAGGCCGACCTCTTCTTCCGTCTCGCGCAACGCGGTGGCGACGGCGTCCTTGTCTTCCTTCTGCTGGCGGCCGCCGGGAAAGGCGATCTGGCCGGCATGGCTCGGCATGTCGTCGGTGCGCTGGGTCAGCAGCACCGTCAGGCCGGGCGCCCGCCGCACCAGCGGCACCAGCACCGCCGCCGGCCGCCAGGTCTCGGGCGCCGAGACCAGGCCGTTCAGGGAGAAGTCGCTGCCAAGCGGGGGCTGGGGGACGGGCAAACCGGATGCCAGACGGACGCTTCGGTTGCGCACCCGATGCACGATTTCGTCAACGGTCATGCCCTTGTTCCGGCCTTATTTCTGGGCTTCCCTCGCACTTCAAATCCCCTCACCAAGGAGCGCCCAGGTGGCCCCCGATACCTCGACCGCAACCGACGCCGATGCGCAGGCCGCGCTCGCCGACATCGAGCGCCTGGGCGGCCAGTTGCGCGCCGCGCGCGACGCCATCGGCAAGGTCATTTATGGCCAGCAGGACGTGATCGATCAAACCCTGGTTGCGCTGCTGTCGGGCGGCCATCTGCTGCTGATCGGCGTGCCCGGCCTCGCCAAGACCAAGCTGGTCGAGACCCTGGGCATCGTGCTCGGCATGGACGCCAAGCGCATCCAGTTCACGCCCGACCTGATGCCGGCCGACATCCTGGGCTCGGAAGTGCTGGAGGAGACCGACAGCGGCCGCCGCTCCTTCCGCTTCATCCAGGGCCCGGTGTTCGCCCAGCTGCTGATGGCCGACGAGATCAACCGCGCCAGCCCGCGCACCCAGTCGGCGCTGCTGCAGTCGATGCAGGAGCGGCACGTCACGGTGGCCGGCAAGCGCTACGACCTTCCCGCCCCCTTTCATGTGCTCGCCACGCAGAACCCGCTCGAGCAGGAAGGGACCTATCCGCTGCCCGAGGCCCAGCTCGACCGCTTCCTGCTGCAGGTCGATGTCGGCTATCCCGACGAGGCGGCCGAGCGGCAGATCATGATCGCCACCACCGGCGCCAACGTGCCCGAGGCGCTTCAGGCGCTGACGCCCGGCGAGCTGATGGCGGCGCAGGCGCTGGTGCGCCGCCTGCCGATCGGCCAGAGCGTGGTCGACGCCATCCTCAAGCTGGTGCGCGCCGGCCGCCCCGAATCGAGCGACCTCGACGTCGTGCGCCAGCGCGTCGCCTGGGGCCCCGGCCCGCGCGCCAGCCAGGCCTTCATGCTGGCCTGCCGCGCCCGCGCCATCATCCAGGGCCGCCTCGCGCCGTCGGTCGACGACGTGGTGGCGCTGGCCGGCCCGATCCTGCGCCATCGCATGGCGGTGAACTTCTCCGCCCGCGCCGAAGGCGTCACGGTGGAGACCGTCATCGCCCAGATGTGCGCGCGGCTGGGGTGACGATGCGCCCCTTTCCTCCCCCGTCTTCGGGGGAGGTGCCCCCGAAGGGGGCGGAGGGGGAAGGCAACAGAAAAGGTCGTATGATCACCGTCGCAACCAAAGTTTCGTTTGTGGCTTTCCCCCTCCGGCCCTACGGGCCACCTCCCCCGTCTGACGGGGGAGGCAAGCGATTCCAAAGATGACCGACACCTCAACCCTTCACCGCTCGCTCGAACTCGCCGGCACCCTGCCGGCGCTGATGGTGGCGGCCGACCGCGTGGCGGCGACGGTGATCCAGGGCGTGCATGGCCGGCGGCGCGTCGGCCAGGGCGACGCCTTCTGGCAGTACCGGCCCTATCGCGACGGCGACAGCGCCGGCCAGATCGACTGGCGCCAGAGCGCGCGCAGCCGCCACCTCTTCGTGCGCGAGACCGAATGGGAGGCCGCGGCCAGCGTGTGGCTGTGGCGCGATGCCTCGCCGTCCATGCAGTACGCCTCGCTGCGCGGACTCGACACCAAGGCGGTGCGCGCCGAACTGATCGTGCTCGCGCTGGCGAGCCTGCTGTCGGACGCCAGCGAACGGATCGCCGTGCTGGGCAGCGGCATGCGCCCGATCACCGGCCGGGTCGCCGTGCGCCGCATCGCCGAGCAGCTGTTCGACGAGACGCGCGAGGAGACGCGCGAGGAGACGCGCACGTCACCCAGCCTGCCGCCGCCAAGTCTGCCCCCCCTCGTGCCGCTGCCGGCGCACGGAACCGTCGTGCTGGTGTCGGACTGGCTCGATCCGCTCGAGAAGATCGAACAGGTCGTGCGGCACTATGCCAGCGCCGGCGTGCGCGGCCATGTCGTGCAGGTGCTCGATCCGGCCGAGGAGGACCTGCCGTTCGACGGCCACGTCAAGTTCGAGGGACTCGAGGCCGAGGGCCAGCACACGATTCGCCGGGTCGAGGCGGTGCGCATCGCCTATGGCGCGCGCCTCGCCGCGCAGCGCGAGGGACTGCAACGGCTGGCGCGGCCGGCCGACTGGACCGTGCACCTGCACCGCACCGACAAGCCACCGCAGACCATCCTGCTGGCGCTCTATCTCGCCATGGCCGACCTGCGTCGGCTGACGGCGGCGTGATGACGATGCCTCATTGCTGGGAGCGGGCCACCAAGGCGGAGGTTACTCCGCCGCGAGTGGCGCATCTTCTTCGCGCGGCAGCACCGCATGAGCGGCACTGGAGTGCCGCGCTCCCAGCAAAGACCGTGTCATGCTGAACCTCGGCGCGTTCGCCTTCGCCGCGCCGGGCATGCTGGCGCTGCTGCTGGCGCTGCCGGTGATCTACTGGCTGCTGCGCCTGATGCCGCCGCTGCCCAGGCTGGTGCGCTTCCCGGCGATCCGCCTGCTGATCGGGCTCGAGCCGACCGAGCAGACGCCGGTGAAGATGCCGTGGTGGCTGCTGCTGCTGCGCCTGCTGCTGGCGGCGGCGCTGATCCTCGCCATCGCGCGGCCGCTGCTGAACCCGCAGGCCGAGCTGCCGGGCAACGGCCCGTTGCTGCTGGTGATCGACGACGGCTGGTCGTCGGCGCCGGGCTGGACGACGCGCATCGCCCATGCCGAGCGGCTGATCCAGCGCGCCGAGCGCGCCGGCCGGCCGATCGCGCTGATGGGCACCGCGCCGCCGCCGCTCGATGCGCCGGTCGCGCGCCGCGGCGCCCTGCGCGCCGACGAAGTGCGCGCCGTGCTGCGCGCCTTCCGGCCCAAGCCCTGGCCGACCGACCGCGCGGCCGCGGCGGCCGAACTCGACCGCCTGCAGGTCGACCCGGCGGCCTACGCCGTGTGGCTGAGCGACGGCATCGGCGCCGGACCGGGCGACGAGGGCGCGGCGCGCCTCACCGAACGGCTGCGCCGCTTCTCCGATTTGCAGGTCTTGCTGCCCGACCAGGCGAGCACGCCGCTGCTGCTGCTGCCGCCGGTGGCCGAGGGCCGCGACCTCAAGCTGCGCGCGCTGCGGCCGGCGGCCGACGGACCGCGCAAGATCGCGGTGCAGGCCGCCGACGAACAGGGCCGCGTCGTCGCCCGCATCGACATCGATTTCGCCGCCGACGCCACGCAAGGCGAAGGCATGCTGCCGGCGCCGGCCGAGCTGCGCAACCGCATGGCCCGCCTCGACATCGAGGCGCAGGGCGGCGCGGGCAGCGCCGTGCTGCTCGACGAGCGCCATCGCCGCCGGCCGGTGTCGATCCTCGGCGAGCGCCCGATGGCGGCCGGCCAGCCGCTCCTGCAGGAAGTCTATTTCCTCGAGCGCGCGCTCGATCCCTATGTCAGCCTGCAGATCGGCGATCGCGAGGCCGTGCTCGGCCGCAACACCGCCGTCCTGCTGATCCCCGACAGCGCCGCCCCGTCGGCGGCCGACCGCGACGAGATCGCCAAGTGGATCGAGCGCGGCGGCGTCGCCGTGCGCTTCGCCGGACCGAATCTCGCGCAGGGCAACGATTCGCTGGTGCCGACGCCGCTCAGGCTGGGCGACCGCGCGCTGGGCGGCGTCATGAGCTGGGGCCAGCCGAGCGCGCTCGCCGAGTTTCCCGCCAACAGCCCGTTCCTCGGCGTGCCGATCCCGCGCGACGTGCGCATCCAGCAGCAGGTGCTGGCCGAGCCGACGGCGGATCTCGCCGACAAGACCTGGGCGCGGCTGGCCGACGGCACGCCGCTGGTCACCGGGGAGAAGCGCGGCCAGGGATATCTCGTCCTGTTCCACACGACGGCGAACACGAACTGGAGCAACATGTCGCTCTCGGGGCTGTTCGTGAACATGCTGCAACGTCTGGTGACCCTGTCGCGCGGAGTGGCCGGAGACGGCGTCAACAAGGCGCTGAAGCCGTGGCGCACGCTCGACGGATTCGGGCGGCTGGGCGCGCCGCCGGCCGGCGTGCAGATCCTGCCCGCCGACGCCAACGAGACCTTCCAGCCGCGGCCGACGACGCCGCCCGGCCTCTATGGCGACGAGCACGCGCAGGTCGCGTTCAACATCGGCGGCCGGGTGCCGACGCCGCGCCCGCTGGCGCTGCCGTCGGGCGTCGCCACCGACCGTCTCTCCGAGGGCGGCGAGACCGATCTGGCGAAGTGGTTCCTGCTGGCGGCGGCACTGCTGCTGCTGCTCGACCTGGCGATCTCGCTGTGGCTGCGCGGCCTGCTGGGGCGCGCGGTGCGGATCGGCCGGGCGGCACCCGCCGGCCTGCTCGTCCTGGCCGGCCTCGCCGTCGCCGCGCCCGACGCCCCGGCGCAGCCGGCGGCGGTGCAGCCCACCATCCAGCCCGTCGCCGACCAGCGCCCCGGTCCCGCGCCGCTCAGCGAGGAGCAGGCGCTCAGGGGCTCGCTCGACGTGCGGCTGGCCTACATCGTCACCGGCGACAGGGAGGTCGACGAGCTGAGCCACACCGGGCTGCAGGGCCTGAGCGAGATCCTGCGCAACCGCACGTCGGTCGAGCCGGCCGATCCGGTCGGACTCGATCTCGAGCGCGACGAGGCGCGGCTCTATCCCTTCATCTACTGGCCGATCACGCCGAGCCAGCCGGCGCTCAGCCCGCGCGCCGCGGCCAATCTCGACCGCTACCTGCGCACCGGCGGCATCGTGTTCATCGACACGCGCGACCAGCATCTCAGCTTCGACCGGCCGGCCGGCGGCAATCCCGACCTCAAGCGGCTGCTCGGCGGCATCGAGACGCCGCCGCTGGTCGCCATGCCGGCCGACCATGTGCTGACCAAGGCGTTCTACCTTCTGTCGGACGTGCCGGGGCGCTGGCAGGGCGGCAAGCTGTGGATCGAGGCCGGCAGCGGCCGGGTCAACGACGGCGTCACCACCATCGTGATCGGCTCCAACGACTATGTCGGCGCCTGGGCGGTCGACAATCGCGGCCGCGGCCAGCTCCCGGTGTCGCCGGGCGGCGAGACGCAGCGCGAGATGGCCTTCCGCTTCGGCGTCAATCTCGTGATGCATGCCCTGACCGGCAACTACAAGGACGACCAGGTCCACCTGCCCGACATCATGCAGAGGTTGAGGCGATGAGGATTCGCCAAGGGCACGAGTCTTACCTTCCCCTTGGCGGATTCCGCCAAAGGGAGGAAAGGATCGAACGATGAACCCGACCTCGGCCGTCTCGATCGCGTTCGATCCGCTGCTGCCGTGGGGCGTGCTGGCGGCGCTGGGCGGCGTGGCGCTCTTGCTGGTGCTGCTCGGCCTGCGCGCCGGCGCGCGCGGCACGGCGTGGCGGTTCCTGTCGGTGCTGGTCGTGCTGGCGGCCCTCGCCAACCCGGCGCTGATCGAGGAGCAGCGCAAGCCGATCGCCGACGTGGCGCTGGTCGTGGTCGACGACAGCGATTCGATGGCGATCGGCGAGCGCCGCGCGCAGGTGCAGGCGGCGCGCGACGGGCTGAAGCGCAAGCTGGCGCAGCAGGACGGGCTCGAGGTGCGCGAGGTGGTGCTGCCGCCGGCGCAAATCCAGCTCGGCAGCGACCGGCCCGGCGGCACGCGGCTGATCGACACGATGCGCTCGGCGCTGGTCGAGGTGCCGCCCGAACGGCTCGCCGGCGTGGTGCTGCTGACCGACGGGCAGGTGCACGACGTGCCGGCGGCCGACGGCAAGGCCGGCCTGCCGCCGGAGCTGGGCAGCGCCCCCCTGCATGCCCTGATCGCCGGCCGCAAGAACGAGCGCGACCGGCTGATCGTGCTCGAACAGTCGCCGCGCTTCGGCGTCGTCGGCCGCGAGGTGATCGCCAGGTTCCGCATCGACGATCCGGCGGGCGGCACCGCGCCGGTGACGCTGTCGGTCGGCGGCGAGGTGACACGGCGGCTCGACGTCCCGGTCGGCCGCCCGGTCGAGCTGCCGATCACCGTCGCCAATCCCGGCGCCAACGTGGTCGAACTCGAGGTCGGCGCCGGCCCCAACGAACTCACGCTCGACAACAACCGCGCGCTCTTCACCATCAACGGCGTGCGCGACCGTCTGCGCGTGCTGCTGGTCTCGGGAGAGCCCTACCAGGGCGAGCGGGCGTGGCGGAACCTGCTGAAGAGCGACCCCGCCGTCGACCTCGTGCACTTCACCATCCTGCGCACGCCGCAGAAGGACGACTTCACGCCGGTGCGCGAGCTCAGCCTGATCGTGTTCCCGATGCGCGAGCTCTTCGAGCAGAAGCTCAAGGAGTTCGACCTCATCATCTTCGACCGCTACGAATCGGGCAACCTGATCACGCGCGACTACTTCCGCAACATCGCCGAGTACGTGCGCGGTGGCGGCGCGCTGCTGGTCTCCGTCGGACCGGTGTTCGCGACCCAGCGCTCGCTCTACCGCACGCCGCTCGGCGGCGTGCTGCCGGCGGCGCCGCTCGGCGACGTGCTCGAGACGCCCTTCAAGCCGAAGATCACCGACATCGGCCAGCGCCATCCCGTGACGGCCAACCTGCCGCAGGCCGGCGATCCGGGCCAGGAACCGCTGTGGGGCCGCTGGTTCCGCCTGGTCACGGCGCGCAGCGAGCAGGGCAACACCATCCTTTCCGGCGCCGAGGACCGGCCGCTGGTCGTGCTCGATCGCGTCGGCGAGGGCCGCGTCGCCCAGCTCATGTCGGATCATCTCTGGCTGTGGAACCGCGGCATCGACGGCGGCGGGCCGCAGCCCGAGCTGGTGCGGCGTGTGGCGCACTGGCTGATGAAGGAGCCCGACCTCGAGGAGGAGGCGCTGCGCGCCACCGCGGTCGGCGGCCGCATCGAGGTGACGCGGCGGACGCTTTCGACGACCTTCCCGCAGGTCACGATGACCGCGCCGGCGCCGCCGCAGGGCGAGGCGGCGACGCGCAGCCTCGAGCTGCGTCAGATCGCGCCGGGCCTCGGCCACGCCGTGGTCGACGTCGACAAGCCCGGCCTCTACCGCTTCACCGACGGCACGCTCAAGGCGGTGGCCGCCGTGGGCAGCCCCGATCCGCTCGAATTCTCCGACGTGCGCGCCACCGATGCGAAGCTGAAGCCGATCGTCGAGGCCTCCAACGGCGCGCTGCTGTGGCTCGCCGACCAGAACGATCCGGACATCCGCTCGACGCGGCCGGGCCGCGCCGCCGGCGGCTCGGACTGGATCGGCCTGCGTCGCAACGAGGGCTACACGGTGGCCGGCATCAACCAGCTGCCGCTGCTGCCCGGCCTCCTCGTGGCGCTCGCCTTCCTGCTGGCGATCTGCAGCGCGTGGTGGCGCGAGGGGCGTTAGTCTCATGGCCGGGCGCGCGCGACTCCGGTAGCGCGCGCCCCGCGCACCGTTACCAATCCGAAACTTGATCGAGGGTCGCCCGGCGCCATCTTGGGGGCCGAGAGGTAACCATGATCGAACGCAGACCCTTCGAGAAGCTGGGCAAGTCGGACCACGGCTGGCTCAACGCCAACTTCCATTTCTCCTTCGCCGAGTATCGCGATCCGTCGCGCGTGCATTGGGGCGCGCTGCGCGTGTGGAACAACGACCGCATCGCGCCGCAGTCGGGCTTCCCGCCGCACCCGCACCGCGACATGGAGATCGTGACCTATGTCATCAAGGGCGCGATCACGCACCAGGACCATCTCGGCAACGAGGGCCGCACCGAGGCCGGCCAGATCCAGGTGATGAGCGCGGGCCAGGGCATCCAGCACGCCGAGTACAACATGGAGCAGGACGAGACCGAGCTGTTCCAGATCTGGATCCTGCCCAACAAGCAGGGCGTGCCGGCCCGCTGGGAGACGGTGCAGTTCCCCGCCGAGGGGCGCGACGGCAGGCTGGTGCCGCTGGCGTCGGGCCGCGGTCATGACGGCGCGATCCCGCTCCACGCCGATGGCGCGCTCTATGCCGGCACCTTGAAGGCGGGGCAATCGATCCGCCAGGTGCTGGACGGCAAGCCGGCCTATCTCGTGCCGGCCAAGGGTCGCATCGAGGTGCTCGGCGCCGACGGCAAGGCCGTCACGGCCGACCGTCGCGACGGTGTCGCCGTGGTAGACGAGGCCGAGATCGAGCTGCGCGCCAGCGAGGACGCGGAGATCGTGCTGGTCGAGACCGACCGGCTGAACTGACCTCGACTGACGGCCGGTTTCATGTTTCATCCTCCTCTCCCCCGCCAGGGGGGAGAGGACGGGTGAGGGGGCGAGGCACGTCGATTCCCCCTCTCCTAGCCTCTCCCCCCTAACGGGGGAGAGGAAAAGAAGGAGAGAGGGAACTTCCGATGGCCTATCGCGGCTTCGATCTCACGGGCAAGGCGTCGCTGATCACCGGCGGCAACGGCGGCATCGGCTTCGGCATGGCCGACGCGCTGGCGGAGGCCGGCGCCGACGTCTGCATCTGGGGCACGCGCAAGGAGAAGAACGACGCGGCCCTCGAGAAGCTCAAGCGCCATGGACGCAAGGTGCATGCCCAGGTCGTCGATGTCGGCGACGAAAAGCAGGTCGAGGCCGCCTTCGCCGAGACGGTGAAGGTGCTGGGCAAGGTCGACAACTGCGTCGCCAATGCCGGCGTGTCGGGCCGCGGCAAGGGCTCGATCCTCGAGATGGACTACGAGGAGTGGCGCCGCGTCACGCGCGTCAACCTCGACGGCGTGTTCTTCACCTTCCGCGCCGCCGCCCGGCACATGGTCGAGCGCGGTCAGGGCGGGTCGCTGGTGGCGATGGCCAGCACCGCGGCCATCGAGGGCGCGGCGCGTTCCAGCCACTACGGCGCCAGCAAGGGCGGCGTCTGCGCCATGGTGCGCGCGCTGGCCGTCGAGCTGGCCCGCCACAGGATCACGGCCAACTCGATCCTGCCGGGCTGGATCGAGACCGAGATGACGGCCAACGCCGTCGCCAATCCGAAGTTCGCCGGCAACGTCCTGCCGCGCATCCCGCAGCGCCGCTGGGGCGTCGGTGCGGATTTCGGGCCGATCGCGGTCTACCTGGCGAGCGAAGCGACGCAGTACACGACGGGGCGCGACTTCGTCATCGATGGCGGCTATACGTTGTTCTAGACCTCGATCGACTGGGAGAGCCTGGAATGAAGAAGCTGTCGGCCGGCCTCGCGCTGGCATTGATGATCGCCGCCGCGCCCGCGCTGGCCCAGACGGCCAAGCCGGCCGCGCCCGCCAAGACCGCGGCCGCCGCGACCGACGACCGCTATGTCGGCTACTACTACCCCAAGCCGACCTCGACCGAGGTCTTCGAGACGGACATGCAGACCGTGCAGGGCGTCGATCGCGCCCAGCGCATCCAGTTCGTCACCGTCGTGTCGCAGGGCACGCTGCAATCGGCCTATCGCGTGCCGTACGCGGTGTTCGCCAAGGGCGACAAGGCCGACAAGATGATCATCGTCGGCCTGCAGGCGGGCGAGCTGAGCACGATCTATCGCATGCGCGCGCTGCTCGCCAACATGACGACCATGTCGCGCCTGTCGCCGTTCTTCCAGGAGCGCACGGTGGCCGAGGATGCGACCTTCTTCCATCTGCTGAAGCTGCTCGGCTTCCAGTCGGTCACCATCACCGACGGCGACAAGATCACCCATCAGGTGACGATCAAGTAAGGCGCGCACAAGCGCGCTCGGCAGCGGGCGTCCTACGCGATCGCCCGCGCGATCTCGTCGTGATACCAGCCGAGCGCCTTCTCGAACTTGCCGAAGGTCTGGACCTTGTTGGCGCCCGCGCGGAAATTGGCCTGGATGGAGGCGCCGACGGTGAAGTCCTCGTCGAGCGCGGCCAGGATCAGCTCCTGGTTCTTCTTCCAGTAGTCCTCCGGCTTCTTCGCCCGTTCCGCCGGGTCGACCAGCACCGACACGTTGATCAGCGATTCGTCCGGCGACACGGGAAAGCTGGTGAACACGCCGCAATGGTCCTCGGTGTAGGCCAGCACCGTGTTGGGGAAGAGGTTGTAGAGGATGACGGCGTGGTCGCGCAGCCGCCAGGTCTCGCGCGGCTGCGTCTCGACCTCGAGCAGCGACGGCTTGCAGACGGCGAAGCGCGAATGCCGGTCGCGCCGCTCGTAGCTCGTGATGTTGTCGAGGAAGAGCGGCGCCACGCTGGCCCCGTGCAGGTAGCGGAAGTGGTAGAGCTCGAGGAAGGTGTCGATCACCAGTTTCCAGTTCATGCGCGGGCGGATCGGCACGGTGCTGTGGACTTCCCAGCCCTGCATGTCCCACGACCTGAGATCGTTGGCGACGGGGCCGAGGAAAGAGTCCATGTCGATGTCGGCGCTCTGCCCCGGCTCCAGCATCCTCGGCACCACGAAGACCAGGCCGCAGCGCTCGGCGACGGCCAGCGGCCGGAGGCCGTGCGTCGCCTTGTCGACCTCGCCGAACCAGGCGCCGTCGGTGATGCCGACCAGCCGGCCCGTCAGGTCGTAGCTCCAGCCGTGATAGGGGCAGACGAAGGCACGCTTGTTCGATCCGCAGGGCTTCAGCTCGACGGTCGCGGTGCGATGCCGGCAGACATTGAGGAAGGCCCGCAGCCTGCCGTCGGTGCCGCGCGCCACCAGGATCGGCTGGCCGGTGTCGTTGCTGGTGATGAAGTCGCCCGGCCTGCGCAGCTGGGCAGAGAAGCCGACGACGATCGGATAGTTGCGGAAGATGATCGCCTTCTCGCGCTCCAGCCGCGCGGGATCGAAATACTCCTCGACCGGGGTGTAGCTCAGCTCGCCGTCGTCGCGTGCATTGGCACGCGCCATGGTGAACATGCGCTCGATGAAGGCGACCTGGTCCGCATGCTGCATGATCCCTCCGTCAGATGGCGTTCATGCCGCCGTCGATCACCAGCTCGGCGCCGGTGACGAAGCGAGATTCGTCGGAAATCAGATACAGGATACCGTAGGCGATGTCCTCCGGCGCGCCGAAATGGCCGATCGGAATGGTCTTGAGCGCCCGTTCCCGCGCCTTGTCGTTGGGCAGGATACCCTCGCCCATCGGCGTCATGATGATGCCCGGATGCACCGAGTTGCAGCGCACCTTGTAGCCCTTGCGGGCACAATCCATCGCGACGGTCTTGGTGAACTGGCGCACCGCGCCCTTGCTGGCGCCGTAGGCCGACAGCGCCGGCGTGCCGACGAAGGCGGCCAGCGAGGAGGTGTTGACGATCGATCCGCCGCCCGACCGGCGCATGGCCGGAACGGCGTACTTGCAGCCGAGGAACACGCCCTCGACATTGATCGACAGCATGCGCTTCCACTGCTCGACGGTCTCGGTCTCGAAGGTCGAGGGGAACGGCCCGGCGATCCCGGCATTGTTGACCAGCCCGTCGAGCCGGCCCTCGCGCGCCACGATGCCATCGACGATGCGCTTCCAATCGGCTTCGCGGGCCGTGTCGTGCGGCTCGAAGCGGGCCTTGCCACCAATTTGCTGGACCGTTTCCTGCCCGCCGGTCTCGTTGATGTCGCTGACGATCACCGCGGCGCCTTCCCGCGCAAGGATCGTGGCGGCGGCCCGACCGATGCCCGATCCGGCGCCCGTCACCAGTACCACCTTGCCCGCAACCCGGCTCATGCCTTCCGTCCCCGAACTTTCTTGAGCCGAGGCTAGAAGCGTCGCAGGCTCGCCACAAGCAAGGAGGCGCCGGCATGGCTCGCACACTGGAATTCTTCTTCGACTACGGCAGTCCCTACAGCTATCTGGCCGACACCCAGGTCGAGACCATCGCCAGGCGCACGGGGGCCACCCTGGTCCGCCGGCCGATGCTGCTCGGCGGCGTGTTCAAGGCGACCGGCAATGCCTCGCCCATGACGGTCGCGGCGAAGTCGCAATGGGCCGGCACGGACATGCCGCTGTGGGCGCGGTTCTACGGCGTGCCGTTCAACCGCAATCCGCACTTCCCGGTGAACACGCTGAACCTCATGCGCGGCGCGGCGGCGGCCGAGATCGACGGCGTCTTCGAGACGTATCATCCCGCCCTGTACCGGGCGATGTGGGTCGACGGCCGCAACCTCAACGACATGGCCGAGGTCGCCCGGGTGCTGACCGGGGCCGGTCTCGACGCCGGCACGTTCGGCAAGCGCGTCCAGGACCAGGACGTCAAGGACCGGCTGAAGGCCACGACCGACGAGGCGGTGTCGCGCGGCGTGTTCGGCGCGCCAACCGCCTTCGTCGGCGATAGGATGTTCTTCGGCAACGACCGGCTCCATTTCGTGGAACTGGCACTGAAGGGAGAACTGCCATGACGAGACTTGGACTCATCGCCATCGCCGGCCTGCTCGCCGCCGCGGCACCCGCGTTCGGACAGACCGTCGGCTCGTGCCAGCGCGGCGCGTCGATCGGCCCGAACACGCCGTGGGTCCTGTTCGATCTCGGCAGTGCGGCGTTGCGCGCGGAAGCCCGGCCGATCATCGCCGAGGCCGTGAAGCAGGCGAAGGCCACCCAGGCGGTGAGCGTCTGCCTGGTCGGCCACACCGACAAGCTGGGCGACAAGGCCATGAACGCCAAGCTCGCCGAAGCGCGGGCGCGCTCCGTCGCCACGGAGATGGTGAAGCTCGGCTATCCGGCGAAGAACATCGTGATCGCCGCCGATCCCGAGGCCTTCGGCAATTTGAGCTTCGGCGGCAGCAACGCCTCGGAGAAGGACCGCCGCGTCTCGATCCTGATCAAGTAGTCAGGCGATCTCGATCACGGCCTTGCCGACCACCTGGCGGTCGATCAGGGCGCGATAGGCCTCGGCGGCGCGCTCCATCGGCACGCGATGCGAGATGTGCGGGCGCATCACGCCGAGCGCCGCGAGCTTCGGCAACTCGGCGTAGCTGTAGCCCAGGCGGGGCTGGCGCCGCAGCGTCTCTCCGGCGCGCACGCCCAGGATGCTGAGCCCCTTTATGAGAACGTGGTTCGACATCAGCCGGCTCGGCCCGCCCGAGGTGAAGCCGACGACCAACAGCCGCGCGCCGTAGCCCGCCGCCCGCATCGACTTCTCGAGCACCTCGCCGCCGACCGGATCGTAGACGACGTCGCAACCCTTGCCGCCGGTGATCTCCTTCACGGCGGCGACGAAATCGGAGGTGCGGTAGTTGACGACGAGGTCGGCGCCCCTGGCGCGCACGACGGCGAGCCGCTCGTCGTCGCCTCCGGTCGCGACGACCGTCGCGCCAAGATGCTTGCCGAGCTGCACCGCGGCCAGGCCGACCCCGCCGGCGGCGCCGTGCACCAGCAGCACCTCGCCGCTCTTCAGCGCGGCACGGTGGACGAGGGAGTGATAGGCGGTCTGCGCACCCACGCGGAAGCCGGCGCCCTCGGCGAAGCTCCAGTCGTCGGGCAGGCGGATCGGCCGGCTCGCCGCCGGGATCTTCACGTACTCGGCGAAGGCGCCGGGCCGCACGCCGAAGATCACCCGGTCGCCGACGCGCCACTCCATGACCTCTCGTCCGACCGCCGCGACGGTGCCCGCGCCTTCCATGCCGGGGATGAACGGCAGCTCGGGCTTGTGCTGGTAGCCCGCGCTCAGCATCAGCACGTCGGGGAAGTTGACGCTGGCCGCGCCGACCTTGACCAGGATGTCGGCGTCGCCGGGAACGGGAACCGGCCGCTGTTCGATCTTGAGGACGGACGGATCGCCGAGCCGATCGACGACGAGGGCTCGCATCGCGCGCTAGTCGAGCTCGAAGGCGTTCTTGTAGTCGAGCTTCAGTGCCGGATCCTGCTCTTCCTTGAGCAGGAAGCAGTTGCCGACGACCAGCACCTCGATCTCGCTGCCCATGAAACAGCGGAAGGCGTCCTCGGGCGTGCAGACGATGGGCTCGCCGCGCACGTTGAACGACGTGTTCACCAGCACCGAGCAACCGGTCTTGGCCTTGAAGGCGGCCAGCAGTTCATGGAAGTCGGGGTTGGTTTCCTTGTGCACCGTCTGGATGCGCGCGGAGTAGTCGACGTGCGTGACCGCCGGGATGTCCGAGCGCGGCACGTTGAGCTTGTCGATGCCGAACAGCGCCTGTTCCTCGGCCGTCATGGCGCGACGGCGATCCTCGTTCACCGGCGCCACCATCAGCATGTAGGGGCTGTCGGTCGCGATGTCGAAATATTCGCCCAGATCCTCGCGCAGCACCGCCGGCGCGAACGGCCGAAAGGATTCGCGGTACTTCACCTTGAGGTTCAGGGTCTTCTGCATGGAGGGCGAACGGGCGTCGCCCAGGATCGAGCGGGCGCCGAGCGAGCGCGGGCCGAACTCCATGCGGCCCTGCATCCAGCCGACGGCCTTCGCATCGGCCAGCGCCTGGGCCGTCCGATCGATCATCTCGTGGCGGCTCAGCCGGGCGAATTTCGCGCCGGCCCTGGTCAGCCGCTCGGCGATCTCGTCATCCTCGTACTTCGGCCCGAGATAGGAGCCCGCCATGCCGTCCATGTGGCCGTTGAGCTGGCGCGGCTGGCCGAGGAAACCGTGATAGGCGGCGAATGCCGCGCCCACCGCGCCGCCGGCGTCGCCGGCCGCGGGCTGCACCCAGATGCCGTCGAAGATGTTCTCGCGCAGGAGCTTGCCGTTGGCGACGCAGTTCAGCGCCACGCCGCCGGCCAGGCAGATGTTCTTCGCCCCGGTTTCCTTCTTCACCGAGCGACCCAGCCGCAGCACGATCTCCTCGGTGACGGCCTGCACCGAGGCGGCGAGATCCATGTGCTTCTGCGCCAGCAGCTCCTTGTCGGGCTTGCGCGCCGGTCCGCCGAACAGGTCGGCGAACTTGTCGTTGGTCATGCGCAGGCCGGTGCAGTAATCGAAGTAGCTCTGGTCGAGCCGGAAGGTGCCGTCGTCCTTCAGGTCGACGATCTTGTCGAGGATCAGGTCCTTGTACTTCGGCTCGCCATAGGGCGCGAGGCCCATGACCTTGTACTCGCCCGAGTTGACCTTGAAGCCGGTGTAGTAGGTGAAGGCCGAGTAGAGCAGGCCGAGCGAGTGCGGGAAGTGAATCTCGCGCAGCATCTCGAGCTTGTTGCCCTGGCCCCAGCCGAGCGACGTCGTCGCCCACTCGCCGACCCCGTCCATGCACAGGATCGCCGCCTCCTCGTAGGGCGACGGGAAAAAGGCGGAGGCGGCATGGCTCTGGTGATGCTCGCCGAACAGCAGCCGGGTGTTCCAGTCGAAGTCGGGCTGCCACTTCTTCATCTCGTCGCGCAACAGGGTCTTCTGGAAGAGCTTCTCCTTGAGCCACAGCGGCATGGCCATGCGGAACGAGGTGAAGCCGCGTGGCGCGTAGGCGAGATAGGTTTCGAGCAGGCGCTCGAACTTGAGGAACGGCTTGTCGTAGAAGGCGACGTAGTCGACGTCCGCCAGCTTGATGCCGGCGGTATCGAGGCAATACTGGACGGCATTCTGCGGGAAGCCCGAATCGTGCTTCTTGCGGGTGAAGCGCTCTTCCTGCGCCGCACCCACCAGGCGCCCATCCTCGATCAACGCGGCGGCGCTGTCGTGATAGAAGGCCGAGATTCCGAGGACCCGCATGGATTCCCGCGCTCCGTCTAGAACAGCGTGTAGATGAACGGCGCGATCGCCGAGCCCTTGGTGAGCACGATCAGGCCGCCGAAGATCACCATCATGATGAGGATCGGCAACAGCCAGAACTTCTTGCGCTCCCGCATGAAGGCCCAGAGTTCGACGATGATGGAGCCCATTGCTTCAGGTCCTTTCGGAATCAGAACTGGTTTTTCATGGATTGCGGCGGCGGGCCCGGCGGCGTGCGCACGATCCAGTAGCTCGAGGCGTTGCGATCGAGCTTGAGGCGCAGGAAGTCCTTGCCGAAGGCGCGCATCACGAGACCGATCGGCATGATGGTGACGAAGAACAGCAGGCCGAGAATCAGCGGGTTCATCACCTTGTAGAGCAGCAGGCCGAACTTCAGCCACAGCCGGTTGAGCGGTGCGAGCAGCTTCGGATGGACCAGCGCCACCACCAGGAAAGCCGCCGCCAGAGGCAGCGACCAGTGCCAGGTCGTACCGCTGCGCCACAGGGATATGGCGGTCACGATGCCGAACACGCCGGCAAACACGTAGCCGAAGCCGCGGTCGGAACCGCCTTCGACGTGTTCCTCGCGCGAGAAGTCCTCGTGAAGCTGACCGGGCGCCATTTCCGTACGGGTAAAAGCCTCTGACAGGGGGCTTTAACTCTCCGATTGGCGACCTTTAGTCAAATGGCGACAGGCCGACCGCTATTTCACCGCGCTCGCTGCCAGACCGTGCTCCATCAGGGCGGTAAGCGTGCGCCGCCAGACGGCGACGGCACGTTCCAGGCCGAGACCGTCGCGCCGACGCAGGACCACCCAGGCGTCGAGCGACAGGGCCGCGCCGACGGCATCGGCCAGCTCCTCGCGGGTCTCAGGCCCCAGGGCGGCGAATTCCGGCGCGAAGACCTCGAGCGCGGTCTCCCGCAGCTGTTGCTTGAGGAAGCGCGAGCGGTCGACGAGGGCCGGATGGCTCGGGAAATGGCCAGCCGCGACCCGCAGCGGCACGATGCGATCGAACACCTCGGCCAGATTCCGCACGACCGTATCGATACGCTCTGCCAGGGGACCCGTGGCCGGGGGCGGCGGCGGTACGACGATGTCATCCTTGACGCTGTCGACCACAGTTACGAAAAGTGACTCAACATCTCCGAAGTGCTGGAAGACCGAGCGGACCGAGACGTCGGCCCGCCGGGCCACACCGACGACCGTCGGCGCTTCGCTGGTCTCGGCGATCATGGCCTTGGCGGCCTCGATGATCTTTCTCCGGGTCTCGGCCGCCCTTCGATTGCGGCCGTCGCTCGGAACGGTAGTGCTCATCTGCGCCACGGCATCGCCGCGCGGGAGAACCGCTGCTTCAGTCATTTCTGCTTCCCAAACGGAGTGAAGGCTGTCGGGTGGTCAAGTCGAAGCCCGTCGCCTATGGAGGGCGTGAAATAAGATCGGACTAGGGCAGGAACAAGGTAAAGACGGTCGCAGGACCATGAATCTGAGCAATGCAGAATCTCCCCTCGCCGTACTCTGGGATTTCGGTGGCGTGATCCTGACGAGCCCGTTCGAGGCGTTCCGCCGCTACGAGAAGGAAGCCGGCCTGCCCGAAGATTTCATCCGGGGCCTCAATGCGCGCAATCCCGACACCAATGCCTGGGCCCGGATGGAACGAAGTGAAGTCTCGCGGGCGGAGTTCGTCGATCTCTTCCAGGAGGAGGCCCGCGTGCAGGGCCACACGCTCGACGGGTGGCGCGTCCTCCAGGCGATCAGCGGCGACATTCGGCCGCAGATGGTCGAGGCGTTGCGCCGGTGCAAGCAGGCTTTTCGGGTCGCCTGCATCACCAACAACATGAAGTCTGGCGAAGGCCCGTCGATGGCGCGCACGCCGGACCAGGCCAAGGCCGTCGCCGATGTCATGGCGCTGTTCGAGCACGTCGTGGAATCGAGCAGGCTCGGCTGGCGCAAGCCCGATCCGCGCATCTATCGGCATGCCTGTGACCTTTTGGGGGTCGCACCCGAGCGCTGCGCCTATCTCGACGACCTCGGCATCAACCTCAAGCCCGCACGCGCGATGGGCATGCGCACCATCAAGGTCGGCGATCCGGACGCGGCGATCGGCGAGCTCGAGGCGATCGTCGGCATTCCCTTGAGAGGACGGACGGCATGAGCTGGCAACCGGAGATCGACGATCTGCGGCGGCGCGAGGAGATGGCGCGCCGCATGGGCGGGCCGGACAAGATCAAGCGCCAGCACGATGGCGGCAAGCTCACGGTGCGCGAGCGCATCGAGCGGCTGCTCGACAAGGACTCATTCCACGAAATCGGCGCCATCGCCGGCAAGGCCGAGTACGACGACCAGGGCAACCTCATCGACTTCATGGCGTCCAATTTCGTGATGGGCCGCGGCCGCATCGACGGCCGCACCGTCGCAGTCGGCGCCGACGACTTCACGGTGCGCGGCGGCGCCGCCGACGCCTCGATCCACGAAAAGCAGGTCGTATCGGAACAGATGGCCGGGGAGCTCGGCATTCCCATGGTGCGCCTGGTCGACGGCACGGGCGGCGGCGGCTCGGTGAAGAGCTACGAAATGACCGGCTTCACCTACGTGCCGCGCAACCCCGGCTGGGAACATGTCGTCGACAATCTCTCCAGGGTTCCCGTGGTGGCGCTCGGACTGGGTTCCGTCGCCGGCCTCGGATCCGCGCGCCTCGTCACCTCGCACTATTCGCTGATGGTGAAAGGCATCTCGCAGATGTTCGTCGCCGGCCCGCCGGTCGTGGCGCGGCTCGGCGAGAAGGTCACCAAGGAGGAGCTCGGCGGCACGGACATCCACACCCGCAACGGCGCGGTCGACGACGAGGTCGACAGCGAGGACGAAGCGTTCGCGCGCGTCAGGCGCTTTCTTTCCTACCTGCCCTCGTCGATCGACGGCCTGGCCGAGCGGCAACCGACCAACGACGATCCCAACCGTCGCGAGGCAGCCCTGCTGGGGGCGATCCCGCGCGATCGCCGCAAGGTCTATCGCATCAGGCCCATCGTCGAGGCCTGCGTCGACCGCGGCACGTTCTTCGAGATCGGCAAGATGTGGGGTCGATCCGTCGTGACCGGCCTTGCGCGCCTCGACGGCTGGCCAGTGGCGGTGCTGGCGAGCGACCCGTTCTTCTATGGTGGCGGCTGGACCAGCGACGCCAGCCACAAGGTGATCCGCTTCGTCGACTTCGCGGAAACCTTCCATCTGCCGGTGGTGCACTTCGTCGACATCCCCGGCTTCGTGATCGGCGTGGCGGGCGAAAGGGCGGCCACCATCCGCCATGGCGCCCGCGCACTCGCCGCCGTCTACCAGAGCAGGGCGCCGTGGTGCTCGCTGCTCCTGCGCAAGGCGTTCGGCGTGGCGGGTGCCGCCCACCAGAACTGGCAGAAGTACAATTTCCGCTATGCCTGGCCATCGGGCGACTGGGGATCCCTGCCGCTCGAGGGTGGCATCGAGGCCGCCTACAAGGCCGAGCTTGCCGCTGCGGCCGATCCGGCCGCGCATCTCGCCGCCATCGAGGCACGCCTCAACAAGGTGCGCTCGCCCTTCCGTACCGCCGAGCGCTTCGGCGTCGAGGAGATCGTCGATCCGCGCGACACCCGCCGCCTGCTCTGCGAGTTCGCCAATCTCACCGCGCCTATGCGCAAGGCCGGGCCGCGGAGCTTCGGATATCGTCCGTGAGGAAGGTCGCCCGGCCGATCACCGCAAGGTATCTGGAAAACGCCGCTTCGTTCTATCTCGAGCGCTATCCGGCGACGGCCGAGGGGTTGAAGCGCGTTCTCGGCAGGCGCGTGCGCCGGGCCAGGATGCTCGAGGCACCGATCATCGCCGACGTGCAGCGCGTGATCGACGGCATCGTGGCCAGGTACGTCCAGTCCGGCGTGATCGACGACAAGGCCTTCGCCCAGACCAAGGCACGATCACTTCATCGCCGCGGTGCCTCGACCAAGGCGACGCGCCAGAAACTCCGTCTGGCCGGCATCGACGCCGACACACTCGACGAGGCGCTGGCCGGCCTCGACCGCGAACTCGATCTCGATCCCCGCCAGCGCGAATGGCAGGCCGCCCTCGCCCTGGCACGCCGGCGGCGCCTCGGACCATTCCGGCAAGAGGATCGAGAGGGATACCGCGATCGCGACCTTGCGGTCATGGGGCGCGCCGGTTTCGCCTACGACCTCGCCCGCAGGGTGATCGACGCGAAGGAACGCGATATCATCGATCCATGACCGTGACGATCTGGCACAATCCCCGCTGCAGCAAGTCGCGGCAGACCCTCGACCTGCTGCGTAGCAAGGGCATCGACCCTGCGATTAGGGAGTATCTCAAGGCACCCCCCAGCAGAGCCGAGATCGAAAGGCTGATCGAGCTGGTCGGTGGCGAACCGGCGGCGCTGGTGCGCGACGGCGAGCCGGAGTTCAAGAAGCTCGGCCAGAAGAAGGGGGAGCTTTCGAAGGCCGACATCGTCAGGGCGATCGCCGCCCATCCCGTCCTGCTGCAGCGACCGATCGTGGTGTCGGGCAAGCGTGCCGCCATCGGCCGGCCGCCGGAAGCGGTGCTGCCGCTCTTGAAGTGACGCCATGGTCGGGCGGCTGCGACTCTGGTCGGGCTATGTCCTGGTCTTCTACGTCACGACCCATCTGCTCAACCATGCACTCGGACTGATCTCGCTCCGCGTGCTCGAGAGCGGCCGCGTATGGTTCGTCTTCCTCTGGCACAATCCGCTCGGTCAGATCGCGCTCTATGGCGCGCTGCTGCTCCATCTCGCGCTATCGCTGTGGTCGCTGTTCCGCCGGAGAACCCTCAAGCTGTCGGTGTGGGAGTGGGCCCAGCTGATCCTCGGCATACTCATCGTTCCACTCGGGACGCTGCACGTCGTCGGCACCCGCATCGCCCAGGACCATTTCGGCGTCCAGAGCGGCTATCCCTGGGTGTTGGGGTCGCTGCTCGCCGGCCCCTGGGACGGCATCGTCCGCCAGTTCAGCCTGCCGCTGGTGGTGTGGCTTCACGCCTGTATCGGCCTGCACTTCGCCTGGCGCCTCAGGCCCTGGTATCCGGGATGGCTGCCGGCTCTCTATGCCGTGGCCTTGCTCGTTCCGGCGGCGGGGATGGGCGGCGCCGCCATCGCGCTGCGCGACTTCGCCGAGCTGGCGCGCCAGCCCGGCTTCCTCGAGAACGTGTTCGCCCGTGCCAATGCGCCCGATGCCACCGGCATCGCAGCCATCTACGCCATCGCCGACACCCTGATGGCGACGACGGCGCTTCTGCTGATGGCGAGTCTGGCGGCGAGACCGGTGCGCGACTTCTGGCAGCGACGGGCCGGCGTCGTCCGCCTCGACTATGGCGAGGGAAAGCGCGTGTCGTGGCCGGCCGGGCACAGCGTGCTCGACATGAGCCGGATCGCCGGCATCGCGCACGCCTCGGTCTGCGGAGGCCGCGGCCGGTGTTCGACCTGTCGGGTGCGCGTCGGCGGAGCCGATCGCGCCTTGTTGCCCGTACCGTCGGCCGAGGAACGCAGGGTGCTCGATCGTATCGGCGCTCCCGACAACGTGCGCCTGGCCTGCCAGCTGCGGCCGCCCCCCGGCCGATACAGCATCGCCCCGCTGCTGCCGGCGTCGGCCGGCCCGGTCGAAGCCTATACCCGCCAGCCGCAGGCGCATGGCAGCGAACGCTACATCGCCATCCTGTTCGCCGATATCAGGGGCTTCACCTCGATCTCGGAAGGCAAACTGCCTTACGACGTCGTGTTCCTGCTCAACCGCTATTTCCGGGCGACGGGCCAAGCCATCGAGTCCGCCGGCGGGCGGCTCGACAAGTTCATCGGCGACGGGGTGATGGCGATCTTCGGATTGCAGGCCGACCCCGACACCGCCTGTCGCCAGGCACTCGACGCCGCGCGGCGCATGGCGCTGGCGCTCGACGACCTCAACGAGGCGCTGTCGGGCGATCTCGACCGGCCCTTGCGCATCGGCATCGGCCTGCATGCCGGCGCCACCATCGTTGGCGAGATGGGATACGAGCGCGCCACCCAGCTGACGGCGATCGGCGACACGGTCAATACCGCGAGCCGCCTCGAGAACCTGACCAAGGAGTTCGCCGTCGAGCTCGTGGTCTCCCAGGAACTGCTCGACCGTGCGGGTGTCGAACCGTCGGACGCCCCCGCCCACGAGGTCGAAATTCGGGGCCGGCAGGGTAGACTCAAGGTCCGGGCCGTCGCACGGGCGGCCGGTCTCACGGGCTTGTCATCATAAAGCCGTTGCTTCGCGCCACGGAGCCGCAAGAATTGCCGGACAGGAGGTTCTCCATGCGCGCAATGCTTCTCGTTACCGTGGCCACGATGGCCCTTGCCCTGGCGCCGGTCAGCTTCGCGGCGGGCGGCGGCGGCACCGTCGACAGCACGCCCAGGGCCGCAGCCGATCCGAACTTTGCCCGCGCCAAGGCGATGATCGAGGCCAAGGACTACAAGGGCGCGATGCCCCTCCTGCAGCAGGTCGTCGCCAAGGACCCCAAGAACGCCGATGCCTACAACCTGATGGGCTTCGCCACGCGCAAGTCGGGCGATCCGAACGGCTCGCTGCAGTACTACAGCCAGGCTCTCACCATCGACCCCAAGCACATCGGTGCGCATGAATATGTCGGCGAGGCGTACCTGATGCTCGACCGCTTGCCGGAAGCCGAACAGCACCTGGCGCGACTCGACTCGCTCTGCGTCTTCGGCTGCACCGAGTATCGCCAGCTAAAGGCGGCGATCGCCAACTACAAGGCCGGCAAGAAGCCGACGAATTAGAGCTTCTGGGCGCGCAGGCCCTTGGTCAACGCCTCAACGATGGCGTTGCGCAATCTGGGCCGGATGAAGATGGCCCACGGCAGCGCGAGGCCCACGTCGGTCAGGAACCGGAAGAAGCGCGACGTCAGCAGCTCCTGCTTCACCTTGCGGTAGATCAGGTCGAGGCGGGCATCGACCGCCCTGGAGAACCCTGGGGGTAGATCGGTCGGTGCCGGCCAATCGATCGGCTTGGGTTCGGCGATCCCCTTCATCAGGGGGATGATCGGCAGGAACTTGTCGCCGGTCTTGGGATCGACGTGCCGATACTCGTTCTTCTGGTCGTCGGTCCAGCCGGCGAACAGCGGATTGCCGGCGTCCTCCGGCATCATCAGATGCCTCTTCAGAAAGCCATAAGCGTTCACCCGGCCCAGCATGTAGTCGTGACGCAGCAATTTGGCGTCGACGAACCCCAGAAAGCCCCCCAGCCCGCCCGAGGCGATAGCCGCCTTGCCGACGATCTTGGCCGTGCCTCCCCATCGCACCGGTGCGACCAGGAAGCGACTGTAGACGTTCTCGCTGTCCGCGAGCGCGAGATCATGGGGCTTGAAGCGCGGCTGCTGGATCAACGCACCCAACAACGGTCCCAGCATCGCCGTCAGCTTGCCGGTATCGGGAACACTGAGCATTTCAGCATCAGTGAAGGGATCGATGACGACGATGGCGCGCCGTGCTTCGTCCGCCTTGCGCGGATTGCGACTGCCCATTCCCGCCATGGCCGTGCGTGCAAGGTCCATGGGTTCGTTGTTGAAAGTGCCGCCGTCGACATTGGCGAACGGCGCAACGTCCGAATCGCTCTCGCCGCGCGGCAGCGACTTCCAGCGCGGCACGAGCTGCTTGACCGTCGTACCGGCGCCGGACTCGTCGGGAATGGCGAAGGCCCGGTATCCGGTGACCTTCAGGGCGCGCTCCAGGCGCCTTGCCTTGAAGGCGAACGGAAAGGCGCTGGTCGCAAGGGCTGCATCGCGGACGAGCGTCCAGTTGGCCATCGATGCCGACGACAGGGCAAACTCATCCGGTCGCGATGCCGGCTGCTGCGCGACACCGCCCGACACGGCGAGGGCGAAGCGGAGGTAGTCGGCATGCGCCACCAGTTCATGGGCAAGGCCGCTCTCACCCTCCAGCGGCAGGCTGTAGGGGATGCCGGTGACGTTGCCCACGGTCATGAACAGGCGCAGCGGATCGGCGAGATAGGATCGTTGCGCCGGCGAGGTCGAGGTACCGAGAGGGCTGCCCTTGTTCCAGGCGATCGCCATCTCGGCGGTATCCTCGATCGGCTTGCAATTGAGCACCGATGCAAGGCCCGCGCTGTCGCCGACCGGCGACAGCAGCTTCATCAGGTCGACGCCCTCGGTCCATGTATGGAAGAACGGATTGTCGGCATGCGCACCATGCGGGAATTCCCGTCCCGCTCCGCGCAGCAGGATCGCGCCGTTGATGGCACCGCCCGAAGCGCCGGCGATTGTGGTGATCACCACACGGTGGCGAGGCACATCCGGGTGGCCGGCGTCCTGCGCCTTCTGCCAGGCGTCGAGTGCCTCCACCAGGAAATCCAGCACGCCGCCGGTGTAGGCGCCCGCCGAGACCGTTCCGCCGAGCACCAGTCCGAGTTCGAAGGTGCGGTTCGGCACCGGCTGCGTCTTGACCGGGAAAAACTCGTCGATCTCGGCTGGCGTCAGCTTCTCGGGCTCGTCGTCGCCTCGTTCCAGTTCCGGCGGCGTCATGTGCGCACCCCCTGTTCGCCGCTGTCGGAGCGCGGGGGCTTGGGGCCCGCATTGCGCATGTTGAGCAGCTTCTGAAGGGCAGTGAACCAGAACGGTGCGCCGAACGACACGGCCAATGCGGTGATCGCCCAGCCGAGGAACAGCCAGAGACCCGATCCGTCCTTCTTGAACAGCCGATCCTCGAACAGTCCGTAGGCCGTCTTCGCCTCCTTCGCGAGATCCGGGCCGCTGCCTTCCTTGCAAGTCCTGGCGATCGCGTCGGTGTCGCGCCAGCCGATCGGCAACCCGAGCACGGCAAGGTCGCAGCGCGCCCTGTTCAGGGTCTCCTTCGGATCGGCCGCGACGGCCGGCGGCCCGTCCTTGTTCGCTTGGGCGTACTGCTCGGCCGACGCCACGACTGCGGCACGCAACGCCGGGTCCGACCACAGCGAGCGCGCGAGATTGATCGAATCGACGTTCAGCACGACGGCCAGGGCGAAGCCGAAGAGGAGCGTGAAGTAGGTCGAAAAGCGGCGGTACTCGCCGGTCAACCGGTCCATGCCGTCGTCGAACCAGACCTCCACTCGCTTCTGCAGGGCATCGACGTCGCCCTTCGCCTCGGAGAGGAATGCCGTGAGACTCTGCCGCGCCGTGCCGCTGGGCAGCGCCGTCACGCCCTGCTCGATCCGGCTGAAGAGCGGTCCGCTGCCGCCCTGTTTCAGTGCCTCGAACAAGGCAAGCGAGAAATTGCGCGCCGGAACATAGGACGGCAGGCCCTTCTTCGACAGGTCGGCGATCAAGGCGTGCCCGAACACCGTCTCGAAGAGGGTGGAATGCGGCTTGCCGTTCTTGTCGAGCCCGGCGAGCAGGCCGGCGATGCCTTGGCGCAGGTCCTTGCCGCGCCATTGGAGCTTGCCGGCGACGATCTCCTGAACGCCCGACACCATGATAGCGAGCAGGAGGTAGGTGAAGACAAGGCCGATCATGACCTCGATGACGGCACCAAGGGACATCGTCAGCTCCAGGAAGCGGGTGGCTCGGACAGCAGGTTGAGCAGGATGCGTGTCTGGTAGTGGAAGGAGTTGATGCCGCCGCCGTTGTAGCGCCGCGCGGCATAGGGCCAGTCGCACAGGAAATCCGAGCGGTCGGGCACACCGCCATAGGTCGCCGAGCGGTAGTACTGCGTGACGTCGTAGCGGATCGAGGCACCCTCATAGGCGGGCGTGCCACGCTCGATGTCGACCTTTCGCGCGGCGGCCGCGCAGGCCCGGCAATCGCGCATGTAGCGCGGGTCGGCCGGCGCATAGCGGCAAAGCCTCGGTTCCTTCAGCAGAGGATGCTCGCGGCTGCGGTCGTCGGCCCTGTCGATGGGCCCGGCGATCCATTTGTCGAACTTCAGGCGCAGTTCGCCGAACGCATGCGCCACGTTGCGCACCGGATCGACGATGAAATCCTCGACCTCCTCCGGACGCGGCGGATGATGAAACAACGTGTACTGCCCAACGCCATAGCCGCGCGAGGTGACGATGTCCTGGTTGCCGGCGACGTTGCGATCGAGGCCGACCACCACGAAGTCGTCGTGATCGTTGCCGCCGGGCACCCTGAAGTGCATCGCGCTGCTTTCCTGTCGGATCATGGCGGCGATGAAGGGCGGCGGTGCCTTGTGTCCCACCATGGCGCGGATTGCCGCGAGTGCCTCGCGATTGGCGGCGGCAGGATCGGCGCTGGAGGGCAATTTTGGCACGCGCGGGTCGGCCAGCAGATCGGCAATGCAGGCAGCGACTCTTTCGTCGATCACCGCGACGACGGCCGCGACCCTGCCCCTGTTGTAGTCGGCGATGGCGACCGGCGCCGGGCCGTCGTTGCCGGTCGACGCGCCCTTGTTGTGCAACAAGTCCCAGGTCAGCGACCGTACTGCCTGCGCCGTGCCGGCACCGAAGTCACCATCGATGCCGGAACGAAGGTAGCCGAGGCTGCGCAGGTCGCGCTGCAGGGCGCGAACCAGCGCTCGGTCGGACTCGCCCACCCCCAAGGAACGCGCGGGTTGCTGATAGACCAGCGGCATTCGCAGCCCCCTCTGCCTGCCGACCATCGATCGTTCGGCACCCGGTCAGCACGACCGAAGCGCGCGACGTGCGCACATCGATACCACCATAACGAGTATCACCGCGCAAGCTGGACGCCGATGGCGGCATTGTCCACCGGGACACATGCTGCAGTGGCTGCGAAATTCCCCCCTTCTAAGGTGGCCGCGAGGGGCTATGCTGCCGTGAACGCCCATTCACGCTGCCGCCCGGAGGGCCTCGCGCGATGACCACAGACACTCCTCTTCCCCTCGTCTTCGGTGACTACGCCCTCGAGGACCGCTATCGCCTCGGCAAGGGCCGAGTCTACCTCACCGGCATCCAGGCGCTGGTGCGCCTGCCGATGATGCAGAAGCAGCGCGACGCCGCGGCCGGGCTCAACACCGGCGGCTTCATCTCCGGCTATCGCGGCTCGCCGCTCGGCATGTACGACAATGCCCTGTGGGGGGCGAAGCGCTACCTCAAGGAAAACAACATCCACTTCCAGCCGGGCCTCAACGAGGATCTCGCGGCGACCGCGGTGTGGGGCACCCAGCAGGTCAATCTCTTCCCTGGCGCCAAGGTCGATGGCGTCTTCGCCATCTGGTACGGCAAGGGCCCTGGCGTCGATCGCTCGATGGACGTGCTCAAGCACGGCAACGCCGCCGGCTCGTCGCCGCACGGCGGCGTCATCGCCCTGGCAGGCGACGATCATGGCTGCCAGTCCTCGACCCTGCCGCACCAAAGCGAGCAGGTCTTTTCGGCGGCGATGATTCCCGTCGTCAACCCGGCCAACGTGCAGGAATACCTCGACTTCGGCATCCTGGGCTTCGCGCTGTCGCGCTACTCGGGCTGCTGGGTCGGCTTCAAGGCGATCTCCGAGACCGTCGAGTCAGGCGCTTCCGTGTGGGTCGATCCCGAACGCATCAAGATCGCCATGCCGACCGACTTCCAGCTGCCGCCGGGCGGGCTGGGCATGCGCAATCCCGACCCACCGCTCGAAGCCGAGAAGCGCCTGCACGGACCGAAGATGGCGGCCGTGCGCGCCTTCGTGCGCGCCAACGGCTTCGACAAGGTGGTGATCGATCCAGTGCAGTCGGGACACAAGGCGCGCATCGGCATCATGACCACGGGCAAGGCCTATCTCGACACGCGCCAGGCGCTGGAGGATCTCGGCATCGGCGAGCAGCGCGCGCGCGAGCTGGGTATCCGCCTCTACAAGGTCGGCGTCACCTGGCCGCTCGAACCGGAAGGTGCACGGCGCTTCGCCGAGGGACTGCAGGAAGTCATCGTCATCGAGGAGAAGCGCTCCAACCTCGAGGACCAGCTCGTCGCCATCCTCTACAATGCCCCGGCCAGCAGCCGTCCGCTGGTGATCGGCAAGTCCGACGAAACGGGCCGCATCATCCTGCCGAGCGAGGGCGAGCTCACCCCGACCGGCGTCGCCATGGTGATCGCCGGCCGGCTGATGAAGCACAGCGGCGAATCGCCCGAGCTGCGCCAGCGTCTGGCCCGTCTCGAAGCCAAGGAGAAGCTGCTGGCCGCACCGCCGCCCAAAGTGGCGCGTACGCCGTTCTTCTGCTCCGGCTGCCCGCACAACACCTCGACGCGCGTGCCCGACGGCAGCCGCGCCATGGCCGGCATCGGCTGCCACGGCATGGCGATCTGGATGCCTGAACGTCGGACGGCATTGATCAGCCACATGGGTGGCGAGGGCGTGCCGTGGGTCGGCCAGGCGCCGTTCAGTGGCGACAACCACATCTTCCAGAACCTCGGCGACGGCACCTACTATCACTCCGGCTTGATGGCGATCCGGCAGGCGGCGGCGGCCGGAGTCAACATCACCTACAAGATCCTGTTCAACGACGCGGTCGCCATGACCGGCGGCCAGCCGCACGATGGGCCGCTGACGGTGCCGGAGATCACCAAGCAGGTCGCCGCCGAAGGCGCCAAGCGCGTCGTCGTCGTCACCGACGAGCCCGACAAGTACGGCCTCAATCCAGGCTTCGCGCACGGCGTCACGATTCGCCATCGCGACGAGCTCGATGCCGTACAGCGCGAATTGCGCGACATTCCGGGACTCACCGTCATCGTCTACGACCAGACCTGCGCCGCCGAGAAGCGGCGGCGGCGCAAGCGCGGCACCTTCCCCGATCCGGCCAAGCGCGTGTTCATCAACGACGCGGTCTGCGAGGGTTGTGGCGACTGCTCGGACAAAAGCAACTGCGTGTCGGTCAAGCCGCTCGAGACCGAGCTCGGCCGCAAGCGCCAGATCGACCAGAGCAACTGCAACAAGGACTTCTCCTGCCTGAACGGCTTCTGTCCGAGCTTCGTCTCGGTGCATGGCGGCGCCGTGCGCAGGGCGCGCCGACCGAACCTCAAGGTCGTGCAGGACGATCCCTTCGCGTCTCTGCCGATGCCGACCTTGCGGCCGCTCAGTGAAGCCTACGGAATCCTGATCACCGGCATCGGCGGCACGGGCGTCATCACCGTGGGCGCGCTGATCGGCATGGCCGCCCACCTCGAGGGCAAGGGCTGCACCGTGCTCGACTTCACCGGCCTTGCCCAGAAGAACGGCGCAGTGATGAGTCACGTGCGGCTCGCGCCGAAACCCGAGGATCTGCATGCCGTGCGCATCGCCGCCGGCGGCGCCAACCTGGTCCTGGGCTGCGACATGGTCGTGGCGGCCTCGCCCGCGGCGCTGTCGCGCATCGAGCAGGGCGTCACCAAGGCGGTCATCAACGGCTACGTCCAGCCGGTCGCCGCGTTCGTCATGAATGGCGACATGGATCTCGGGGCCGAGGCCATGATGAAGACCATCCGCGATGCCGCCGGCGACGAGGCCGTCTCGTTCGTCGACGGTACGGGCCTCGCCACCGCGATCCTGGGCGATTCGATCGCCACCAACCTCTTCATGCTCGGCTACGCCTGGCAGAAAGGTCTTGTGCCGCTGTCGCTCGATGCCATCGAGCGGGCGATCGAGCTCAACGGCGTATCGGTCGACACCTCCAAGCGCACCTTCGCCTGGGGCCGGTTGGCGGCGCACAATCTCGCCGCCGTGCAGGCGGCCGCCAAGCCCACGCTGCGCGTCGAGAAGCCGGTCGCACGCACCCTGGCCGAGATCGTGAGCAAGCGAGTCGAACTGCTGACGTCCTACCAGGACAAGGCGTACGCCGAGCGCTACCGCACGTTCGTCGACAAGGTCGCCAGAGCGGAAAAGGAGAGGGCGCGCGGTCGTTCGGGCCTCGCCGAGGCCGTCGCCAAGTCGCTCTACAAGCTGATGGCCTACAAGGACGAGTACGAGGTTGCCCGCCTCTACAGCGACAGCGACTTCCTGAAGAAGCTCGGCCAGCAGTTCGAAGGCGACTACAAGCTCACCTTCCATCTCGCCCCGCCGTTGTTCGCCGAGCGTGATCCGACGACCGGCCAGCTGCAGAAGAGCGAGTTCGGCGCCTGGATGCTTCCGGCCTTCCGCTTGCTTGCGGGGTTGAAGCGCTTGCGCGGCACGAAGCTCGACATTTTCGGCTACACCGAGGAGCGCAAGACGGAACGCCGGTTGATCGGCGAGTACGAAGCCACCATCGACAGGATCTTGGCCACGCTCGGCCAGGACAACCACGCGCTCGCGGTGCAGATCGCCTCCGTGCCCGAGAGCATGCGTGGCTTCGGCCACATCAAGGAGAAGAACGTGAAGGCGGCGAAGGAGCGCGAGAAGAGCCTGCTGGCCGCCTACGCCGATCCCGCCCACCAGGCCGTGGCGGCGGAGTAGTTCGCCCAAACAAGCGGGACGTCACCGCTCCGGGGTTGGGGAAGGGAGCGAAGACGTCCCGGGTACGCGCGCGGCGCGCAAAGGGAGGAATGCCGCCGTGCTGCTTCCTCTATAAGTCCGTCGTCCTGGGGAAAGGAAGTGCAATCTACAGTCGAGAATTGCATACCTGACGCAATTGCGTCAGGCGCGGCCCGTTTGCGTCGAGTAGGACGCCGGGTCGAAATGACCGCGAAAGCCGCTCTTGCTGCCGAGACGATCGAGCGCCCGCTGCCACTTCGCGTCGAAGTTCGAATCGAACACCAGATCGGGATCGCCGTCGACGACCAGCCAGGCATTGTCCTGCATCTCGCGATCGAGCTGCCCCGGCGCCCAGCCCGAATGGCCGAGCGCCAGCCACGCCTGCTTCGGACCGGTGCCGCCGGCCATGTCCTTGAGGATTTCGAGCGATGCGGTGAGCGCGAGATTTTCGTCGATCATCAAGGTCTCGTCGCGCTTGTAGTCCGCCGAATGCAGGACGAGTCCGCGTGACGTCTCGACAGGGCCGCCGAACAAGACGGGCCGTTCGGCGACCGCTGTCGCAGCGTCGATGCCGAGCTGCTTGTAGACTTGGGCAAGTGGCAAATCCTCGACCTTGTTGTTGACGATGATTCCCAGCGCGCCGTCGTCGTCGTGTTTGCATACGAAGACCACGCTCTTTTGGAAGCGCTCGTCAGGCATGGTGGGCGCTGCGACCAGGAAGCGGCCGACCAACGAAGCGGCAGGAGAGCTGGACCCGGACATGTCGATATGTTCCCTCAAATGCATGGGGATTGTCCGGTCAAAGGTCAAGGAGGTCCGTGCCATGGACAAAGCGCAACCCCTCGCCTAGGGTCCACGAGTCTGAAAAAGGGAGCATTGGCATGGCCAAAGTCGGCGACAAGGTGCCCAGCGCCACGTTGCGCATGATGGGCCCGGAAGGCCCGAAAGCGATCACGACCGAAGAACTTTTCGCACCCGGCAAGAAGGTGGTGATGTTCGCCTTGCCCGGTGCCTTCACACCCACTTGTTCGGCAAAGCACGTGCCCGGTTTCGTGGCCGACGCTGACAAGTTCAAGGGCAAGGGCATCGACACCATCGCCTGCGTCTCCGTCAACGACGCGTTCGTGATGGGCGCCTGGGGCAAGGACCAGAAGGCAGGCGACAAGGTCATTATGCTGGCCGACGGCAACTGCGAGTTCACCGAGGCCATGGGTTTGACGCTCGACGCGAGCAAGGCCGGCCTCGGCAAGCGCAGCCAGCGCTATGCGATGGTGGTCGACAACGGCGTCATCAAGGACCTGTTCGTCGAGAAACCCGGCGCGTTCGAAGTCTCGTCGGCGGAGAACGTCCTCAAGCATTTGTGATCGACCGCACCACCACGCGATCTCGACGGCGGGACGAAAGTCCCGCCGTTCGCATTTCCGGAGAGGCATCATGCAGACGGCGCTCATCACCGGCTCGACCGACGGCGTGGGGCGGGTCGTTGCCCGGCGGCTGGCAGCACTCGGCTGGCGCGTCCTCGTGCACGGGCGCGATGCGGCGCGTGGCGCGGCTTTGGTGTCGGAGATCGAACGTGCCGGGGGCACGGCAGCGTTCATGCCTGCCGACCTGGCGTCGCTCACCGAGGTGAGACGGCTGGCCGACGACGTGACCAGTGTCACCGACAGCTTGTCTTTGCTGGTGAACAATGCCGGCATCGGCACATCCAGCGGCGGCCCGCGGCGGCAAACGAGCGCCGACGGTCACGAACTGCGTTTCGCGGTCAACTACCTCGCGGGATTCCTGCTCACGCGGCGCCTCCTGCCCCTGCTGAAGGCGAGTGCGCCGGCCCGCATCGTCAACGTTTCATCGGCGGGCCAGCAGGCGATCGACTTCTCCGACGTCATGCTGACACGCGGCTACAGCGGCGTGCGCGCCTACTGCCAGAGCAAGCTGGCTCAGATCCTCTTCACCGTCGACCTCGCCGGGGAACTCGCGGGATTCGGGGTAACGGCGAACGCACTGCACCCCTCGACCTACATGAACACCACCATGGTGCGGCAGGCGGGCGTCTCGCCCGTGAGCCGGGTCGAAGATGGTGCCGAGGCAATCCTGCGGCTTGCCGTGTCGCCCGAGCTCGAGGGCCGCAGCGGGCTCTACTTCAACGTGCTGCGCGAGGCGCGCGCCGATCCGCAGGCCTACGATGCCGCCGCGCGCAGCCGCTTGCGGGCGCTCAGCCTGGAGCTCTGCGGCCTCAGGGCGTGAGGCCGCCGTCGACATGGATGGTCTGGCCGGTGATGTAGGCGGCCGCATCGGAAGCGAGGAAGGCGATCACCGCCGCCACCTCGGTCGGTGTGCCGTATCGACGCATCGGGATCATCCCGCTCATGGCGTCGCGCATGTCGATCGACACGGCGGCATGGGCGTCGGCATCCTTCTCGATGAACCCCGGGGCGACGCAATTGACCGTGGCGCCCGACGGCGCGAGTTCGACCGCGACGGCGCGCGCCAGCGCCTCCATCCCCGCCTTGGCCGCCGCCGAGACGGGAAAGGTCACGATGCCGCGGGAAAAGGCATGAGCTACGAACGACGACACGGCGATGAGGCGACCCCCGCGGCCCGCCTCGACGAGCCAGGGCTTGGCAGCGGTCGCCAACTCGAAGAAGGCGCCCGTCATCGCCGCCAAACTGTCGTCCAGTGCAGCCCGATCGACCTCGCCGACAGGCCGGCGGTTGGCGAAACCCGCGTTGCTGACCACGACGTCAAGGCGTCCGAACCGGTCGGTGGCCTGTCGGACCAGGCCGGCGGCGGTCTCCGGCCGCGACAGATCGCCCTCCAGGATGAGGGCTTCGCCGCCCGCCTTGCCGACATCGACGGCGACACGGTCGGCACCCACCCGGTTCTTGCGGGCGTGCAACACGATCGCCCGGCCCGGGCCGGCCAAGAGGCGCGCGGAAGCAGCGCCGATGCCCGAGGACGAGCCGGTGATCAGGATAACGCGTTCGATGGAGGCCAAGGAAAACCCGAAGAAATGGCGCGCCCGAAGAGATTCGAACTCCTAACCTTCTGATCCGTAGTCAGATGCTCTATCCAGTTGAGCTACGGGCGCACGACCGATGACCTTGCTAGACAAGGCCCGGCAAAGAGGCGCGCACCCTAATGAAAGTGCTCCGGGCTTGCAAGCAAAGGCGATTCGGGGCGACGGACGCCTGCATAACGCCCGCCAAGTGGCTCAGAAGGCTGGCAAAACGGCCTTTCGATTTATCCCTCTTTCAAGTAGCATGGCGCCGACTGGATTTTGGGGGCTGGCGCCCCGAATCGGGCCGGTGCTGCTTGGCCGGCTTGTTTCGGTGGCGCCCAACAGACAGGCCAGGGCAGTTTCGAGGCCGATGATGGCGCTTTGGGTCAGACGCTCCGCTCTCCTCTTGGCGGCAGTCGTTCTCAGCGGATGCGAACAGGGGGGACCTTTCGCGGCTGCGGGGAGCGGCGGCGAGGGGGCCAGAAGTCCAGCAGTCAGCCAGACCGGCACCCAGACTGTCCGTCAGCGTGTGCAACAGCTGCGTGCCGACCAAACGGCGCTCGCCAACGGCATTTCGCGTCAGCAGGGACAGCTCGCGTCCACGCGCGGCCAGATCCAGAGCGACAGCCAAGCCTATTCGTCGCTGGTCGGCTCGATCACCTCTCGACTACAAACCGGCACGACGCCGGGCAATCCCGAGCTCGTCAACCAGTGGAACGATGCCCAGGGCAAGCTCGATGCGATCACGCTCGGCCTTGGCCAACTCAATTCTCTGGCGAGCCAGGTCACCACGCAGGCCTCGGTGGCGGGCTACATCGTCGACAACGTGCGCGCGACCTATGCCGTGGGCGGCGCCGTCGAGGAAGACCATCGCAACCTGCGCGCTATCGAGGGCGAAGCGACCCGTTCCATCCAGGACGTCGATCGCCTGATCGGCGACCTCAATGCCGAGATCTCGCGGCAGAATGGATTTCTGGCTCGCGAACGCACCAACCTCGCCGCTCTTTCCTACGGGATCAATGTGGGACGCCTCGGCACGCCGGGCTTCCAGCAGCAGGGCCCCGGCCGGCCGATGCCCCGTCGGGTCGTCTCGGCACCGGCGACGGGCACGCCAACGCAGCTCGGCGCCGCACAGCGCTGACATCATCGGCCCGAGTCGCGCCGACATGGCCATCGACGTATGATGGCGGCCATGGCCTTTCGCATTCTCGGCCTCCTCGCGCTGATGCTCGGTTTGGCGCTCGGCGCCCAAGCGCAACCGGCACCCCTGTCCGAGGCCGATCGCCAATCAATCCGCGCCGTTATTCAGTCCCAAGTCGATGCGTTCCGGCATGACGATGGCGAAAGGGCGTTCGGCTATGCATCGCCCGGCATCCAGCGGATGTTCGGCAGTGCCGACATCTTCATGGATATGGTCCGGCAGGGTTACCAGCCGGTCTACCGGCCGCGCGTCTTCGATTTTGCCGAGATCGTCACCCTGCACGGCCAGATCACGCAGAAGGTCGATGTCGTCGGCCCGGACGGAAGACGTGTCGTTGCCTTCTATCCCATGACGCAGCTCCCCGACGGGAGCTGGCGCATCGACGGCTGCTTCCTCCAGGCACCGGAAGACCGTCAGGCCTGACCGCGTCCCAACGTGATGACTCGCGTCTCGCCCAAGGTGCTGGCGCTACTGGCCCTGCTCACGTTCGTTTGGGGGACCAACTGGCCGCTGTTCAGCATCGCGCTCGCCGAACTGCCGGTGCTCACCTTCCGCACGATCGTGCTGACTGCCGCCCTCGTCGTGCTCTATTGCCTGTTGCGCCTGCGCGGCGAATCCTTCGCCGTACCGCGCGACAAGTGGCTGCCGCTGGTCGCCGCCTCCTCGATGAACCTGCTGGTCTGGAACATCGCCACCTCGCTCGCCGTGCTCTACATCCCCTCGGGGCATGCCTCGGTGCTCTCCTACACGATGCCGCTCTGGGTGGCGGCGATCGGCTTCGTCGTCTTCCATCAGCCGCTCACCGGCCGGCTGCTGCTGGCGCTGCTGATCGGCGCCGCCGCCGTCGTGGCCCTGATGGCCCCCAACTTCGGCAGCTACGCCAACGCGCCCTGGGGCCTGTTCTGGGGTCTCTGCGCGGGCTTCTGCTGGGCGATCGGCACTTTCATCGTCAAGCGCACGAACTGGCCGGGCATGGGCCTGTCGCTCACCTTCTGGCAGGTCGCCGTGTCGTGGCCACCGATCGCGCTGGGGGCCCTGGTGATCGACGGCCTGCCCACGTCCTGGCCATCGACGACAGCGCTCGTGGCCACGATCTACACCGGCGCCGTTCCGATGGCGCTCGGCACGGCTGCCTGGTTCACCCTGGTCAAGCTCCTGCCGGCACAGGTCGCGGCGCTCTCCTCGATCGCCATTCCCATCGTCGCCGTGATCAGCGGCGTCATTATCCTGTCCGAGCCGCTGTCGCCGCTACAGGCCGCGGCGATCGGTTCGACGGTGATCTCGCTCTGGCTCGCCCTGATGCCCGGCCGACAACGCTAGCGTCGGTCCGGCCGGGGTAGAGCCACTTCTGCGTCCTCGCGCGAGTCCTCACCGGCGAGGACCGCTCCGATGCCGATGCCATCGGCATCGGAGCCGAATCGTCCTCGAGTCCTCGCAGTCCCCTGCGGTCCTCGGAGTCCACTCATCCACAGGCCGCCGAAGCCGACACCACAAGCCATTGATCGGAATGGACAATGCACGCCCGGCACCCTCCCGCGCGGCGATCCGGAGAGGCCGAGGGCGTCTAGCCGAGTTCGAGGCTCGTCACACCGTACAGGCCGGCCAACTCGATTTCAGGGTCGGCACCCGTGTACATGCGCGCCGTCTCGAATGAAGGCTTCAAGCCAAGTTGCCCGGCGAGCGCCATCGCCGGCCTGTTGATGTCGGGCACGTCGATCGCCACGCTCTTCGCCCCGAGACGCGCGGCGAGATCGCTCACCAGCGCAGCGGCGATGTCGGGCGAGGCTGCGTAGAGCGGGCCGACACGCGAGGCGGCGCGGCAAACGCGCATCACGCCAAGGCCGACGATCTCACCGTCGCGCAACGCCACCGCCGACGCCCGCTCCGGCAGCGCGAACCACGGCGCCAGGAAGGAATCGCGCGCTTCGGGAAAAAAGCGGCGGTCGTAGGCCGCGAGCTTGGGGAACGGCACGCCACGCGCATCCGCCAACGCAACACCCACCGGCGCAGCGGCGCGCGGCGCGGCGCCTTCGTGACGAACGTTGTTCCAGGCGAGCCGAAAGCCCGATTTTCGATAGTTGCCTTGCTGCGCCACCACGCCATCGAGCCCGACATTGCGGCCGGCGAGTCGCGCCATGCCGGCGCGCCAGACTTGGATGCCATGGCCCCGTCCGCGGATCTCGGGCCGCGCGATGTAGAAACCGAGGAACCCGAAGCCGGCGCCGTACTTCACGACGGAGATGCAGGCGACGGGCTTGCCGTCGAATCGGCCGATCAGGAAGCCGCCGGGATCGGCCGCAGCAAAGGCCAGCCAGTCGGTGTTGCCCGGATTCCAGCCCTCGTCGCCCGCCCAGTCGGCCATGCGGGCGACATCGTCGATGCTGGCGACGGAAACCTCGAACGCCATCCCGGCCTCACTCCGCCGCCTTGGCCGCCGTCACGAAGAAGCGATTGTCCGGCCGCGGCAGGCCGAGATTCTCGCGCAGTGTCTTTCCTTCGTACTCGGCGCGGAAGAGACCGCGGCGCTGCAGCTCGGGAACGACCTTGTCGACGAAATCGTCGAGGCCGCCCGGCAGGTAAGGGAACATGACGTTGAAGCCGTCGCAGGCGCCGGTCATCAGCCATTCCTCCATCTGGTCGGCGATCATCGCGGGCGTGCCCACCATGCCGAGCCCACCATAGCCGCCGAGACGTCCGGCGATCTGGCGCACCGTCAGGTTCTCGCGCTTGGCGAGCGCGATCACCCGCTCGCGGCCGCTCTTGCTCTGGTTGGTCTCGGGGATCTCGGGCAGTGGCCCGTCGGGATCGAATTTGCGGGCATCGACGCCGATGGCAATCGACAGCGCGGCGATGCCGCTGTCGTAGCTCACCAGACTGTCGAGTTTCAGTCGCTTGTCCTGCGCCTCCTGCAACGATTCGCCGATCACGACGAAGGCGCCAGGCAGGATCTTGAGGTGGTCGGGATTGCGCCCGGCCCTGGCGGCGCGGCCTTTCACGTCGGCATAGAAGGCGCGGCCGGCCTCGATCGGGCCGCCGGCGGCAAACACGACCTCGGCCGTCTCAGCGGCGAGCTGGCGCCCGGCGTCCGATGCGCCCGCCTGCACGATCACCGGCCAGCCCTGGATCGGCCGCGCGATGTTCAGCGGTCCGCGCACCTTCAGGTACTTGCCCCTGTGGTTCAGCACATGGAGCTTGGCGGGATCGAAATAGATGCCGGCCTCGACGTCGCGGATGAAGGCATCGTCGGCCCACGAATCCCACAGGCCAGTCACGACGTCGTAGAACTCGCGCGCCCGGGCATAGCGCTCGTCATGCTCCATCTGGTCGTCCATGCCGAAATTCTGCGCCGCATCGGGATTGGACGTCGTCACGATGTTCCAGCCGGCGCGGCCCTCCGAGATGTGGTCGAGCGAGGCGAAGCGGCGGGCGATGGTATAGGCCGGCTCGAAGGTGGTCGAAGCGGTGGCGATCAGGCCGAGATGCCGGGTGTGCTGGGCGAGTGCGGGCAGGAGCGTCAGCGGATCGAACGATGTCACCGTGGCGCTACGCTTCAGCGCCTCCATCGGCATGTTCAACACCGCCAGATGGTCGGCCATGAAGAAGGCGTCGAACTTGCCGCGCTCGAGCGTCTTCGCGTAGGCGATCAGCGCCTTGAGATTGAAGTTGGCGTCGGGCGTGCCGCCCGGGTAGCGCCAGGAAGCGGTGTGGATGCTGACCGGGCGCATGAAGGCGCCGAGGCGCATCTGACGTTTGCTGCTCATGGACCCCTATCTTGCAGCGACGCCCGGCCGCGGCAAGGCCGGCCGGACGAGAAGAGCTAATTCAACGGATTACCGGCAACGCTTCCCGCCGGCATCCGTTTCGAGTCGGTAACCGGGAGCCTCGACATGAACGACGACGACGAACGCATGCGCGATGCCATTCACGATGCCCTGACGCGCGCCAACATCGACGCCCGCAGCCTCTCGATCGAAGTGCGCGCCGGTGCCATCGAGATCACCGGCACGGTGCCGACGGAGGAGCAGCGGCGCCAGGTAGCGCCGGTCGCCGTCGACGCGGCGATGGCCGACCGCTGCCGCATCGATATCGGCGTCCGGCCGGTGGCGCCGATCGATTCCGGGGACGGCCGCGGCCGCTCGCCCGCTACCGGCACATCCGCCGATTCCGAGCACGAGAGCAAGCACCAGACGGATCGGTAGTGCCGTCTCAAATCGGTGGATACTTCTTGTCGGTGCCCGCCGCCAGTTCCCACACCCGCGCGACCTGGAACAGGGTCGCCTCGTCGAAATAGCGCCCGACGAACTGTACCGAGAGCGGCAGCCCTCCGCTGGAAAGGCCAGCCATCATGGCGATGGCGGGATGGCCGGTGATGTTGAAGGGCGTGCGTGCCTGGCGCGGATAGGTGCGCTCGACGTCGGCCGCATGGTCGATGCGGCAGGCTGGATCCATCGAGCTCGCACAGAGCAGCACGTCGAAGTCGTGCAACGCCTCCTCGACCCGGGCAATCATGGCGGTGCGCAGGCGCTGGGCCTGGACGTAGTCGCCCGCCGACATGAAGGCGCCGGCCATCAGGCGCTGGCGCGCCAGCTTGCCGTAGTCGCCCGGCCGCCCACGCAGCCACCGGGCATGGATCGCCCAGGCTTCGCTCTGCAGGATGACACGGTTGACGTCGCGGAACTCGCCGAGCGCCGGCAACACCGCGTCGCGCACCTCGGCGCCCGCCATCTGCAATTCACGCGCGACATGCTGCAGCGCCGCCGTGACCTCGGGATCGGCTGGCAGGTCGGTCTCGTGGAAGTGACGCACGAATCCGACCTTGAGGTTCCGCACGCCGCGCTCGAGGCGCTCTGAATAGCGGCCGGCCCGCGCCGCCATGCTGCCCGGATCGAGCGGGTCGTAGCCTGCAATCGCGTTAAGCATCAGCGCATTGTCGCTAACAGTGCGGGTCATCGGACCGACATGGTCGAGCGTGAAAGAGAGCGGAAACACGCCGCGCCGCGATACGAGACCGTAGGTCGGCTTCAGCCCGACAATGCCACAGCAGCTCGCCGGATTGCGCACACTGCCGCCGGTATCGGAACCCAGTGCCATGGGGAAGAGACCCGCGGCGATGCCCGCGCCCGAGCCCGACGAGGAGCCGCCGGGATGATGGTCGGGATTCCAGGGATTGCGCGCCGGCGGCCACGGCAGGTCGAAGCTCGGCCCGCCGATGGCGAACTCGTGCGTCGAGAGCTTGCCCAGTACGATCGCGCCGGCCTGGCGCAGCTTCGAGACACAGACCGCGTCGCTCGAGGCGACATTGCCGTCGAGAATCTTCGAGTGGCACGTCGTCGGCAGTCCCGCCACGTCGACGATGTCCTTGATGCCGACGGGCACGCCGTGCAGCGGCCCACGCCGACGGCCCGCCGCGATCTCGTTCTCTGCGGCGTGTGCCTCGGCAAGCGCACCCTCAGCGTCGAGCCGGATGAAGACATTGAGCGTCGGATCGAGCTTCTCGATGCGCCTCAGCAGTGCCTGCATCAGCTCGACCGGCGAAAGCTCCCGGGCGGCTATCGCCGTCGCGGCCTGAGCGACCGAGAGGCGGTGCAGCTCGCTCACAGGCCGTCTCCCGGCCGCATCGGCGGCCACGGCTCGGCGGCGGGGGAGTCGACCGGCTTCAGTCGCTCGGTCGCGGCGGCGGCCTGGGCGGCGGCGGCGGCGACGTCGTCCGGATGCTCGGCCAAGGCCTTGCGCAGTCCGGCGCGTTTGGCCAGCAGCTCCATCGTCGCCTTGTCCACGTCCTCCTCCTCCGGCGCTAGTCGAGGCGCTCGAGCTTGGTGATTTCCTGCGGCGGCAGCTCGGCGAGATAGAGGTTGCCCTCCGCGTCGCCCGACAGCCCATGCGCGCCGTTGATGGCGCCGCGGCAACGGCCGATCAACCCGCCGCCGGGACCGAACAGGCTGATGCGCGGCGTCTGGTCGGTGACGAAGACCATGCCGCGTCCGTCGATCCAGATCTGCATCGGATGGTAGAGATCGCCCCAAGCGTCGAGGAATCGACCGTCGCCATCGAAGACCTGGATGCGATTGTTCTCGCGATCGCCGACCAGCACGCGCCCCTCCGCGTCGATGGCGATGGCATGCGGCGTGGTGAAGGCGCCAGGCCCGGCACCGCGTCCACCCCAGGTGCGGACCAGCGCCCCGTCCGCGGCGAAACAATGCACGCTCGAATTGCCGTAGCCGTCGGCCACGTAAATCTGTCCGTCGGAGGCCAGGGCGGCGGCCGTCGGATGATTGAAGGGTGCGTCGAGCGAGGGCCAATGACGACGGCCCAGCGCCTGGAGCAGCCTGCCGTCGCCGTCGAAACGCAGCACCTGATGGGCGTCGCGGTCGGCGACGAGGATCGTGCCGTCGTGGCCCGCCGTGATGTAGTGCGGTTCCGCCAGCACTCCCTCGCCCCAGGCGCCGCGATAGCCGCCATCGGGACCGAACACCAGCACGGGACGATCGGTCCCGCGCTGCGCGACATGAACCCTGCCATCGCCGTCGACCATCACGTCGGAAATGAAACCGAATGCGTCGCCGGGCGGCAGCCTTGCCCACTTTCGATGCACGGCGTAGCGGCGATCACCGAGGATGACGGTGTAGGCCTCGTCCGACATGGGATCAGGCGGGCGGCCGGGGACCGGGCTTGCTGGAGGCGTAGAGATAGCTGCGGATCTTCCAGGCGTCACCGACGCGGCGGAAGACGACCAGCGTGTTGAACGCCTCCTCCGATTCGCGTCCGGTCGCGAGGAACTTGATGCGGCCGCCGGAGGTCGCGCGCAGCCAGGCGAGGTCGCCGGAGGTCTCGGCCTCCTTGACCGTGAAGGCGAGATCGACCTTGAGGGTCGCGAAGACTTCCTTGTAGGCCGCCCGCAAGGCGGTGGTGCCGATGGCCGGCTGCATGTTCTCGCGCACGAAGGAACCGTCGGCGGCGTAGAGCCCGACCAAGGTCTCGACGTTGCCGGCCTTGAGGGCGGCGGCATAGCGCTCGATGACGGCGACGACGTCGGCCGGCGACTGGCCGGCGGCGGAGGCGGCGAAAGCCACCGAACCGGCGGCGGCGAGGGCGAGGCGGCGTGAAACGATGGTCATGCGGCCAGATAGGCAGGGTTCGCGTCGCGGTGCAAGATGCAAGCGGAGGAAGCCAGCATGCCCGACAGCCCAGACCGCCTTGTTCTTCACGGCAGCTTTACGTCCAGCTCGAGCTACAAGCCGATGCTGTTCCTGGCTCTCGCCGGACTGTCCTTCTCCTTTCGAACCGTCAACCTCAAGAACGGCGTTCAGAAGCAACCCGAACACCTCGCGATCAATCGATATGGACAGGTGCCGGTGTTGCGCCATCGCGGACTCACTCTGGTGATGTCCAACGTCATCCTCGACTATCTCGCCCGCTCGACCGGCCATTTCGAGGCAACGACCGAGCAGGCGCGCTGGCAGGCCCGCGAGTGGCTCGCCTGGGAGAACGACGCCATCACCAACGTGGCGCGGATCCGCCATTTCGCACGCTTCCGCCCCGACGTCGCACCGGCGATCGTCGACTACTTTCGGGCGCCTGCCGAAGCCGCGCTCGACTTCATCGACAAGTCTCTCGACGGACGGCAATGGCTGGTCGGCGACAAATGCACGATCGCCGACATCGGCTGCTGGGGTCGCATGGTGTTCATGGCCGAGGGCGGGCTTTCCCTGGACCGCCGGCCGCATGCCCGCGCCTGGCGCGAGCGGATCATGTCGATGCCGGGCTTCGCCCTGCCCTACGACCTGATCCCCAAGAAGGATACCGAGTTCGACAGGTGATCGCCCGCACGGTCAGCCGAAGAACCGCTCGATCAGCCAGTAGCTCGTCGGATTGTCCGGACATTCGATCGGCCCGCACTGCACGAAACTCATCGCGGCGTTGGCAAGCGTGACGAGGACCAGAAGGTAGCACGCGGCCTTGGCGAGGCCGTGGAACGGACCGGGATGTCGCGGGCTGCTGCGATGGCTTTCGAAACTCACCGTGCCGGCGACCAGCAGCAAAAACGCGATGCCCGCGATCGTCGCCAGGAAAATCAGGAACGACCAGCTGTAGAGGTGAAGGCCGAGGATGGCCGAGCCGTAGTGGCCCGTGTCGCTCGCGATGTGCAACAGCACCTGGCGTCCGGACACAGCGAGGCCGAACAGCGCGGCGACCAGTCCAAGACCGTAGTGATAAGGGTGCGATCCGAAGCGCAGGTTCAACGCGAAGGCAAAGCCGCAAAGGACGAAGGCGATCCGCTGCAGATTGCACAACGGGCAAGGCAATTCGTGCCGGGCGAATTGCATGACGAACGCCGCCAGCAGCACCAGCGCCATGCCGCTCGCGCCGATGGTGTTGCCGAAACGCACGAGGCCAGGCATCGCGGCCTACAGGAACACGGTGAGCGGGTCGGTCAGGTGGTGCACGAACCACGCGACCGAGCCGACAAAGGAGAGGGCAAACAGGACCGTGGCGACGTCGCGCCGACCCGCCACTGCCGTCAGCAAGGCGATGCCGAGCACGAGGAAGATCAGGGTCGTCACGGGATGTCAGTGTCTCAGCAACCGACGGGTGAACGCAATCAATAATCCCATTCCATCTTGACGCCCAACCGGCTGTTCACATCGGCACCCACGTCGGCTTCGACTTTGGTATTGGGAAACACCTCGATTTCAACCACGCCACGGCTCGACCCGGCGCCGGCACCTTGACGGGCGCCGACATAGACGCCCGGCGCCAGATAGCGGCCTGCGCCGAGCGACGGACCTTGGCCGCCGGCCCCGTCGACCGAGAGCTGGTCCAGCCCCAGGCTGCGACGCAGGCGACCGAGGAAACCCTGCGCGGGCGATGTTCGGCCGCTCAGTTCGCCGATCGCTTCGGCGGCGCTCAGGATCTCGAAGGGGCTCAGTCCGGCGGACGGCTTGCCGAACAGCAGCATCGCCATCGCCTCGTCCTGGGGCAGTGGCGGACTTGCACTAACGCTGAAGGTGGGTGCCCGCGACGTGCCGCCGATCGCCACTTCTATGGTCGTCGATTGAACGGAGGTCGTGGCCACGAAATCGAGGAGCGGATCGAGGGTGTCGGCGGTGAGGAGCGAGACGTTGCCGCGCGTGAAGTTCAGGCGGCGACCGGCGAGATTGAAGGTGCCGCGGCGCAGGGTGAGATTGCCAAGCACACTGGGCCGACTCGCGGTGCCGGCGACCTGCAATTGCCCGCTCATCTCCGCGTCCAGTCCACGGCCGCGCACGAACACCGCGTCCGGCGCGGCGATCTCGAGAGCGAGCCGCACCGGCAATCCCGCCGCATCGCCGCCGGGTGCGATGGCGTCGCTCTCGCCGGCCGGCAGATTGATCTCGCGCACCGGGATCGTCGGATACCCTGCCGCCTGCTGAGCGCCGATGGCGATTTCGGTGCGATCGAGCCGGAGGTTGCCGCCGACGTCCACGCCGTCGACCATGGAGCCGGTCACCTTGACGTCGCTGGTAACAGCAACGACCAGATCGGGACGACTGACAGCCAAAGCCCGTTGTGTCTCGATCGCGAGGTCGAGCGGAAAGCCGCGTTCGGGATCGAGCGCAACGGTGCCCGCGGCGCCGACACGCCCACCGCCTGCTGTCTGGAAGGCGAGACGCTGCAAGCGCAACACGTCGCCCGCCAAGGCCAGCGTGCCCTCGCCGCCGCTCAGTCGCAAACCGCTGTCCGGCAGCGCGAACGCCACGCCGGCAAGAGCAGCCGAGCCGTCGCCCGCAATGCCATCCGGCGTGATCGCGAGTCGCAAGTTCGGCCGCAACGTGCCCGACACGTTGCGGATGCTGTTGCCCAGCAACGGCGAGAAAGGACCGATGTCGACGCTGCCGCCGATCGCCACACGAGCGTCGAAAGGCGCCAGTGTCGCGTCGCCTCTCAACGTCAGGTTGGTCGAGCCGCCGCCGCCCAGTCGGATATCGAAGGTTGCGCGCCGCTCGACCAGGGAAGCCGATCCTCTCAGGGCGATACTCGGCAACAACGCCGTGCCGGGCCGCCGCAACCGCAGTCCCGTCGCATTGTAGGTCGCCTGCAAGCGCGGATTGGCCGCCGGTCCATGGGCGCGCAGTCTTGCCTGCAATGTGCCCTCGATGTCGACACCCGGCGTCAGCGACGACAGCAGCGCGAGCGGCAAGGCGGCGATGTCGGCCTCGAGGTTGCTGGTCTGCGGATCGACGGTCCCGGCGATGCGGACATTGCCGCTGCCAAGGCGCAACGATGCGGGTTCGATGGTCGTCCGCTCCCCTCGGATCGTCGCCCGCAAGGCACCGGCCAGCCCAACGGGCACGCCCCGATAGCGGCCCGTGAAGCGCGACACCGCGAGACGAATCTCATCGGCGGTCCTCTCGACACGGGCCGCGAGATCGGCCGACAGGTTCGTGCCGCCTGCCCGCAGCGCGACGTCGACGGCATGCCGGTCGCCCTTCGCCGTCGCCTCCAGGCGTCCGACTTCGTCGACACCAGCGATACCATCGGCGTCCAGATGCGCGTCGGTTTCGGCCGCACCGAAGGGATCTCGCACAGTGCCGTCGAATGCCAGCCTGGCGACGCGCCTATCGCCGCTGCGCAGCGCTTCGCCGCGCAGCACGACCATCACCGCGCCACCGGGGTTCGGTTCGGTTGCAACCTTCAGATCGATCGAGCCATCCATCGGTACACCGACAAGCACCGAGAAATCCGCCAGACTCGATATCCGGAGATGGCCGTGACCGGTCGCGCCGCGCGGCGAGATTTCGAGATCGGTGACGTTCACCACAGCGCTTGCCCAGTCGCCTTGCGCGCCCGGGACCGACAATGCGCCGTCGGCACCGCGTCGAAACCGGCCATCCAGGCGGGCCGGTCGGTCGGCGAGCGTCCCCTGCACGCGCAACTCGCCGGCGACCGTCTCGTTCGAGACGCTCAGATCGGCCGTGGCTTCGAGCGCACCCGTGATCTCCGGCTGCAGCGCTTCGACCCGAGGGACGGAAGCGGAGAGCCTGAGATCGCCGTTGCGTTCGTGGCCGCGTCCGTCGACCTGCAGCGAGAGCGCCGGCGACCCGACGCGCAACGCTTCGACGATCCACGCGCCGTCGGCAAATTCGACGGCGCCGCGGGTGCTTACCGACGGTCGCGTGATCCGCTCCGGCACGCCGGGCAAGGTCAATGCGTCGAAGCTTCCGTTCCAGCGCAGGCGCACGCGCTCCTTGTCGACGCGCGCTGAAAGCTCGAGTTCGCCGACTCCGCCGAGCGTCACACCGGCGAGCGGCGAGTATCGATCCAGGTCGGCGATCCTCAGTCGTGCCGTCATCTCACCGACCGACGTCGAGGGCCGATAGCTGCCGCCGAATCGCGCGACCGCACCCGCTTCCGAGAGGGTGCCGTCCTGTACGATCAAATTCCCTCCCTTGCGCAACTCGATCGTGGCGGCGGCCTCCAGGCGACCGGATGGCATCCCGCGCACATCGTCCACCGTCGCCGTGACCGTCGCCGTCCCGGACGGATCGCGGGCAAGGTCGCGCAGCTCCGAACGGATGGTGGCTCGCAGGTCGCGCCACCCGGCGCCCCCGGCAAGCGCGGAGTATGGGCCGGCATCCGGGACCATGACGTCCACGCTGGCCTCGAGTTTGTCCGTGGCCATGTCGTATCGTCCGGTGCCCTCGATCCTGGTCGGACCCGATTCGAGTGTCAGTCGCTCGACACTCCACGTTCGAGCGGCGTCGAACCGGGCGGAACCCTGCAGCTCGAGCGGCTGGGCGAGTGCACGGGCGAGTGGACTGTCGGGCAGGCCGGAAGTCGCCGCCTGCAGCCGAAGGGATACTTGCGTGTCGGCGCCGACACGCTCCCAATGCACCCGTCCTTCCGAGGTAACGGCATCGCCGGCGCCGGCCGTCAACACGACGTTGCCGGACTGGGCGTTGCCCCGGGCCGTCATCTCGAGCGACGTGCGCTCGAGATCGGGCCGTCCGATCAGCTCCGCCACCAGCCCGCCGCGCGTGGATTCCTCGACCGCGATCCTTCCGTCGATCGAGAGCGGGGCCAGTCGAAACCTCAGGTCGGCCGAGGCATGGGCTGCCGGCCCGTCCGTGCGATCGAGCGTCACGTGAAGATGGCTGGCGCCGTCATCCGCCGGCAAGGAAGCGGCGGCATCCAGTTTCCAGTTCGACCGCACGCCGGCGACGGACTCGTGCAGGTTCAACTCGGGCACGGAAGCGAGACGCAAGTCGACGGCGAACGGCAGCCCGGTGAACTCACCGGACGAAGGCTCATCGGTCCTCGATGGGTAGGGAAGGCGACGTACGTCGATCTGTCGTGCCGTGAGGTTGTCGATGCGCAGCCATCCGGAGAACAATGGCGCAATCGACCAGGAAAGACGCACTTCTTCGGCACGCAGCCAAACGCCCTCTCGATCCGCCACTTCGAGCTCGCCGATGGTCAGGTCTGTCGGTATGAATCCGTCCAGTTCTCTCAGTTCGACCCGCATTTCCCCCGAAGACGCGAGCCGCGACATGGTCGCCGCCACCCAGTGCCTGGCCGGCGCCGACTGCAGTACGGCGAGCAACAGCGCGACGGCGGCAGCAAAGCCGCCGATCATCCCGCCGAGGATCCTGAGGGCGCGCATCAGAACGCCTGCCCGAGGCTGACGTAGATGCCGAAGGGCGCATCGCCGGAGCGCCGGTTGAGCGGCACGGCAACGTCGAGGCGGGCCGGCCCGAAGCCGGTGTAGTAGCGAAGGCCGACGCCAGCACCGACACGCGGCGGCAGGCTCGCAAAGTCCGGCCAGACGTCGAGATAGGCGCTGCCGGCATCGACGAACGCGACCGCGCCGAACGACTGGCCAATGCGCTGGCGAAACTCGAGGCTTCCCTCCACCACGCTCGCCCCGCCGATCGGCGTGTTGAAGGCATCGCGTGGACCGGCACTCTGATAGGCGAAGCCACGCACCGAACCACCGCCGCCGGCATAGAAGAGCTTGTCGGGCGGGGTCAGACTCGTGCTTGCCCCGGGGATCATGCCGTAGGATGCGCGGCCGGCGAGAACGCTGCGACCGTTCCCGCTGATATCGAGATAGCCCGCCCCGGTGAGCCGCAGGATGCTGAAGACGTCGTTCTGGTTCTTGGCATCCATGTAGGGCGCCGCCGCCAGGGTGAAACGGTATCCCTTGGTCGGTTCGACCGCGCTGTTGGCCCGGTCGAGCGTCACCGACATCGGCAGACCCACAAGCGCAAAGGTGCGCGTGGTCCCATGGGCCTCGATCTCGGAGTAGTCGCCCGCGAGACTCACCTTGGCCCGCCAATGCGGGGAGAATGTCCGCTCGAACCCAAAGGAGCCGACCACCGCCTTGCGGCGATAGGCATCGAACACCTCCCGCACGACCTGCGCCTGCGCCACCGCATCCTGCTGGGGCAACCACCAGTCGGGCTTGCGGAAGTCCGCCTTGAAGGCATAGCCCGAGTCCTGGAAGAACGCGCCCTGTCCGATACGATTCATCTCCGTGGCGAGGCGCAAGCTCTCGGCTTGACCGAACAGGTTGCGGTGCAGCCAGTAGGCGTTGACCGAGAAGCCGAGCTGCGTCTCGTAGGCGACGCCGAAGCCGACCGATCGCTGCGCCCGGTCGCGAAGCTCGACGTCGATCGGCAGCCTGCCGTCGGCTTCGAGTTGGCTGGCCGGCGTGACGCGCACGGAGTTGAACACACCGAGTGACGTCATCCGGTCGCGCAATTCATTGACCCTGCCCGGCCGATAGGGCTCGCCCTGCGAGAAGGGGACACGGCGCTGCAGGTACTTCGTGTCGATCTCTTGCGTTCCCGAGAATCGCACCGGACCCATCGAGGCCAAGGGTCCCTCCTCGATCACGTAGGTGACGTAGGCTTCCTTGACGGCGTAGTCGATCACGACTTCGCGCGGCCGCGCCGCCGCCAGCGCATGGCCGCGCTCGCGAAGCTGCTCGAGTATTTGCTGTTCGGTCTTCAGGATCTCGGCGGCGTCGGCGGGACTGCCCACCTTCAGCGACAGTTGGTCCAGATCGATGGCAAGCGACGTCGTCGCCTGTCCTGCGGGACGGATCGCCAGGGTGGCGACGCGATAGCGCGATCCTGTCTGGATCAGAACCGCAAAATTGATCGTCTCCGAAGCGGGCGCAACCGCAATGGCATCGAGAGCCTCCGGCTCGTCGATCGTGCGCCCCGAATACGTCGTGTGAACCTCCGCGTCGTAGAAGCCACGCGAACGCAGGGCCGTCTCAAGACGGGCGCGCCGGGCCTGTGCGCCCTGCAACAACGACAGGGCATCGCCGGAGAGCGGTGTATCCTTGTCGAGAGCATCGATCAGTCCTTGGAGCTCGGCGGCCATGCGCTGGTCGCCGACGATCGACAGGGTGATTTCGGCCTTGCGCGCATGGGCGGCCTGGGCGGCAAGGACCATCGCCGCCGAAACGACCAGACATCGCCAGATGTTGTCGAGGCGGGTTCGCCGCTGCATCGGAATCCTTCGTAGTTCGGCGAACATGGCGACAGTATGGAAACCTAACGTCTCAAAGGACCGTTGGATGCCTCATCCGACACTGCTAGGCTCTACTAGCAGGAGGTCGCCATGAGGAACAGCCGCATCGAGGTGAAGCAGCTCTCGGGCGCTGGCGGCGCGGAGATTTCGGGCGTCGATGTCGCCCAGGACCTCGACGACGACACGGTGCGCGAGATTCGCGACGCCCTGAACGAGCACTGCGTCGTGTTCTTCCGCGACCAGGAACTCGATGTCGCACGCCACAAAGCCTTTGCCCGAAAGTTCGGCGAGATATTCGTGCATCCCAACTACAAGGGCATGGGAGACGATCCCGAGATCGTCATGGTGCGGCGCGAGCCGGGCGACACCGGCTACGTCGGCGAGGACTGGCATGCCGATACCACGATGTGGCCCGAGCCGCCGATGGGCGCGATCCTCTACGGCATCGATGTGCCGCCCTACGGTGGCGACACGATGTTCGCCAACCAGTACCTGGCCTACGAAGCGCTGTCGGACGGCATGAAGAAGATGCTGCACGGTCTGCGGGCCGTGCACAGCGACATCATGGTGGCGGGGCCGCAGGCCGGCAAGAACAAGGGGCGTTCGACGAAGCACCGCGATGGAGCGGACTGGCGCGAGACACGCAGTGTCCACCCGGTCGTGCGCACGAACCCCGAGAACGGCCGCAAGATGCTGTTCGTCAACAAGTCTTACACCGTCGCCTTCGAAGGCATGACGGAAGCCGAGAGCAAGCCGCTGCTCGACTTCCTGATGGAGCACGGCAACCGGCCGGAATTCACTTTCCGCTTCCGATGGCAGAAGGGCTCGATTGCGTTCTGGGACAATCGAAGCGCCAAGCACATCGCGTTGGGCGATACCGGGCCGTTTCGCCGTCTCATGCGGCGCATCCAGATTTGCGGCGACCGGCCGGTCTGACGGTCCGCTCCCGGGCTCGACAATCGAGGCCTATCCCACGCGCATCAGGCGAAGCCGCGGATCTAGCAGATCGCGCAGGCCGTCCCCCAGCATGTTCAGGCCGAGCACGGCCGCGGCAATGGCGCAGCCCGGCCATACTGCCAACCCCGGTGCTTGGAAGATGTAGGTCTGCGCATCGCGCAGCATCCGCCCCCACGACGGCACCGGCGGCTGGGCACCGAGCCCGAGATAGGAGAGCCCCGCTTCGGCCAAGATCGCCACCGCGAACTGAATCGTCGCCTGGACGATCAGGATGCTGGCTATGTTGGGCAGGACATGATGCAGGGTGATGCCGACCGGACCCCGCCCCATGGCCGTCGCCGCACGCACGAAGTCGCGGCCCCACATCGACAACGCAGCGCCGCGGGTCACGCGCGCGAACACCGGAACGTTGAAGATGGCGATGGCGAGAATGGCGTTTTGTGCGCTGGCTCCCAGGACGGACGTAATGAGAATGGCGATCAGCACCGCCGGGAAGGCGAAGATGAGATCGGAGGTACGCGACAGCGCCTCGTCGACCCAACCACCTCGCGCCGCAGCCCATGCGCCCAGCGCGACGCCCGCCGACATGCCGAGGACGACAGCGATCAGGCCGACCGCGATCGACGTCTGGGCGCCCACCATGATGCGCGAGAGCACGTCGCGGCCGAGATGATCTGTTCCCAGCCAGTACTTTGCGGAGGATGGCATCAGCTTGGCCCGCATCTGCAGTTCTTCGACCGGATGCGGCGTCCAGAAGAGAGACACGAGGGCGGTACCGATGAACAGGAGCAACAGCACCGCGCCGATCTGGAATCCGACGTGTCGCCCGGCACGCGCCAGAAAATTCTTCATGCGCGAATCCGCGGTCGCGGATCGAGCAGCGCGTAGGCGAGGTCGACCAGCAGGTTCACCGCCAGCACGAGTACCGTAAACAGGATCACGACATTCTTGATCACGATCAGATCGCGATTGTTGATCGAGTCGTAGACGAGTTGTCCGACCCCGGGCAGGCGGAAGACGCTTTCGATGATCACCGCACCAGCAATGAGGAAACCCGCGATCAGGCCGGCGACCGTCGTCACCGGAATCAGTGCGTTGCGCAGCGCATGCCGGAAAAGAACAGTCCGCTCGGGCGCCCCCTTGGCGCGGGCCGTACGCACATAGTCCTCGCGCAGGGTGTCGAGCATCGCCGATCGGGTGACGCGGGTAAGGATGGCGATCTCGCCCAGCGACAACGCCGCCGCCGGCAGCACCAGTGCATGCAGGGACTTGACGACATCCTGTCCCCATCCCGGAAAGCCACCCGCCGGGAAGAGCTGCCAGGTCACGGCAAACACCAGCACCAAGACAATGCCGAACCAGAAGTTCGGGATCGAGATGCCGATCTGGGTGAAACCCATCACGCCCCAGTCACCCGGCCGGCCGTGCCGCCAGGCAGCGAACACGCCGAGCGGAATCGCCACCAATGTCGCCCACGACAGCGCCATGGCACCGAGTGGCAGGGTGACGACCAGCCGATCGCCGATGAGCTTGGAGACCGGTGTGCCATAGGCGTGGCTGGCGCCGAGATCGAACGTCGCCAGCCCGCCGATCCAGGTCGCGTAACGCTCGACCAGTGGACGATCGAAGCCGTATTTTGCCCGCAGGGCGGCAAGCGTGTCGGGCCGCGCCTCGGTGCCGAGCATGACTTCCGCGGGATCGCCAGGTAGCACCTCGACGACCGCGAACACGACGACCGTCGCCATCGCCAAGGTCACCAACGCGGCAACGAGCCGCCGCGAGAGGAACTCGATCATAGCGACAGCATCGTCAGCCCGTGGCCTTCAGCTTGGGGGGCGGCCACTACCTCCAGTACACGCCCGCGAGATTGGCCTGCGGCGAAGGCGAGTTCTCCCACATGCCGACGAGATCCTTCTTCCAAACGCCGATCTTGGCGAGCTGATAGAGAAACCCGTTGACGGCATCGCGCGCAATGATGCGCTGGCACTCCTTCAGGAGCTCGTCGCGCCTGGCGAAGTCGGTCGACGACAAGACTTCCCGCCACTTGGCTCGGAACTCCGCCGAATTGTAGTTCCAGTAGTAGTTCTCCCGCGCGTAGCGATCCAGGTCGTTGGCCTCGGTGTGGGCAACCACCGTCAAGTCGTAGTTCTTCTCCCGGAACACCTCGGCCAGCCACTGCGGCCATTGAAGCTGTGTAATCGCCACCTTGATGCCGATCTTGCCGAGCTGGCTCGCCAGCACTTCGCCTGCGCGCTGGGCGTATCCGACAGGCGGCAATTTCAGGCTCGCCTCGAACCCGTTGGGATGACCGGCCTCGGCGAGCAGCGCCTTGGCCTTTGCGATGTCGAACGGATACGTCCCGGTGAGATCGACATATGCCTTGTTGTGCGGCGGGAAGTGGCTGCCGATCGGCGTCCCAAACCCCGATTCGGCAGCGATCAACTCCTCGCGATTGAGAGCATGGGCCATCGCCTGGCGCACCTTAGGATTGTCGAACGGCTTCTTGCCGTTGTTGGTCGCCATGATGACTTCACCTTCGGTAGTGCCGACGACGACGGCGAAGCGGGCATCCCTCTTCAGCCGTTCGACCAACTCCGGCGCCTGGAATCCGGGGAATGTGTCGACATCGCCTGCCAAGAGAGAGCTCACCTGGGCCGACGGATCCTTGACCACCTTGAAGACCACGGTCTTGAGCTTGATGTCGCCGAGGTCGCGGTATCCCGGCCATCTCTCCAACGTGACAGAATCGCCTTCCTTGCGCTCCTTGAACACGAAGGGTCCGGTGCCGACCGGCTTCTTGTCGTTGGTCGCCATCGACTTGGGGTGCATGATCCCGGCGTCGCCGAGCGACAGCGCATAGAGCAGATAGGAATTGGGCGACTTCAGCGTGATCCTGACAGTCGCCTCGTCGACGGCCTCGACCGTTTCGATGTCGGTAAACAGCGACTTGGCCGGCACCGTGGAATCCTTGGCATAGAGTCGCTCCAACGAGGACTTGGCCACCGACGCATCGAATGCCTCACCATCGTGGAACCTCACGCCCCGCCGCAGCTTGAAGACGTATTCCTTTCCGTCCTCGGAGATCGACCAGCTCTCGGCCAGGTTCGGTTGAATGGCTCCGGTTCGATCGATTCGGCCGAGAGCCTCGTAGATACTGGGGCTGGTGATCTCGCGGATGGCGGCCGCGGCATTCTTGGTCGGATCGAGGACCGGCGGCTCCAGCGACATGCCGATCACCAAGCGATCCTTGGTTTGTGCCCATACATCGGGGCCGAAACCGAGTGTTGCCGTCGCTGCCGCCGCGGCTGCCACGAATTGACGGCGAGAAGGAGAATTCACGGATAGTCCTCCGGTGTTGCAGCGGCAGTCTATCAACGGCCGAACACGTCCCGCCAGCCGCGTGACGCCCCGAGCGTCGCGGCGTGATAGACGCCGCGCGCCACCGCCCGCGCCAGGCAATCCGCAGCCAGCGTGCCGAGTTCGCCCAAGGCCAGCGCATCGCTGCCAAGCTCGATCGCACCGGTCGCCACCGCGAACACGGTATCGCCGTCCTGCGGCGTGTGCACCGGTCGGATGGAGCGCGCCAAACCATCCTGGGCCATCATGGCCATGCGCTGGGCCGAGGCCTTGTCGAGCCCGGCATTGGTCGCGACGATGGCGATGGTGGTGTTGCCACGCGGATCGCCGTGGGTCAGATCGGCGCGATTGTGAGCGATCGGCAAGGCGATACCATGTCCGGGCGGAGGCAGACCGCCAAACTCACCGTCCTGCTCCAGCGCCCATGCCCAGAATTGCGGCATATCACCCATGGTGGCGTAGCCTCGTGCATTGACGGCGACCAGCGCGCCGACTTGGAGGCCTGTCGCCGGATCGACCGCCGACGCACTGCCCAAGCCGCCCTTCAGGTTGCCCGCGTTGGCGCCCATGCCGGCGCCCGTGTTGCCGAGCTCGAAGTCGAGCCCCGCCCGCTCCGCCGCCTGATAGGCGAGTTCGCGATAGGGCGGCCACTGCCAGTTCTTGTCGCCCCCGTTCAGCAGGTCGAAGAGGATCGCCGTCGGCACGATCGGCACCACCACATCGGCGATCGCCACGCCGCGTCCACGTTCCTTCAGCCAGCGCATCACGCCGTCGGCGGCGGAAAGACCGAACGCCGACCCTCCCGAGAGGCAAATCGCATCGACGCGATCGACGCGGCACGACGGATCGAGCAGATCGGTCTCGCGCGTTCCCGGTGCGCCGCCGCGCACGTCGACCGATGCGACCGACGGGCGATCGCACAGCAGGACGGTGACGCCCGAACGCAACTTCGTATCCGCGACGCTGCCGACGGCAAGGCCATCGACATCGGTGATAAGGTTGCGTGGACCCGGCCCGAGCATGCCGCGATCAATCGAGCTGCAGGGTGAGCGCCTTGAGATAGGCGGTCTCGGGCAGGCCGGGATGCACGGGATGATCGAGCGCGGCTCCAGAACTGCGCAGAATGCGGCCGTCGCGCTCGGCGTCACGCAAGCCGCGGCGAACCTGCTCGGCGAACAGCGAGGGATCGACCAGGTGCGAACACGAGGCAACGAAGAGGAATCCACCTGGCGTGACCAACGGCGCCGCCAGCCGCACCAGCTTGCGATAGCCCTGTGCGCCGACCTTCAAGTCCTTGCGGCTTTTCACGAAAGCAGGGGGATCGCAGATCACGACCTCGAACCGGCGGCCCGCAGCACCGAGTTCCTCGAGCGTCTCGAAAGCCTCGCTCTTTTCGAACCCGACCCTGTCCTCGACGCCGTTGAGCCGGGCCGCCTGACGGGCCGAGTCGAGAGCAGCCTGCGAGCGGTCGACACAGACCACCGACCGCGCGCCCTCCTTCGCCGCCAGTACGCCGAAGCCGCCGCTGTAGCTATAGACGTCGAGCACGCTCGCATCTCTGGAGAGATCCGCCATGAAGCGACGATTGTCCCGCTGGTCGTAGAACCAGCCGGTCTTCTGGCCGCCCGAGAGATCGGCGACGAAACGTGCGTCATTCTCGATCAGCTCGATGGGTTGATCGACCTCGCCCTTGGAGATGACAACCTCGCGCTTCAGTCCTTCCAACGCGCGTACGGGTGAATCGTTCTTCAGGACAATGACCTTGGGCGAGAGCTCTGCTTCGAGCGCCTCAAGAAGCACAGACGCAAGCCCATCCATGCCCGCGCTATTGACCTGGACCGCCAGCACGTCGCCGAACCGATCGACGATCAGGCCGGGCAGCCCGTCGGCCTCGGCATGGATCAGCCTGTAGTAGGGAACGCCGATCAGGCGGTCGCGCAAGGCCGCGGCCCGGGCCAGACGCCGGCCGAAGAACAAGGCATCGACAGCGACCTCGGCGTTCTGCGACAGCACACGCGCGGCGATCAGCGAATGCGGATTGAACGTCGCGAGCCCCAGCGCCTCTCCACCCGGCGCCCGCAGGACAACGAGCGACCCTGCCGGCAGCGCCCTGGTCTCGGCGTCCATCAGGATCTCGTTGGAGAAAGCCCAGGGATGACCGGCGCGCACGCGACGATCCTCGCCGGCACGCAGCAGGACACTGGGCAACTTTTTCTGGGCCAAGTCCTACTCTCCTTTGGCGACTCCGTCGCGCCTCGGGTCGGCTCCACCTTCCCATCCGCCCTCGATGCGACGGATGGCGGTCAGACCGCCCTCGTGGCGGCGCCCTTGTACTCGATGGCCCAGCGCGCGCAAGGCGTCCGTCCGGGCCGGCAGATCGCCGCGTTCTTCGAGCTCGGTTGGCCCATTGACATTCAGCACCCGCGGCAGATCGATCGCATCCTGGGCCGAAAGATTCCAATCGAGCATGCCGATCAGGGCATGCGCCACATCGCCGATGATGCGCGGCCCACCGGCCGAGCCGACGACTGCCACCAACCGTCGATCGTTGTCCAGGACGACGGTCGGCGCCATCGACGACCTCGGCCGCTTGCCGGGCTGGACCCGGTTGGCGACGACACGGCCCTCGATCTCGGGCCGCGCGGTGAAGTCGGTCAATTCATTGTTGAGGAAGAATCCCCCCACCATCATCTGCGCACCGAACGGCGCTTCGATGGTCGTGGTGAAGCTCACGGCGTTGCCTTGGCCGTCGACGATGCTGACATGGCTGGTGCCACGTTCGGGATATCCTGGCTCGACCGGCTGCCGTGCCATGCTCCTCTCGGGCGACATCAGCTTGCGCCGCTCGGCCAGGTAAGCCGGCGCCAGCAGCCCGCGCACCGGCACATCGACGAAGGCGGGATCGGCGAGATAGCGGGCCCGGTCGGCGAAGGCGAGACGGCTCGCCTCGGCAATCAGATGAAGGGCACGCACCGAATTGGGCGGATCGCGCGAGAGCTCGAAAGGTTCGATCAAGCCGAGTATCTGCAGGATCGCCACGCCACCTGACGACGGTGGCGACATGCTGCAAATCAGCCAGAACCGATAGGGGCCACACACCGGCTCTCGCTCAACGGGGCGATAGGCGGCGAGATCGGCCGGCGACAACGTGCCCGGCCGGACATGCCGGCGCACGCGCGCCACCATCGCCTCGGCGATCACCCCCTCGCGCAGCGCGAGCGATCCCCGAGTTGCGATGAGTTGCATCGTGTCGGCGAGCGCAGGATTGACGACGCGCCGCTTCGGCGTGCCGTCGTCGTTCAGATAGACCGACCGTGCCGCCGGGTCGTCGGCGACCGACTTGAAGATCGTCAGTGCCCGCGCCAGCCGTGGCGGCGTCTCGAAGCCGTCGCGCGCCAGTGAAATTGCCGCGGCGAACAGATCGGCCCACGGCAGTCTTCCACTCTCCCGGTGCGCCTGCTCCAGCATAGCCACCACGCCAGGCACGCCGACAGACATCCCCGAAAGGACGGCTTCGCGGAAGTCGAGGGGCTTGCCGCTCGCATCCAGGAACATGGTGCCGACGGCTCCGGCCGGTGCCGTTTCGCGGCCGTCATAGGCCCGGATTGCACGTTCGGTGGTGTCGTAGTGCAGCAGAAAACCCCCGCCACCGATACCAGACGCCTGGGGCTCGACGACGCCCAGCACCATTTGCACCGCCACCGCGGCGTCGACGGCCGTGCCGCCGCGTCGCAGAACGTCGAGGCCCGCCTCGACCGCCAAGGGATGAGCCGCAGCAACCATGACCTGGGGCGCGGCCTCGACCCGCCACGCACCCAACGCGAATGCAAACGCAAGAAGGACGCGGCGCTTCATGCGCGACGGGCGACGATGAACAACCGGCGGAAGGGAAAGAGCGTAATGCCGTCGGCACGCGTCGGATAGGCTTCGGCGACCAGGCGGGCATAAGTGGCAAAGAACTCGGACCGCTCCGGTTCGGTCAGGGCATCGAGGAACGGTCTCAGACCGGTGCCGGCGGTCCAGTGCGCGACGGGGTCCTCGCCAGTCAGCGGTTGCTGGTAGATCGTCTCCCAGACTTCCAGCTCCGAGCAGAGCGACTTCAGTACATCGTAGTAGCGTGCCGGTGCCGACACCGGCCCGATGCCGCGCACCTCGGCGAGCTTGGCCTTCCAGGGCCCGGCTTCCGCCGCGGTTCGCATCAGGGTGTGCGACGCCGCCTCGTGGTTGCGCGGCATCTGGATCGCGAGCTGTCCGCCAGACGGCAGCTTCTTCAGCAATCCCGGAAACAGATCGATGTGCCCTTCGAGCCAGTGATAGGCCGCATTGCTGTAGAGCACGGCTGGCGGCACCGTCGGTTCGAATCGTGCGAGATCGCCTTTGGCAAAGGTGACGCGCGCGTCGCTCGTCTGGGTGCGCGCCTTGGCCAGCATGTCGTCCGACGAATCGATGCCGATGATCGGGCTCTCCGGGAAACGCTCCGCCAGGATGCGTGCGACGTTACCCGCGCCGCACCCCAGATCGTATATCGCGTGACCAGGGCGCATGCCGTTTGCAGGATCGAGCCGTGCCATCAGGTCGAGGGCCGGTCGCGTCCGATGGTCGGCGAATTTCAGGTAAAGGCCGGCGTCCCAACTCGGCGATTTCGCGACGGCCAAATCACTTCTCCTCGAAGGCGGGATCGACCGGCACGCGGTAGGCCATGGCGATCTTGTTACCCTTCTGGGCTGCCAGCACGACGGCCATGAACTCCTGGAACATCCCTTCGTCCATGCCCTTCTGGCGGGCCATCGTGCCGTGCGAGGCGATGCAGTAGTCGCACTGGTTGGCGATGCTGACGGCGAGGTAGATCAGTTCCTTGGCGAGCGGATCTATCCTGCCCGGAGCGAAGGCCGCCTTCATCTCCGCGGCAAAGCGCTCCATGACGTCGGGGTGGCGGGCCAGCGCTTTCCACACGTTGTTGATGCCGGCAGGATCGATGCCGCGGCGGCCGGCGATCTCGTCGACCACCGCCTTCGCCTGCGGGCCCATGTCCTTGTATTCGATCAGCTTGGCCATGAGCCTCTCCCTGAGTACTCAGTACATGTGCTGGCCGCCATTGATGGACAAGGTCGACCCGGTGATGAAGCCCGCGTCGTCGGCGACCAGGAACAGCACGCCGCGTGCGATCTCGTCGGCCTTGCCGAGGCGCCCGACCGGGATCTTGGCGATGATCTTCTCCAGCACGTTGGCCGGCACGGCCGAGACCATGTCGGTGTCGGTGTAACCCGGCGCGATGGCATTGACCGTGACGCCCTTGGCGGCACCTTCCTGCGCCAGCGCCTTGGTGAAGCCGTGGATGCCCGACTTGGCGGCGGCGTAGTTGACCTGGCCATACTGACCGCCCTGGCCGTTGATCGAGCCGATATTGACGATGCGGCCGAACCCGCGGGTATTCATGCCGTCCCACACGGCCTTGCTGACGTTGAAGCAGGAGCCGAGATTCGTGTCGATCACGGCGTCCCACATGCTGCGGTCGAGACGGCGCATGGTGGCATCGCGCGTGATGCCGGCGTTGTTGACGACGATGTCGATCGGGCCGAGTTCCTTCTCGATCTGGGCGACCGCGGCCCTCACCGCGTCGAAGTCGCCGACATCGAATTTGTAGACCGGAATGCCCGTCTCCTCCTTGAAGGTCTTGGCGGCAACGTCGTTGCCGGCATAGTTCGCCGCGACATTGTAGCCGCGCAGCTTGAGCATCCTCGAGATGGCCGCGCCAATTCCACGCGTTCCACCCGTCACCAATGCGACACGTCCGGCCATCCGATCCTCCCTTGCCTGGTCGCCCACTCTAGCCGGATTCGCCAGAAGGGAGGAAACACCCGCTTAGTCACCTGCCATCTCGGGCTGTCGGGCGAGAGCGACGGCGCGCGACAGGAGGATGATGACCATCTGCAACGCAAAGCCGGCCACGGAGAGGTAGAGACAGGCCTCCGCTCCGAACATGCCCCCGACCAGCGCTCCCAGGCCGGCGCCCAGCGGCCGTGCCCCGTACGACATGATGTTGATGGCCGACACCCGCCCGAGCAGGCGCGGCGGCGTCACCGCCTGGCGTAGGGTCGTCGTACTGATGACCCAGAGAATCGGCCCGGCACCCAGCAGAAAGAAGCTGGCCGCCGCCAGAATTGGAGTCGGAAAGACGATCGTGAGGGCCATGACACCCGACGCGATGAAACCGGCAACCGGGCCCAATCCGACGACGGTACCGAAGGAAAGTCGCCGCATGATGCGCGTCGCGAGCAGGGCGCCGACGACCATGCCGCCGCCGTACATCGCCAAGGTCGTGCCGACCCCGGCCGCAGACAGGCCGAGATGGCGGACGGCATAGGGCACGAACACCGCGAACAGGACGAACGAAGCGGTGTTGAACACGAACTGGGTGATGAAGACGGGGCGCAACAGAGGGTGACGGAAGACGAATTCGGCGCCTTCCCGGATCTCCTGCAGTGGTCGCCGCCGCGTCACCTGCGGGCGCGACGGCTCGTGGATGCCGGCAAGCAGGAACGCCGCCAGAATCGACAGACCGGCGGCAATGCCGAAGGCCGGCCCGCCACCGGTCCAGCCCACCAGCAGACCGCCCAGCGCAGGCCCCGACGCGAAGGCCACCGTCCGCGCGAGTTCGATGCGTGCATTGGCCGCCGGGAGGGCGTGTGGCGCCACCAGGGACGGCACGAGAGACGGCGTGGCCACGCTGTAGGCCACCGTGCCGCAGACCGCGACAAAGCCCAACAGCGCCAGCAGCGGCACGGTGAGCAGGTCGAACCAGACCAGGGCCAGGATCGCGAACAGCGCCACCGCCCGCAGCACCTCCGCGCCGGCCATCAGCCGACGGCGCGACCAACGATCGGCCAACAGGCCCGCCGGAATGGCCAACAGGATGAAGGGCAGCGTCAGCGCGGTCTGCAGCAGACCGGTCTGGCCTTCGCCCGCCCCCAGCAGCAGCACCGCCACGATCGGAGCCGCCGCCAGGGCGATTTGCTCGGCCGACTGTGCGGCGAGATTGGACCACGCCAATCGGTTGAAGGTCGGCGGCAGCTCAACGTCGGTGGAAGACATCGGGACTCCTCGGTTCGCTTTGCGCGAACCTAGGGGGCTCCCCCGACCTGCCTCTATCCGTGGGCAGCCGCATATCGAGAAGAATTTTCCGCCGGGCGCGGATAGTCCGCTGCACCCGCCAAGGCTTCGCGAAGCAGTTGGCGGTTTGAGCTATGGGCGTCGCTCACCGAGATCGCTGAAGAAGCGGAGCAGATAGCCGTCGGGATCCGACATGACGAACTGCCGGTTTCCCACTTCGCTCTGGCCCTGGCGATACCATCGCTGCTCCAGCGGAACGACAACTTTCAAGGTGGCGCGCTCTACATTCGCGTAGAGGGCATCGACGTCGTTCACTTCGACTTGAAAGTTCACGCCGCGGCCGAAAGGATGCTCGAGGGGCGCGGTTCGGAAGCGTCTGCCGGGGCCCGCCGCTTCCTGCAGCATCAGGTGCGCATCGCCGCGAATGAGATAGGCGAAGCGCTCTTCCTGGCGGCTGAACTCGCATCTGAAGCCCAGCACGTCGACATAGATCGCAAGGGACCGGTCGAGGTCGGTGACATCGAGCTCAGGAACAAGGGAAGGCGCACATTGCATGGCACCTCCCCTTGCCAGAACAGAAGCGCTTCGTCGAACGCTAGTCGCGCTGCACGCACATGGCGATGCCCATGCCGCCGCCGATGCAGAGGGTGGCGAGGCCCTTCTTGGCGTCGCGCTTCTGCATCTCGTAGAGTAGCGTGGTGAGCACACGCGCGCCCGAGGCGCCGATCGGATGGCCGAGCGCGATCGCCCCGCCATTGACGTTGAGCTTCTGCGGATCGAGACCGAGCTGCTTGCCGACGGCGACGGCCTGCGCCGCGAAGGCTTCGTTGGCCTCGACGAGATCGAGGTCCTTGACCGTCCAGCCGGCCTTCTTCAACGCCTCCTGGGTGGCGGTGACGGGACCGATGCCCATGATCGACGGATCGACCCCGGTGGTCGCCCACGACACGATCCTGGCCAGCGGCTCGACGCCACGCTTCCTGGCCTCGTCGGCCGTCATCAGCACGAGCGCCGCCGCACCGTCATTGATGCCCGAGGCATTGCCCGCGGTGACCGAGCCGCCTTCCTTGGCGAAGGCCGGGCGCAGCTTGGCGAGCGCCTCGGCCGTGGTGCCGTGACGCGGGAACTCGTCGGTGTCGACCACGACATCGCCCTTGCGGGTCTTCACCGTGACCGGGACGATCTCGTCCTTGAAGCGGCCGCTCTTCTGGGCCGCCTCAGCCTTGTTCTGCGACGAGGCCGCGAAAGCGTCCTGCTCGACGCGCGTGATCTGGAACTTCTGCGCCACGTTCTCGGCGGTGTTGCCCATGTGATAGCCGTGGAAGGCATCCCACAGTCCGTCCTTGAGCATCGAATCGATCATCTTCATTTCGCCCATCTTCACGCCGTCGCGCAGATGGGCGACGTGGGGGGCCTGGCTCATGCTCTCCTGGCCGCCGACCACCATGATGGAGGCGTCGCCGTTGCGGATCGCCTGCCAGCCGAAGGCGACGGCGCGCAGGCCGGAGCCGCAGAGCTGGTTGATGCCGAGCGCAGTCTTCTCGACCGGGATGCCCGAATTGATTGCCGCCTGACGCGCCGGGTTCTGGCCCTGACCGGCGCTCAGGATCTGGCCCATGATGACTTCGTCGACTTCCTCGGGTTTGACTTTGGCGCGCTCGAGCGCGCCCTTGATCGCGACCTTGCCGAGGTCATGCGCCGGCACGCCGCCGAGTGCGCCGTTGAACGAGCCGATGGGTGTGCGTGCCGCGCTCGCGATCACGATGTCCGATGCCATGCTGTCCTCCTTGCGGGCCGCCCCAGGGGCGATCTTATAGGGCGGCCACCCGGACCGGCAAAGGGCCGGCTTTCATTCCGAACAGCGGCCGGATGGGGGCGAAGGGTCGCACCAATGCAAGATAGACCGCCAGGCTGCCAAGGAAGGTCGCCGCCACGGCGAGGGCGAAGCCTGCGACCGATGGGATCTGCCATTTCAGCAACCAGTAGACGGCAATCACCGTCACCGTCTGGTGGATCATGTAGAAGGGATAGACCGCCTCGGTCGCCTCGCCCAGGAGCCGCGGCCGCCGCGTCAGGTGCCGATGGGCGAACCCCGTGATCGCGAACAGACACGCCATCGTGTTCATGCCCGACAGCAAGGCATAGAGCGGGCGTTCGGCGGACGGTATTGCCGGAACGACGGTACCGGCGAAGTACATTGCATACAGGGCCCCGTAGCTCGCGACGCCGACGGCGAGCGACAGCCAGCGCTGGCGTGCGACGGCGGACTGCATCTCATGCGTCCCGAACAGGAACGCGCCATAGGCCAGCAGCGTGCCGTAATAGAAAAGCCCGTGCCAATCGCCGACCAGGCCGTTGGGATTGCGCGACAGCGGGACCAGCCACAGGATCGATGCGGCGAGCGGCAGGGCCATCAGCCAATGCAGGCCGGTCCGGCCCGCCAGCCGCGCCACGGCGCTCTGGACCCGGCGCCCGGATTGGCTCCGCGCCCACAGGAAATAGGGCAGCAGCACGAACGTCAGCACCAGCACATAGGCAATGAACCAGAGATGGTGCCAACTCACGTTGCCGGCGGGATAGGCGCCGCCGGCGAAGGCCTGCGGCAGCCAGTCGAGGAACGAGCCGTTGAACTGGCCGCGAAACAGTCGCTCGGCATAAATCTGGGGCGGCACCAGCACGATCATGCCGAAGACCAGCGGCAGCAACAGCCGACGCAAGCGATCGAGCGCGAACACACCGGCCGTCCGATGCCCAAGGGCCAGCACCACCGCCCCTCCCGACACGAGGAAGAGGAGCGGCATGCGCCAGCGGTTGACGAACCGCATGCCCTCGCGCAGCCAGGCGATCGGCTCGGCACTGGTGAGATGCCAATGCCAGCCCGACCAGGCCATGCCGGAGTGGTAGAGAATGAGCAGCCCGAAGGCGAGAACGCGCAGCCAGTCGAGATCGGGGCGGCGGATGGTCATGTCGGAACCTCGTGTCGTGGTCCCGGCGTCCTACCCGCCGAACCGTTGATTCCGCCCCCGATTGTGACGACCGGCGAGCCAGATGGGACGATCGGCGATCAGTCGGGGACAAGCGGCCCGCAGCGCTCGTCCTCAATGCGTCCACACCCGCGTGGACGGCACGGATGCCGTTGCCATCGACATCCGAGGCGATTCGTCCACGAGTCTGCGCAGTCCACCCGAGTCCATGGTGTCCACTCATCCACCGGCCGAAGTGGCCCCGTTTCCCGGTCCCTTATGTCCGAACGGGCGCCAAGGCCTCGAACCTCCGGCGGTAGCGACGACTGAGATTGACCTCGGCGCCATCCTGCATGCGGATGCGCCAATCTCCGCTCACCCATGGCGTCACTTCGGCGACCCGGGCGATGTTCACCACATGAGATTTGTGGACTCTGACGAAACGCCGGGGATCCAGTTCGCTTTCCAGTCGGGCCAGCGAGGAGCGGATTTCGAAGGTCTCGCCGCCGACATGCAGGATGGCGTAGTTGCCGGCCGCCTCGATCCAGTCGATGTCGGCCACCTCGACCATCACCTCGTTGCCGCCGCGCTTGCGGACGGCAAATCGTTCGGGTCGCGACGCGTCCGCCGCGACCACCGCGGCGGGCGGCTCGGGCTCCGATCTGCGCAGGAAATGGCGCAACGCGATCACCGCGCCGCTCAACATGCCGTAGTTGACGACGTCCTTGGAGAATTCATAGGCGAAGCGATCGAAAGTGAGCGGAAAGACATAGTTCTCGCCCATCAGCCCGGCGAACCAGAGGAAACGCAAGGCCGCCATGCCGAGCGTGTGGGCGATGCTGAAGGGAATGAGCGCTGCGACGTGGATCGCGAGATGGCCCGGTTGTCCGCCGCCGATCGGCCAGCGCCGGTGCAGCCAGTAGATCGCCGGCAGCAGGGCGGCGACGACGAGATGGCTCGACGCCTCGATGATCGCAGCCCGACCGAAGCCGATGGCATTGCCGCGGCTCGCCTCGTTGTTCACTTCGACATAGGCATGAGCCAACACCGACACCGTGAGCAGCACGGCCCAGATCGCGAACAGACGCCCATCGACGCGACGTTCCCCGGCCAACATCACAGCTTCCCGAGCCAGCCGATCAACGGCGTCCAGCAGAGTTCGCGCGCGCGGCCGCTCACCACCATGCCGATATGGCCGAGCGGCAGATCGATCCGAGTCACGTTCTTCAGGCCGCGATTCGGATCGGCCAGCGCCGCCGCCGACAGGGGCGGCACGATGCGATCGCCCGACGGGATCATCACCAGGGCGGGCTTGGCGATCTTCGCGGGCACCACGCGCTTGCCGCCGACCACCCACTTGGCCGTCCCCGGCAGGTTGTCGCCGTACCAGTCGACCAGGCATTCACGGGCGACGGGACCGGCGAGCGGCGGTCCGCCATTCAGCCAATCCTCGAGCAGCACGAAGTCGCGCGCAGACTCACCATCCGGATCCATGGCGAGAAACCGGCCGAACTTCTTCACCGAGAGCCAGGGATCGAGCGACCAAAACAGCGTCTGCAGGACGTCGACCGGCAATTCGCCGACCTGATCCGCCATCCGCGCGAGCAAGGGTCCGGCCGACAGGAGAAAGGCATGGCCGGTGCGGTCGGCGCTGAAGTCCCACGGTGCGGCCAGCAAGGCGAGCCCGGCGACCCGCCGCGGCTGGCGCGCCGCAAGCGCGACGGCAAGCGTGCCGCCCATGCAATAGCCTGCGACGGCGGGCGCGCGGCGCGCGCGCCTGGCGACGAAGGCAAGCGCGCGTTCAAGCCGCGCGACATAGGCCGTGAGGTCGAAGCGTCGCTCCTCCGCGGTCGGCGCGCCCCAATCGACGAGATACGGCCGCAGACCTTCCGCCGCCATGGCCCGCAGCAGGCTTTTGTCGGCGGTGAGATCCAGCACCTCCCAGCGGTTGATCAGCGAGGGCACGACCAGCACGGCGCGGACGCGCCGCGACCGCGCGGCGCGATGCGTGGCGCCATAGTCGAGGATGCGCGTGTTGCCTTCGCTCCATACGGTCGGCGGCTCCGACAGCGAACGGTGCGCCGGGTGGCGGCGATAGGCCAGCACGCCTTCGGCCAGACGATCCATGCGTCGGGCAATCTCGCGATGCAGGGCGGCGGTAAAGCGCTCGGCGTCGGCCGGAGCGACCTGCTCAAGAACCGCGAAGCTTGGATTCGAGTTCGGCGATCCGCGCTTCCAGAGCCGCCACGCGTTTTCGCAGCTCGCCCAAGTCATCAGTGCCGTGCCCAGATGCAGCGGCAGCGGGCGAGGTCCCAGGCGGTGATGAGGCTGCATGGGTTGCTCCTTGGGCGGCTTGTATCACCGATGCCATTTGGGCATTCGCGCTGGCGAAGAGCCGGACGATCTGCTCGGTCAGCGCTTGATCCGACGCCAGCCCGGAGAGCTGGGTCTGCCATAGATCGAGATAGCGCCGCGCCAGCCGATCGACGTCGGACGCGTCGTCGTTTTCCGAAGCCATGGCGTCACTATAGCGGGTGTTTGCGAAAGGCGTGTTCGCAGCCGCAAAGCCCGCCTTGTCGCACTGCGGCACAGGCGCTAAGGTGATTTGTCGAAGTAAACGCCCGTTCACGTTCGAGACCATCAGGAGTGAGAGCGTAATGGCCGATCAGGCAGTCTCCGACGGCGGCCCCAAGCCCGCGCCGGTGGTCATCAAGAAATACGCAAACCGGCGGCTCTACAACACCGCGACCTCCGCCTACGTCACGCTCGAGCACCTGTCGCAGATGGTGAAGGACAAGACGGATTTCGTCGTCTACGACGCCAAGACCGGCGAGGACATCACCCGCCCGGTTTTGACCCAGATCATCTTCGAGGAAGAGAGCAAGGGCGGCCAAACGCTGCTGCCGATCCCGTTCCTGCGCCAGCTCATCTCGTTCTACGGCGACAGCCTTCAGGGCGTCGTTCCGCAATATCTCGAGATGTCGATGGCGCAGTTCGCGCGCAACCAGGAGCAGATGCGGCACTACCTGCAGAATGCCTTCGGCTTCAACCCGTTCCAGCAATTCGAGGCGATGGGCAAGCAGAACATGGCGATGTTCGAGCAGGCCATGCGCATGTTCAATCCGTTCGGCGCCAACCAGGGTGCACCGCCGGCGCCATCCAACGGACAGGACGCACACAAGTCGGAAAGCGCCCCGGCCACGCCCGCCAACGATGCGGCGATCGACGATCTCAAGCGCAAGCTCGACGAGCTGCAGAACCAGCTCGCCTCGCTCAGCAAGAAATCCTGATCCGGCGATGGCCGGGCAGACACCTCAGCCGACGCGGCGGGTCATGTCGCCCTGCATCGGCATCTGCATGATCGACCCCAAGGGCAGTGGTTTCTGCCTCGGTTGCAAGCGCACCATCGAGGAGATCGGGCGCTGGGCGATGATGGACGACTCGCAACGCCAGGCCGTGCTCGATCAACTGCCCGGCCGGACGTTCTAGCGCCCCTTGAACACCGGCTTGCGCTTCGCGCGGAAGGCCGACGTTCCCTCCCGGTAGTCGTCCGTCAGGCCGGTGAGCACGTTCTGATCGGCGTCCATGTGGGAGGCGAGATCGTCAAGGGCATGGGCGAGCCGGTTGATCGTCGTCTTGGTCATGCGCACCGGGATCGGCGGCTGAAGCGCGATTCGCCCGGCGAAGGCCATGGCCGCGGCGAGGGCCTCGCCGTCCTCGACCACCTTCTCGGCGAGGCCCCAGGCCAGCGCGTCGGCGGCCTCGATACGGTCGGAGGCCAGGATCACCGCCTGCTTGGTGCGCGCCGGCCCCATCAAGGCAAGCATGCGCGGAATCGAGCCCCAGCTCATGTTCATGCCGAGCTCGACCTCGGGGATGCGGAAATGCGCGCTCTTCCCGCAAAAGCGGAAATCGAGGGCGACGACCAGCGCCGCGCCCCCGCCGATGCAGTGCCCCTCGATGGCGGCGATCGTGACTTGATCCATGTCCTGCCAGGCGCGGCACATTCTCGGCCCCAACCGCTGGCGGTGGATGCGCTCGCCGACCGACAGAGAATCGCGCGCGCGCCCCTCGGGATCCTTGAGGTCGAAGCCGGCGGAGAACGCTCTCGCCGAGCCGGTCAGAACGACAACGGACGTCTCGAGATCATCCTCGAAGTCGCGCGGCACGTCGCGCAGTTCGCGCATGGCCTGCTGGCTCAGCGCGTTGATGCCGTCACCGCGGTCGAACCGCACCACGGCGATTCGACCCTGCGGTCCCAATCCCTTCTCGATCGTCACGAAGCGCCGTTCCATCGCGATGCTCCTCTTCTCGGGGCACGGTAGCGCCTCGGCTTTACAAGTGCGAGCCGCGCCGCTTGACTGACGAAATGGCAAAACCCGTCGATTCCCTTTCGCTTGAGCGGCGCGTCGATGCGCTGTTCGCGCGCTACGATCGCCCCGATTCACCCGGCGCGGTCGTTGCCGTCATGCGCTCGGGCCATGTCGAGCTGTGCAAGGGCTACGGCCTCGCCAGCCTCGAGCACGGCGTGCCCATCGCCCCCAAGACCCGCTTCCGCATCGCCTCGGTCAGCAAGCAGTTCACGGTGACGGCGGTGCTGATGCTGGCGCACGAGGGAAGGCTCAAGCTTTCCGATCCGCCGCAGGCCCACCTGCGCGAACTGGCGCCGCTGCCCGTCACCATCGACCAGATGATGCGCAACTGCTCCGGCCTGCCCGACTTCCTCGAGCTGCTGCGGCTCGGCGGCCACAGCCTCGACAAGCCGGCCCGGCCAGCCGACCTGCTCGCCGCCTGCGTGCGCAACCGGCATCTCAACTTCGCGCCCGGCAGCCGCTTCCTCTACAGCAACACCAACTTCCTGCTGCTCGGCGCCGTCGTCGAGCGTCTCTCCGGGAAGAAACTGGGCGAGTTCCTGGCCGGCCGCATCTTCAAACCGCTGGGCATGAGCCGCACGCTGCTCGCTCCCGAGATCGACACCGTGATCCCCGATCTGGCGACGGGCTATCTCGGCGACATCGACCAGGGGTTCCGTCGCGCCGGCCATGCCTATCCGCAGGGCGGCGAAGGCGGGCTCGTCTCCTCGGTCGAGGATCTGCTGATCTGGAGCCGCCACTTCGACCGGCCGCAACTCGAGCCGATCGACCTGCCGGCTCAGCTCCAGGCGCAGAAGCCGCTGCTCGACGGTCACGTCAATCACTATCGGCGCGGTCTCGACACCGCCCTGTTGCGCGGCCTGCATACCGTCGGCCATGGCGGCCTGTGGCCGGGCTTCCGCACCGAGTTCCTGCGCCTGTCCAGTGTCGACCTCACCGTGATCGTGATCTCCAACCTCGCGACGCTCGACCCGTGGCGGCTGGCACGTGCCGTCGCCGTCGAGGCCCTCGCCGGAACGCCAGCCCTCGCCAAGCCCGTGGCGCCGGCGACACAGGCCGAGATCAAGGCGATTTCGGGCGTGTGGTTCAACGCCGAGGAACCGTCGCTGTTCGAGCTGACCTGGCGCAACAACGAGCCCGTCGTGGTCCAGAACGGCATGCCCTTCGCGCTGGCGAGACGCGCCGACGGCTGGCTGGCCGCCGAGCGCGGATCCTTCGAATTCGCCTTGAAACCGCTCCGCAAGGGCACCCTGAGGGTCGATCTCGGCGCCGGACGCATCCTCACCTTCCGGAAGCTCGGCAAGCGCAAGCCGGTGCCGATGGCGATCGAGGGAACCTACGTGTCCGCCGACGCCGGCGCCGTCTGGCACGTCCGGCGCGGCGGCAAGGACGTCACCATCGCGGTGAGCGGCCCCCTGGTCACGGGTGGCGCACCCTGGAGCATCAACGGCCTCGATGGCGACACGGTCGAAATCGTGTCCGCTCCCGGCTGGATCGTCGCCACCCAACTCGCCCGCCTCGAGCGCAAACGCGGCGGCGCCGTAAAGGCACTCGTCGTCTCGACCGGCCGGGTGAAGAGGATGCGCTTCGAGCGCGTCTAGCGATCAGCGCGATCAAATCGTCCGTTCGACCATCATCTTCTTGATTTCCGCGATCGCCTTGGCGGGGTTGAGGCTCTTCGGACAGGTCTTGGTGCAGTTCATGATCGTGTGGCAGCGGTAAAGCCGAAACGGATCCTGGAGTTGGTCGAGCCGCTCGCCCTTGGCCTCGTCGCGGCTGTCGGCCAGCCAGCGGTAGGCCTGCAACAGGATGGCCGGGCCGAGATAGCGCTCGCCGTTCCACCAGTAGCTCGGGCACGACGTCGAGCAGCAGAAGCACAGAATGCATTCCCACAGTCCGTCGAGCCTGGCACGCTCCTCGGGCGACTGCAGGCGCTCTCGGGTCGGCGGCTGGGTCGCCGATTTCAGCCACGGCTCGATCGAGGCGAGCTGGGCGTAGGGCACGTTGAGATCGGGCACCAGGTCCTTCACCACCGGCATGTGCGGCAACGGATAGATCTTGATGTCACCCTTCACGTCCGAGATGTACTTGGTGCAGGCGAGTGTGTTGGTACCGTCGATGTTCATGGCGCACGAACCGCACACGCCCTCGCGGCAGGAACGGCGGAAGGTCAGCGAGCTGTCGACCTCGTTCTTGATCTTGATCAGCGCGTCGAGGACCATCGGCCCGCACGCATCCATGTCGACCTCGTAGGTGTCGATGCGCGGGTTCTTCCCGTCGTCCGGCGTCCAGCGGTAGATCTTGAACGTCTTGACGTTCTTGGCGCCATCCGCCTTGTAGGTCTCGCCCGTGCCGATCCTGGAATTGGCGGGCAGTGCAAACTCGGCCATCGCTTCCTCTCAGTAGACGCGCGCCTTCGGTGGGAAGGACTGAACGTCGTTGCTCATCGGCTGCAGGTTGACTGGCCGGTAGTCGATGCGGGTCTTGCCCGTCGCTTCATCGACCCAGACCACCGTGTGCTTCAGCCAGTTCTTGTCGTCGCGCTCGGGGAAATCCTCGTGCGCGTGCGCGCCGCGGCTCTCGTGGCGGTTGGCGGCGGAATAGATGGTTCCCATCGCCTGCGCGATCAGGTTCTCGAATTCCAGCGTCTCCATCAGGTCGGAATTCCAGATCATGGAGCGGTCCTTGACCTTGATGTCGTCCTTGCCGGCGAACACCTTGTCCATGTTCTGGCAGCCTTCCTGGAGGCTCTTGGTGGTGCGGAACACCGCGCAGTCGTTCTGCATCGTCTTCTGCATCAGCGCGCGCAGCTGCGACGTCGGCGTGCCGCCGTCGGCATGACGCGCCTTGTCGAGACGGGCGATCGCTTCCTCGCCGGCGCTCTTCAGATCCTTGTGCGTCTCGCCGGGCTTCATCAGTTCGGCGACCCGGTTGGCCGCGGAGCGGCCGAATACGACGAGCTCGAGCAGCGAGTTGGAGCCCAGGCGATTGGCACCATGCACGCCGATCGAAGCCGCCTCGCCCAGCGCCATCAGGCCCTGCACGACGGCGTAGGGATCGCCGTCCTTCACCGTCATGACCTCGCAGTGATAGTTCGCCGGGATGCCGCCCATGTTGTAGTGGCAGGTCGGCAGGATCGGGATCGGCTGGCGCGTGACGTCGACGCCGGCGAAGATGCGCGCGGTCTCGGCGATGCCGGGCAGGCGCTCGTGGATCACCTTCGGGTCGAGATGCTCGACATGCAGCTCGATGTAGTCCTTGTTCGGCCCGCAGCCGCGGCCCTCGCGGATCTCGATGGTCATCGAGCGGCTGACGACGTCGCGCGAGGCGAGGTCCTTGGCCGACGGCGCGTAGCGCTCCATGAAGCGCTCGCCGTTGCCGTTGGTGACATAGCCGCCCTCGCCGCGCACGCCCTCGGTGATCAGGCAGCCCGCGCCGTAGATGCCGGTCGGGTGGAACTGTACGAACTCGAGGTCCTGCAGCGGCAGGCCGGCGCGCAGCGCCATGGCGCCGCCGTCGCCGGTGCAGGTGTGGGCCGAGGTCGCGGTCTGGTAGACGCGGCCGTAGCCGCCGGTCGCCAGCACCGTCTTGTGGGCGCGGAAGCGATGGATGGTGCCGTCGTCGAGATTCCAGGCCATGACGCCGCGACACACGCCCTCGTCCATGATCAGATCGAGCGCGAAATACTCGATGAAGAATTCGGCGTGGTTGCGCAGCGACTGCTGGTAGAGCGTGTGCAGGATGGCGTGGCCCGTCCGGTCGGCGGCGGCGCAGGTGCGGTGGGCGATACCCTTGCCGTAGTCGGTGGTCATGCCGCCGAACGGACGCTGGTAGACCTTGCCCTCGGGCGTGCGGCTGAACGGCACGCCGAAATGTTCGAGCTCGATGATCGCCGGGATGCCGTCGCGGCACATGTATTCGATGGCGTCCTGGTCGCCCAGCCAGTCCGAGCCCTTGACGGTGTCGTACATGTGCCAGCGCCAGTCGTCGGGGCCCATGTTGCCGAGCGCCGCCGAGATGCCGCCTTGCGCCGCCACGGTGTGGCTGCGCGTCGGGAAGACCTTGGTGATGCAGGCCGTCTTGTAGCCCTTGTGTGCCATGCCGAAGGTGGCGCGCAGACCGGCGCCGCCGGCGCCGACCACGACCACGTCGTACTCATGGTCGACCACGGTGTAGGCGCGGCCACCGATGTTGAACGTGCCCGGCGCGGCGCCGTTGCTTTTCCCGGCCATGTCTAGCCTCCGAACCCGATACGCATGATGGCGACGATGGCGCCGAGGCCGAACAGCACGGCGACGAACCTGATCGCCACGATGAGCGCCAGCTTCCAGCCCTCGCCGTGGACGTAGTCCTCGATCACGACCTGCATGCCGAGCTGGCCATGATGCAGTCCGATCACGATGGTCAGGACCAGCAACACCATGACGAGCGGCGCGCCGATCCAGGCGCGCACGGTGGCGTAGTCGGCGCCGCTCAGCATCACCAGCGAGATCGCGAACCACACGGTGAGCGGGATGAGGGCGATGGCGGTGAGCCGCTGCGCCCACCAATGGGCAAGCCCGTCTTTCGCCGAACCGAGGCCGCGGGCGCGGGCAAGGGGAGTCCTGAGATCGCCGTTCATCGCGCCCTCCTCACACCAGCCCGAGGCCGACGACCCACGACAGCAGCGTGGCGACCGCCGAGACGGCAACGACGATCCAGCCGCTACGATAGGTGTCCTTGAGATCGAAGCCGTAGCCGGCGTCCCAGAAAAGATGCCGGATGCCGTTGCACAGATGGTAGAAGAGGCAGAACAGCCACCCGCCGAGGAATACCCGCCCGACGATCGAGCCATTGAAGTCCTGGAACAGGGCGTAGGCCTGCGGGTTGGAGGCGGCGTACATCACCCAGGTGGCGAGGTAGAGCACGCCGACCGACAGCGCGACACCGGTCGCTCGATGCAGGATGGAGAGCATCGACGTGAGCTGCGGGCGATAGACCTGCAGATGGGGGGAAAGCGGCCTCGATGTCGGCCGATTGGCGACGCTCATCGCGTTGATTCCTCGATTGGCCTAGTGCGGGACCGTTTTAGCGCGCGCCGCCTTCAAGTCAACGAAAGTCCCCGACGTCGCCGGGCTAAGTGCCCGAAACGGCAACGAAATCCGCCTATCGGCATCACCGCGGCATGAGCAGCCAATAGTCCAGATCGAGCACGACGGCGGGATGATACTTGCCGTCCGGCCCCTTGCCTGGGAACGATTCGCAAGTGCAGTCCTTGGCGGCGACGGTGCGCACGCGCAACGCGCCGACATCGTCGCGGCCAGGCAGCACCGCCTTCTCCAGCACCTCGGACCAGGCATAGATCGTGTCGCCGCCGAAACTCGGCCCGACGTGGCTGCCGGCGTTGAACGCAGCGACGCGAAAGCCATTGGCGAGGCCGTTGAAGGACAGCGCGCGGGCGTAGGAGATGATATGACCGCCATAGGCGAGCCGCCGGCCGAAGCGCGTGCCTTTCGCGGTGTGCGCCTCGAAATGCACGCGCGCGGTGTTCTGCGTGAGCCGCGTCGAGAACATGTGGTCGGAGTCCTCGAGCGTGTAGCCCGAGACATGGTCGATCTTCTCGCCGACCTCGTAGTCGCCCCAGCGGTGCGGCGAGCCCGAGGCGACGTCGTCGTACTTCGACGCGTCGAGCCCGGCCGGCACGATCAGAGCGCCGGGCGCGACCGCGAGCGCGGTCTTCGGAACCGAGGCAGGCTGCACAGCCGCCGAGGAATCGCGCTTGCGCACCATCACCCAGCGCACGTAGTCGAGCACCATCTCGCCTTTCTGGTTGCTGCCGACGGTGCGGACCCAGACGACGCCGCTCTCGCGATTGGAATTCTCGCGCAGGCCGAGCACGGTCGAGCGCACGGAAAGCGTGTCGCCCGGATAGACGGCAGCTCCCCAGCGGAACTCGGCATAGCCGAGATTGGCGACGGCATTGGCCGAGATGTCGGCGACGGTCTTGCCGATGACGACATGGAAGACCATCAGATCGTCGATCGGCGCGCGCGGCAGGCCGAGCCGGCGGGCGAACTCGTCCGACGAGTTCAAGGCAAAACGCGAACCGAACAGGCCGATGTTCAGTGCCGCATCCGCTTCGGTCAGGGTGCGTGGCGTGGCGTGACGGAACTCCCGGCCGACGTGGAAATCCTCGAAGAAATTGCCCGGCGTGGACTTGCTCTTGCCCGTCATGCCGCCGCCCGCAGCTCCTCGATGGCGGCGGCCAGCGCCAGCGCTCGCTCGGCCTGCTCGACATGCAGGTTCTCGATCATGCGGCCGTCGACCGTGGCGACGCCCCTGCCCTCGGCCTGTGCCGCCTTGAAGGCGGTGACGATCTTGCCGGCCATCTCCAGTTCTGCCGCCGATGGCGCGAAGATCTCGTTGCAGGGCTCGACTTGACCGGGATGGATCAGTGTCTTGCCGTCGAAGCCCATCTCGAGCCCCTGCCGGCACACCGCCTTGAAGCCCTCGGTGTCCTGGATGTCGTTGTATACGCCGTCGAGGATGGTGAGGCCGTGGGCGCGGGCGGCGAGCATGCAGAGCCCGAGCGCGGTGATCATCGGCAGGCGTAGCGGCGTGTGGCGCGCGCCCATGTCCTTCACCAGATCGTTGGTGCCCATGACGAAGAGCTGCAATCGCGGATGGCTGCCGGCAACCTCCCCGGCGCGCAGGATACCCCTGGGAGTCTCCATCATGGCCCACACCGCCATCGATTGCGGTGCGCCCGCCGCTTCGAGCAGACCGACCACGGCCGCCACATCGGCGGCGCTCTCGACCTTGGGCACGAGGACGGCATCGGCGCCCGAGCCGGCGACGGCGGCCACGTCGTCCTTGCCCCATTGCGTGCCGAGGCCGTTGCAGCGGATCACGATCTCGCGCCCGCCATAGCCGCGACTCCTTGCCGCCGCGACGACGTTGGCGCGCGCCGCCGCCTTGGCATCGGGCGCGACGGCATCCTCGAGATCGAAGATCAGGGCGTCCGCCGGCAGGGTGCGGGCCTTTTCGAGCGCGCGCGTGTTGGCGCCCGGCATGTAGAGCACGCTGCGTCGCGGACGGACCTTGCTCGCCATCTCAATCCTCCTGGAAAGCGCGGCGGACTATAATGAGGGGTCTCCTTGTGGCAAGCTGGCGGCGGCCATGCGTTTTCTCTCGCTTCAGAGCCACGTCGCCTACGGCTACGTCGGCAATCGGGCAGCGACCTTTCCCCTGCAACGATTGGGCCACGAGGTCTGGGCCGTGAACACGGTCGAATTCTCCAACCACACCGGCTATGGCGCCTGGCGCGGCCGGGTGGCGCCCGCCGACCAGGTCGCCGAGATCGTGCACGGCATCGAGGCGCTCGGCCTGCTGCCGACCTGCGACGTGCTGCTCACCGGCTATGTCGGCGACGCCGCCCTGGCCGACGTCGTGCTCGACACCGCGCGCCGCCTGCGGGCCGCCAATCCCGGGGCGATCTGGTGTTGCGATCCGGTACTGGGCGACATCGACACCGGCATCTACGTGAAGGAGGGCATCGATTCCTTCTTCCGCGACAGAGCCATGCCGGCCGCCGACCTGATCACGCCCAACCATTTCGAGCTCGAGCATCTGACCGGCCGCAAGGTCAGGCGAATGGACGAGGCGCTCGACGCGGCGCGGTCCCTTCTCCACGGGCCGAAGCTCGCCCTGATCACCAGCCTGCGTCGCGCCGACGCGCCTGCCGACGCGATCGAGATGGTCGCCGTCACGCGCGAGACGGCATGGCGGGTGGCGACGCCGTTGATCGGCTTCGAAATCGCACCCAACGGCACGGGCGATGCCGTCGCCGCGCTGTTCACGGCGCACTGGAGGGAGGACGGCGACGTCGCCCTGGCGCTCGGCAAGGCGGCGTCCTCGATCTTCGCCGTGCTGGAAAAGACGCACGCCATGGGCGAGCGCGAACTGCAGCTCGTCGCCGCCCAGGACGGATTGGTGGCACCGACCCGGCGCTTCGCCGCCGAGAAGCTGTAAGTCGGCGATGAACGTCCCGGGCTTCGTCTTCAATCCGGTGTCGCTCGCGATCGAAGGCGCCGTGATAGGCTTTCTGATCGCGGTGCCGGTCGGACCGGCGGCAGCACTTTGCATCCGCCGCTCGATAACGGTCGGTGCCGTGGCAGGCTATCTGACGGGCATCGGTGCGGCGCTGGGCGACGCGGTCTTCGGCGCCGTGGCGGCTTTCGGCCTCTCCTTCGTCGAGGCGTTCGTGGCCGAGCAGGAAGCGTGGCTGCGCGGAGTTGGCGGGCTGATCCTGGTCGTCATGGGCTGGATAACCATGCGCCATCGCGTGCGCACCGTCGGCGATCCCGTGCGCGACGACCGCGAGCACCGCGTCGCGACGCACATCAACTACGCGACCTCGAGCTTCTTCATCACCGTCTTCAATCCCCTGACCGTGATGGCCTTCGGCGCGGCCTTCGCCGGCCGCAACCTGGCGGGCGTCGGCGCCAGCCTGCCCGACGCGGCGCTGCTGGTGACTGCGGTGTTCTGCGGCGCGCTCGCCTGGTGGGCCATCATCTGCACCGCGGCAGCGTCGCTGCGCACGCACTTCACCGGCACCGGCATGCGCTGGCTGAACGGCATCGCCGGCGCCATCATCCTCGGCTTCGGCGTAGTTGCGCTCATTTCCCTGTTGCCGTTGCCGTGGCAGGAGATCGCCGACGCGCTCGATCTCTAGCCCAGCGTGCAAGCCTGCTCGAAGGTCAGTCGCGGATTGCGGCCGAACAGGCTGGCCGGATCGCCATAGCCGATGTTGCACAGGAAGTTCGACTTGAAGCGCCCGTCGGGAAAGAACGCCGCATCGACCTTGGCGTTGTCGAAGCCGCTCATGGCGCCGACATCGAGGCCGAGCGCACGGCAGGCCACGATCAGGTAGGCACCCTGCAGCGTGCCATTGCGCAACGCGGTCGTGCGCGCCACCTCCTCCTTGCCCGGCCCACTGAACCAGCTCTTGGCCGTTTGGTTGTGCGGGAAGGTCTCGGGCAGGTGCTCGTAGAATTGCGAATCGTAGGCGACGATCGCCGTCACCGGCGCCGCCATCGTCTTCTCCGTGTTGCCGGAGCTGAGTGCGGGCCGCAGTTTCTCCTTGCCGTCGCGGGTGCGGATGAAGACGACGCGAAGCGGCTGACAGTTGGCCGACGTCGGCCCCCACTTCATCAGGTCGTAGACGGCGCGCAATTGGTCGTCGGTGACCGGCCGGGGCAGCCAACCGTTGTGGTTGCGGGCGGTGCGGAGAATTGTATCGAGCGACGCGGCGTCCAGCATGCGGCTCCCCTTGGTGCGGGCCGAACCGTAGACGAGGCGTTGGGACGGGTCGAGCCGCTAAGCCGCGACGCCGTCGCCCTTAAGCGCGTCGATCTCACGCCGCACGTCGGTGAACACCGAGTCCCAGTCGGCCGGTCGCGGCTGACGGAACAGGCGCGCGTTCGGATACCAGCCCGGCAGCTGCCAGCGCCAATCGGCGGAGAAGGGCAGCATTATCCAGGTACGCAATCCCATGCCAGCAGCGAGATGGGCGACGGGCGCGTCGATCGACACCAGAAGATCGAGCTGGGCAAGAGCGGTCGCCGCTTCGGCGAAGTCGAAGATGCCGCGGCCGACATCGTGAACCAGGCCGCCCGCACCGTGCTGCTGGATGTCGCGCTGATGTACGCCGCCTTGCAGACTGAACATCAGCAGCTCGGGATCGCCGCCGAAGGGCAGGAAATTGGCGAACGACACCGAGCGCTGACGATCCTGCGGCTGGCCGGGCATGGCGGCCCAGTAGATGCCGATACGCAGTCGCGCCCGTTCGCGCCGCCCGAGCTTGATGCGGCTGTCGGTCGGCGGCGCCAGATAGGGCCGACCGACATCCGTGGTCTCGAAGTCGAGGCGACAAAGATGCGGTAGCGACACCATGGAAGCGTGCAGGTCGAACGGCGGCAACCGTTCTCCCTCGGCGATGGCCTCGTCGATGAAATCGAGACCGGCAAGCAGCTCCTTGAGCAAAGCCTGGCAGAGCACGAGGACGGTGGCGCCACGCCGCTTGAGCTCGCGCGCGAAGCGGACGAACAGCAGCACGTCCGACAGGCCCTGCTCGGGATGGAGCAGGACGCGCTTGCCCTCGACCGGCCCGCCATCCCAGGCCGGCTGCTCGAATTCCGGCGTCGGTGTCTCGGGCAGGCGCTTGCGCGCTTCGTAGGCGGCGAACCCCGGCGCGAGCTCGCCGCGCATCAACAGGGCAATGCCGAGCTCCATGCGCGCCCGCCGGTTGTCGGGAACGAGCGCCAGCGCGCGACCGAAGCAACCGATCGCCTCGTCGAGCCGGCCGAGATCGCGCAGGCAAAGGGCGAGATTGTAGAAACCCTCGGCATAGTCCCGGTTGAGCGTGATCGACTCGAAGTGATGCCGCACCGCCTCCTCGAGTCGATGAGCCGCGCGCAGCGCGTTGCCGAGATTGGAATGGAGCGCGGGATTGCCGGGATCGGCGGCGAGCGCCAGTCGGTGATGCGCGACCGACGCCTCGAGTTTGCCGGCGGCACGGAGTGCGACGCCCAGGTTGTTGTGCAGCTCGGCGTGGTAGGGCCGGACGTTCAGCAGCCGCAGGTACGACGTGATCGCCTCATCGAGCCGTCCGGCGCGATGGGCCTGCGCCGCCAGCCGCAGTTGCTGCACGAAGCTGTCGGCCTCGTTGGCGAAGAGCTGGATCGGCGCCGTGGCTTGCGATTCTGGTCGGGTCGGATGGATCCACGGAGTGTCGTTCACACTCTCATACTACATGAATCAACTCGGATAAGCATCTGTATTTCAATACTTATACGACGCGTCCCTAGATGTGGCCCTTGATCAATTCCTCGGCGATCTGCACGGCGTTCAGCGCCGCGCCCTTGCGCAGGTTGTCGCTTACCACCCAGAGCGCAAGGCCATTGTCGACCGTCGGATCGACCCGCACTCGGCTCACGAAAACGCCGTCCTGTCCGGTGATCTCCTGCGGCGTGACGTAGCCACCGGGTTCGCGTCGGTCGACGACCAGCACGCCCGGCGCCGCCGCCAGCAGACGCCGCGCCTCGATCTCGTCGAGCGGCTGCTCGAGTTCGAGATTGATCGCCTCGGCATGGCCGATGAAGGTCGGCACTCTCACACAGGTGGCATGGACCTTGATCCTGGGGTCGAGAATCTTCTTGGTCTCGACCACCATTTTCCACTCTTCCTTGGTCGCGCCGTCGTCCATGAAGGCGTCGATGTGCGGGATCACGTTGAAGGCGATGTTCTTGGTGAACTTCTTGGGGTCGAGCGTCTGGTTGACGAAGAAGCTCTTGGTCTGGTTCAGCAGCTCGTCCATCGCCTCCTTCCCGGCGCCAGAGGTCGACTGGTACGTCGACACGACGACACGTTTGATCGTCGCCGCCTCGTGAATCGGCTTCAGCGCCGTCACCATCTGGATGGTCGAGCAATTGGGATTGGCGATGATGCCGCGACGCTTGTAGCCGGCGATGGCCGATGCGTTCACCTCGGGCACCACCAGCGGCACGTCGGGATCCATCCGCCAGTAGGAGGTGTTGTCGATGACCACGGCACCCGCCTTGGCGGCGCGCGGGCTGTGCTCTGCCGATACCTTGGCGCCCGGCGAGCTCAGGACGATGTCGATGCCCTTGAAATCGAACTTGGCGAGGTCCTGGACCTTCAGCACCCTGTCCTCGCCGAACGACGTCTGCTTGCCGGCCGAGCGCGCCGAGGCGAGCGCCACGACGTCGTCGGCCGGGAAGTTCCTCTCAGCCAGGATCTGCAGCATTTCGCGACCGACATTGCCGGTCGCGCCGACGACGGCGACTCGATATCCCATGGGACCGCGAGATACGCGCCGTGCCCCTGCTTGGCAAGGCGTGGCCGCCTAACCGGCCGTCGCCCCGGACGTCTTGATGATCGGCAGCCACAGCTCGAGATCGTCCTTCACCAGTTTTTGTGCCGCCGCGGGTGGTCCGGGCGGCAGGGCTTCGATCCCTTGGGCCAGGAACTTCTCGCGCACCTGCGGCAATTGGCCGATGCGGTTCAGCTCGGTGTTGAGCCTGGCGATCACCGGCTCCGGCGTCTTCGCCGGCACCGCGAAGCCCATCCAGGTGTTGACGACGTAATCCTTCACGCCCGACTCGATCATGGTCGGCACGTCGGGCAGCAGCTCCGAGCGCTTCTCGCTGGTCACCGCGATCGGCTTCAGCTTGCCCGACTTGATCAGGCCGATGACGGTCGGCGTGTTGAACAGGCCGATCGCGACCTCGCCGTTGGCGACGCCCATGATGCCGGCGGGCGTCGCGCGATAGGGCACGTGCTGAAGCTTCACGCCGGTGCGCAACTCGAGCAGCACGCCCGACATGTGATGGCTCGTGCCGACGCCGCCCGACGAATAGGTGAGCTCGCCGGGCTTGGCCTTGGCCTGGGCAATCACGTCGGCCACGGTCTTCGCCGGATTGCCCGGGCTCACGATCAGCACGTTCGAGACGCCGCCGCTCGCCGTCAGCAGGCGCAGGTCCTTCAGCGAATCGTAGCCCGGCGTCTTGTAGAGGCCCATGTTGAAGACCATGGTGCCCTGCGACACCAGCACCATGGTGTAGCCGTCGGGTGCGGCGCGCGCCGCCTCGGCGGTGGCGATGGTGCCGCCCGCGCCGGTCTTGTTGTCGACCACGACCGTCTGGCCGAGCGCCTTGCCAAGCTCATCGGCGAACATGCGGCCCACGATGTCGGCGGTGGCGCCGGGTGCCAGCGGGATGATCATGCGGATCGACTTGCTGGGCCACGCCTGGGCATTCGCGGTGCCCGACGCCAATGCAACGCCACCCACCATCACGCCTCGTCTCGTGAGCCTCATCTCGCTCTCCCCCTCTAGAGTCCGACAGATTGCGCCACCAGGGACGCGAGTTGCTTGCGCAACCGCGCGACCGTGGCGCGCTCGCTGCGCTTGGCCGCGATGTTGTGTATCTCGAACGGATCGCTCTTGAGATCGTAGAGCTCGTCGCACTCCACGCCATCGAGCGACTTCTGCGTCCAGTGAATATATTTGTGGCGCCGGGTGCGGATCGCCTTGTAGCTCATACCGATCAGCCACGGCATGGCGTTCTCGCTGAAGTATTCGCACATGAAGGAGTTGCGCCAGCCCTTGGGCCGGGCGCCGCGCGCCAGCGGCCGGAGCGACAGGCCCTGCATGTGCTCGCAGTCGGCCGCCCTGCCGCCCGCTAGATCGACAAGAGTCGGCGCGATGTCGAGCGCCAGCACCAGCTCGTCACTCACCGTGCCCGGCCTGAACCAGGCGGGATAGCGGATGAGGAACGGCGACTTGATGCCCTCCTCGTAGGCGAAGCGGCGTTCCGGTCCGAGCCCGTGCTCGCCGAAGAAATAGCCGTTGTCGCCCAGGAACAGGATGAAGGTGTCGTCGAGTTGGCCGGTCTCCTCGAGCGCCTCGAAGATCTCGCCCATGCCCTCGTCGACCGACGCCATCATGGCCGCGCGCAGCCTGACCTCCTCGTCGGTGCCGGCCATGATGCCGTCCAGCAGCTTGCGCGACATTTCGCTGGTCCGTAGCTCGTGCGCCTCCTTCCAGGCTGGCTTGTCCTTCACCACCTCCGACGGCGGCAGTGCGTTCGGCCGACGCGGAAAGCGCGCACCCTTGTAAAGGTCCTCGTGTCGCGGCGCCGGCCGATAGCCGCGCCCCCCGCCCTTGGAGAAGTCGATCGTGCCGTCGGCCGCCTGGTGGGCGTCGGGGTGCACTGCCTTGTGCGCCAGGAAGAGCGAGAACGGCTTGTCGTGCTTCTTACGCAGAAATTCGACCGCGTGCGCATTCAGATGGTCGGTAATGTAACCGGGATATTTCTCCTCGATCCCGTCGATGTTCAGCACCGGATCGACGATCGAGCCGTGGCCGGGGAAGCTCACCCAGCGGTCGTAACCCGGCCGCGGCCCGCCCGAGTTGCCCATGTGCCACTTGCCGACGTGGGCAGTCTCATAGCCCAACCGCTGCAGGGTCACGTGATAGTTGGGCAAGCGATGGCTGTGGGCGTCGCGCGCCACATTGTCGATGATGCCATGCCGGCTGGCATACTGGCCGGTCACGATCGAGGCGCGGTTGGGCGAGCAGAGCGGCGTAGTATGGAATGCCGATGTGAAGCGCGCGCCCTCGAGGGCGATGCGGTCGATGTGCGGCGTCTTCATGAAGGGGTGGCCGCAGACGCCGACCTCGTCGAACCGCAGATCGTCGATCAGGACAACCACGAAGTTGGGCCTACGCTTCTTCGCCGCCATGTTCCTCCCCTTGCACGCCGCGTGCCGGAACGCACGCTAGCGGCCAGCCTTGACGACGGCCAGAGGGTCGCCGCTTTATCGGAGGGTAAATCGATCGGGGAGCGACATGACCGAGGCTGGCCTGCCCCTGGCGGGACTTCGTGTGCTGGACATCAGTTCGTTCATTGCGGCACCTGCCGCCGCCGTCGTGCTGGGCGATTGGGGTGCCGACGTGATCAAGGTGGAAGGCCCCGAGGGCGATCCCAACCGCCGGATCATGCACGATTCGTCGAACTATCCGAAAAGCGAGGTGAACTATCCTTGGCAGATGGACTCGCGGAACAAGCGTTCGATCGTGCTCGATCTCAAGAAGCCCGAAGCCCGCGCCGCCCTCGATCGGCTGATCGAGAAGTCGGACATCCTGATCTGCAATTTCCCTCCCCCGGTGCGCGACAAGCTGAAGCTCGCGTATGAGGACACGAGAAAGGTCAATCCGAAGCTGATCTATGCCTCGCTCACCGGTTACGGCGAGACCGGCCCCGACCGCGACCGGCCGGGTTTCGACGCCACCGCCTATTTCGCTCGCTCCGGCCTTCTCGACGCGCAGCGCTACGAAGGCGGTCCGCCCGGCGTGCCTGGTCCGGCGCAGGGCGATCGCGCCACGGCGATGGCGCTGGTGTCGGCGATCCTGATGGCTCTGATCCAGCGCATGAAGACAGGCGCAGGGTCATGGGTCGGCACGTCGCTGCTCGGCAACGGACTGTGGTCGTGCGGGGTTATCGCCCAGGCCGCCCTGGTCGGCGCGTTCCTGCCGCATCGCCCTCCCCCTGAACGGCCGCGTTCGGCCCTGGGCAACATCTATCGCACCGCCGACGATCGCTGGCTGCAGCTCACCATCGTGCGCACCGACAAATTGTGGGCGCCGCTCTGTCAGGCGCTGGAGCGCCCGGAGTTGATCGATGATCCGAGATTCGCTTCCGAAGCCGAGCGGCGCAGAAACTCCGCCGATCTCGCGGCCCTGATGAGCGCGATCTTCGCCGCCAAGCCGTACGAGCATTGGCGTCAGGCGCTGGCCGCCAAGGAAGTCACCTTCGGCGTCATCAGCCGGCCGCAGGACGTGCCTGACGACGAGCAGGCTGTCGCCTGCGGCGCCGTCATCGGGACCGAGATTCCCGGCATGCCGCGCACGCTTTCCAATCCAATCCGGCTGGGCTTTGCCGAACAGCGTATCGCGCACACCGCACCCGAGCTCGGCGAACATACCGAGCAGATCCTGCGCGAAGCAGGCCTTTCCGCGGAGGAGGTGGCGGCGTTGCGCCAGAACGGAGCGATCCGATGAGCGATGCACTGCCGCTCGCCGGCCTGGTGGTGCTCGACGTCAGTTCGTTCATCGCCGCACCGGCGGCGGCGGTCACGCTCGCCGACTTCGGCGCCGACGTCATCAAGGTGGAACCGCCCGGTGACGGCGATCCGCACCGCCAGAGCTACACCAGCCCGAACTATCCGCGGGCCGAGAAGCAGGTGAACTTTCCCTGGCAGCTCGACGGGCGGTTGAAACGATCGATCGCGCTCGACCTCAAGAACGAAGGCGCGCGCGGGGTACTCGAGCGGCTGATCCGACGCGCCGACGTCATGATCGTGAACTTTCCGCCGCCGGCTCGGGAGCGGCTTCGCTTGCGCTGGGAGGATGTCGAGCCGTTCAATCCGCGCCTCGTCTATTGCTCGCTCACCGGCTACGGCGAGACCGGCCCCGATCGCGACCGTGCGGGCTTCGACGTCACCGCCTATTTCGGCCGGTCAGGCATCCTCGACTCGGCGCGCTACGAAGGCGGGCCACCCGGCTTGTCGCTGCCCGCCCAGGGCGACCGCGCGACGGCCATGACCCTGGTTGCCGCAATCCTGCTCGGCCTGCGTCATCGCGACCGGACCGGCAAGGGCGGCTGGGTCGGCACGTCGCTTTATGCCAACGGCGTGTGGGCCAACGGCACCTCGGCGGCCGGCGCCCTCGTGGGCGCCAAACTGCCGCCGCGTCAGTCTCCCGACAGGCCGCGCAACGCCATGACCAACCTCTATCGCACCGCGGACGATCGCTGGCTGCAACTCATCATGGTGCGCGACGATCGCCTGTTCGAGCCCTTCTGTCGCACCGTCGGCCGAGAGGATCTCGGCCGTGACCCTCGCTTCGCCGATCGTGAATCGCGGCGCAAACACGCTCGCGACCTCCAACGCGAACTGGCCACGCTCTTCCTGTCCAGGACCTACGCGGCATGGGAGAAATTGTTGAGTCCGGTAGGCGTTCCCATCGGCGAGATCGGCAGGCTGGCCGACGTGGTCACGGACGAGCAGGCCGAGCACGCCGGCATCTTCGCCGACACCACCAACCCGGAGATTCCGCGTACGGTGAACAATCCGATCCGGCTCGGATTCGCCACACCGCGCCCCGCCGGCCCGGCCCCGGCCGTCGGCGAGCACGGTGACGAAATCCTGCGGGAGCTCGCCTACGGCGACGACGAGATCGCCGCCCTGAAAAAGGCCGGCGTTTTGGGTTAGAATAGTTCATGGCCCAGCGCTTCCAGACCTATGCCGAGTTCTGGCCGTTCTACTTGCGGGAACATGCCAAGCCGGCGACACGCGCCGTACACTATTTCGGCACCGTCTTGTCGGCGGTGGTCCTGGTCTGGGCGGTTGCGACCCAGAGCTGGTGGTGGCTGCTCGTCGTGCCGGTCCTCGGGTACGGGCCTGCCTGGTTTGGCCACTTCTTCATCGAAAAGAACAGGCCGGCCACGTTCGAGGCACCGGTCTGGTCATTGATCAGCGACTATCGCATGTGCGGCCTGTTCCTCGCCGGACGGCTTGGCGACGAGCTGAGGAAGCACCAGATTCACGGCCGCTAGGCTGAAGCGCCGCCCCTTGCGTCTCCATGGGACGGAGGCCACATTGCGGGCGAAACCGAAATCCCAGAGGCCCCATGGAAACGCTGCTGAAGGGCGCCGCGCCGCAGGCTGCCCCCGCCGACATCATCAAGGACAGCGACCAGACCAAGTTCGCCAAGGACGTGCTCGAAGCCTCGCGTACGGTGCCTGTCATCGTCGATTTCTGGGCGCCCTGGTGCGGGCCGTGCAAGCAACTCCAACCCGCGCTCGAGAAAGTGGTGAAGGCTGCCAATGGCGCGGTGAAGCTGGTCAAGATCAACATTGACCAGAACCAGATGCTGGCGCAGCAGCTGCGCATCCAGTCGATTCCCGCGGTTTATGCCTTCTTCGGCGGCCGGCCGGTCGACGGCTTCATGGGCGCGGTGCCGGAGAGCCAGATCAAGCAGTTCGTCGACCGGCTGGTGCAGGCCGCCGGCGGAAAGCCCGGTGGCGAGCAGGGCGACGACCTGGCAGCGGCACTGGAGCATGCAAAGCAGGCCGTGGCGGAGAACGACTTCGCTCTGGCTTCCCAGATCTACGCCGAGGTGCTTGAGGTCGAGCCGGAGAACCTGCCGGCGCTGGCCGGCCTCGCGCGCTGCCATGTGCAGGCAGGCGATCTCGGGCAGGCCAAGGCGGTGCTGGCGCGCGTTCCCGCGAAGGACAAGGCCCATGCCGACATCGCCGCCATACAGGCGTCGATCGATCTTGCCGAACAGGCCAAGGCTGCCGGACCGGTCGGCGACCTCAAAGTCAAAGCAGCCGCCGATCCGCGCGACTTCCAGACACGTCTCGACCTCGCGCTTGCCTACTGGGCGGGTGGACAACGCAAGGAGGCGATCGACGAGTTGCTGGCAATGATCAAGCTCGATCGCAAATGGAATGAGGAAGCGGCGCGCCAGCAGCTCTTAAAGTTCTTCGAGGCGCTGGGCTTCACCGATCCGCTCGCCATCGACGGCCGCAAGCGGCTGTCGACCATCCTTTTCTCCTGAACCGCCGAGCGGCCGGCAACCATGTCCGTCCGCAATCCCGGCCTCAACCCGTTCGAGCCGTCCTTCGAGCAGTTGCCTGAAACGCTGCCTCTCTTTCCGCTCTCAGGCGTACTGCTGTTGCCCGGTGGCAAACTGCCGCTCAACATCTTCGAGGCGCGCTATATCGCAATGGCGTTCGACGCCCTGGCCGGCCATCGCATGATCGGCATGGTGCAGCCGATGCAGCCGGGTGGCTATGCCGGCGACGGCCTGCCCACCGCCGACGGACTGCCAAAGGTCCAAATGACCGGCTGCGCCGGCCGTATCGTGAGCTTCAACGAGACCGAGGATGGCCGCCTGCTGCTGGCGTTGAGCGGCGTCTGTCGCTTTCGGATCGCGCGAGAGCTCGAGTTGGCGCAGGGCGGCTATCGTCGCGCCTCGGTGCTGTTTTCTCCCTATCGCGACGATCTCGAGCACTCAGACGAGATCGTCACCCTCGACCGCGAGCGGCTGATGGCGGCGCTGGCGGCCTTCTTTCGCGGCCGCAATCTGTCGACCGACTGGGATGCCGTGAAGCAGGCGGCCGACGGCAACCTCGTCACGTCGTTGTCGATGGTGCTACCCTTCGGCCCGGCCGAGAAGCAGGCATTGCTCGAGGCGCCCGACACGACGGCGCGGGCCAAGCTGCTGGTCGCCTTTCTCGAGATGACCGCGTTCGGTACGAATTCCGGCGACAAGCCCAACCGCGCGAACTGACGCATGCTATAGTTCAATACATGGCTTCTTCCGATACAACAGCCGCCCCTCGGCGCGCCGGAATCGATCCCAAGCTGCTGGAGATCCTGGTCTGCCCGGCGACGCACGGCCCGCTCGAATACGATGCCGTTGCCGGCGAGTTGATCAGCCGCAAGGCAGGCCTCGCCTATCCGATCCGCGACGGCATACCGATCATGCTGGTGAGCGAGGCCCGCCCGTTGAAGGATACGCCATGACGCCGGCGGACATACCCCCCAAATCGGTGCCCGACGAAGGCAACTACGAATCGTCGGGCGCTCCGTGGCCGAAGGAGCTGCGCGTCTTCAAGGAGGAAGCCAGACTCGAGATCGACTTCTCCGATGGCAGGAACTTCTCCCTTCCTGCCGAGTATCTGCGCGTGGAGAGTCCGTCAGCCGAGGTACAGGGCCATGGTCCCAACCAGAAGAAGATCGTCGCCGGGCGCCGCCACGTGAAGATTTCCACCGTCGAACCGGTCGGCCACTACGCGGTGCGGATCGTGTTCGACGACAAGCACGACACCGGAATCTTCAGCTGGTCGTATCTACGCGAGCTCGGCGAGACCCAGGCCGAGCGCTGGGCTGCCTACCAGGCGGCGCTGCTCTATCGCGGGCTGGGCCGCGATCCCTGACGGGCATGAAGATCGCCATTGCCGGGGCCGGCATCGGCGGCCTCACCGCCGCCCTGTGCCTCCATCGCGCGGGCTTCGACGTGGAAGTCCACGAAGCGGTGGCTGAGCCGAAGCCGCTGGGTGTCGGCATCAACATCCAGGCCGGCGCCGTGCGCATCCTGTCCGGTCTCGGCCTGGAGCGGGCCTTGGCCGCCACGGGGATCGAGACGCGCGAGCTCCGCTACGCCAATCGGCACGGCCAGACGATCTGGGCCGATCCGCGAGGCCGTCACGCCGGCCTTCCCTGGCCGCAATTCTCGATCCACCGTGGCGAGCTGCAGATGGTGCTGCTGAACGCGGCACGCGCGATGCTGGGCGACCGGCGCCTGCAATTCGGCCAGCGCATCGCGGCTTTCGAGCAGAGCGGTGCCAAGGTGATTGCGCGCTTCGCCAACGGCACGCAAACCGAGGCCGACTTGCTGATTGGCGCCGACGGCATCCATTCGGCCATACGCGCCCAGCTCTATCCCGACGAGGGGCCGCCCAAGTGGCAGGGCATCCTGATGTGGCGCGGCGTCACCGTCGGCAAACCCTATCTCGGCGGCGCGACGATGGTGCAGGCGGGCCATCATACGCAGAAATTCGTCTGCTACCCGATCAGTCGCACCCACGCCGAGCGCGGCGAGGCGCTGATCAACTGGATTTGCGATCTCCATATGGGCGCACAGGCCTCGCCGCCGCGCGAGGACTGGAACAAGCCGGGGCGCCTCGAGGATTTCCTGCCGCGCTTCGCGGACTGGAAGTTCGGCTGGCTCGACGTGCCCGAGGTGATCCGCTCGGCGCATGCGATCTACGAGTTCCCCATGGTCGACCGCGATCCGTTGCCGCGCTGGAGCCACGGCCGCGTCACCCTGCTGGGCGATGCGGCGCATCCGATGTATCCGATCGGTTCCAACGGCGCGTCGCAGGCCATAATCGACGGCGAAGTGCTCACCGAGGAGCTGTCGAAGGGTGATGCTCCCGAAGCCGCCTTGCAGCGCTACGAGCAGCGCCGATTGCTGCCGATGGCGCGCATCGTCGAGAGCAACCGGCGCAAGGGCATCGATATCATGCTCGACATCGTCGAGGAGCGCGCACCGCACGGATTCACCGATCGCGAGACCGTGCTCCCCTCCTCCGAGTTGGAGAAGATCGTCGGCGACTACAAGAAGCTTGTGGCGCAGGATCGAGAGACGTTGCTGCGCCTGGCGGCGCGCACCCAATAGAAAACCGGCCCCTCCCCGGGACCGGCCGTGGTAGCGGTTTAAACCGGCCATCACATCGCCGGCCGCCACCGAGGACGTATATGGCAGACGATGATGACAGGATTGTGGCGATAACGACATGAGCCTCGGCCGCGCCATCGCCACCGTCGGCGGCTTCACCATGGTGAGCCGTGTCGTGGGATTCCTGCGCGACATCGTGCTGTCGGCCGTACTCGGCTCGGGGGCGGTGGCTGATGCCTTCTTCGTCGCATTCAAGCTGCCGAACTTCTTTCGCCGCCTGTTCGCCGAGGGCGCCTTTTCCGCAGCCTTCGTGCCGCTGTTCGCCCGCGCCCTGCAGGAGGGCGGTCGGGTCGACGCCATCGTGTTCGCCCGTCAGGCGCAGGCGGCGCTGCTGGCGGTGTTGCTGCCGTTCTCGGCGCTGCTGATCCTTGCCATGCCGTGGGTGATGGCCGTGATGGCCCCCGGCCTGCGCCCAGAACCGGCGACCTTCGACCTCGCCGTCGCGTTCGGCCGCATCACCTTTCCCTATCTGCTGTTCATCGCCCTGACGGCGCTCTACGGCGGCGTGCTCAACAGCCTCGAACGCTTCGCCCACGTCGCGGCGACACCGATCCTCCTCAATCTCACGGTCATCGCCGCCGTTCTCGGCCTCACGCCCTTCCTGCCCAACAGCGGCTACGCCGCAGCGCTCGGCGTGGCGGTCGCAGGCGTCGTCCAGTGGCTGTGGCTGCTGGCCGCCTGTGCGCGCGAGGGCGTCGGGCTGACGATCGTGCGGCCACGCTGGACCGGGCGCGTGGCGCGGCTGGTCAAGCTCGCCACCCCGGTCGCAATCGGCGGCGGCGTGCAGCAGATCGGGCTGGTGCTCGACGTTGTCTGGGCGTCGCTGCTGCCGGTCGGCACGATCTCGGCGCTGTACTATGCCGACCGCATCGCCCAATTGCCGCTCGGCGTGGTCGGCGTCGCCATCGGCACCGCACTGTTGCCGCTGCTCGCCCGCCAGCTGCGCGCCGGCGAGACCGACGCGGCAATGGCCAACCAGAACCGCGCCATCGAGGTCGGCCTGCTGCTCGGTTTGCCCGCCGCCGTCGCGCTGCTGCTGCTCAGCGAGCCGATCATCCGCATGCTGTTCGAGCGCGGGCGTTTCGGCGCCGAGGATACCTGGCGAGCGGCTGGCGCGCTGGCCGCCTTCTCCGCGGGCCTGCCCGCCTTCGTGCTGGTCAAGGCCCTGACGCCGGGCTTCTTCGCCCGCGAGGACACCCGCACGCCACTCTACATCGCCATCGCCTGTATCGCCGCCAACGTCATCCTCAATCTCGTCTTCCTGCTGGCGACCACGCTCGCCCATGTCGGCATCGCGCTCGCCTCCTCGCTGGCGGGCTGGCTCAACGCGGCACTACTGGCGGCGATGCTGCTGGCGCGACGCCACTGGATCGCCGACCGCCGCTTGATCTCGCGAGCTTGGCGCATCGGCCTCGCGACGGCCGGCATGGCAGTTGTGCTGTGGATCGCCCTTGGGCCTCTCGCGCCGGCCCTGGCGCGCGCCGACTTCGCAGGGGTCGGCGCGCTGGCCGGCCTTTGCCTGCTGGGCATCGGCGTCTACGGCGCGCTCGGCATGGCGTTCGGCGTCGTCGACGTCGCCGAGCTGCGCTTCATGATGCGCCGCCAGCCCGGTCTCAGGTCAGCCGCCCCAGACGAACCACAGTGACGCCCGCGCGCAGCGGCCGGTTCGACGACGGCATCACCAGCACGCAATCGTCGTAGGGCGTGGTCACCGGCTCGCCGTCGTCGTGGCCGAGCACGGTGCCGGCCTTGGCGATCACCTCCTGGCCCTCGAAATGGCGCGCCGGCCGGAAGTTGCCGCGCCGGGTGGCGATGGCGTGTGTCACCTCGACGACGCGCTGATGCGGCGGGTCGGGCTGCCGCCAGTCGGCCGGCAGGTCGGACGCTTCGACGATGCCCGACGCGGCGAGGAAGCGGAAAGTCACATCCTTGGCGACGGCGACCGACGAAGCCCGCCAATGCTGGCCGGTCTCGATCAGCAGCGCGCTCCTTGCGCTTCGGGGATCGCCGAACCCGCCGTAGTCCCGCATGCGCATGCCGGCGGCATGACCCGAATCGCGCACGATGTCGACCGGCGTGCCGACCCGGCGCGCCAGCGCCACGCCCTTGTCGAGCGGGCCCGACAGCATCAGCGGCACGCCGTCGTCGTGCATGGAATGCAGATCGAGCAACAGATCGGCTCGCTCGACGAAAGGCCGCAGCACCCGGGCGCGGCGGGTCTCCACCGTCGTCGCCGGTTGGTCGAGCCGGCCCCAGGTGCGGTTGAAGTCCTCGTCGATCATGCGCGAGCGGAAGGGCGCGGCGGGATCGAACGAGTGGAAGGCCTCGATATTGTTGAAGGAGAAGATCAGCGCGCCGCGTCGCGGCTTGAGCCCGCGCGACAGCAGATCGTCGATCACAACGGCGCCCGACACCTCGTTGCCATGGGTCAGAGACGCCACCATCACGGTCGGGCCGGGCTTGCCGCTCTCGAAGACGTGGACATAAGGCGCCGTCCCCTTCTCCCACTTGCGAAGCTCGGGGAACTTGAACTCGATCGGCTGGTTCTGGGACATGCGGCCTCCGGCCCGCGCTTATAGCCCGCCTTGATTCCGTCCGCGACCTGGGCGATACCCGCGCGCCCTCGCCTTCCACCGGCGGGGTGCGCGGAGGTCCAAACCCCGCGCCCTTCCACACTGAGCGGAGTCCACATCCCATGCCCGACGTGACGAGCGGCGCCGCTGCGCCCAACCCGCATCTGGCGCAATATGCCGCGCGCGGCCTCAAGGGCCGCATCCTGAGCGGCGTGCAGCCCACCGGAAACCTGCATCTCGGCAACTATCTCGGTGCTATCCGCAACTTCGCGCGCCTGCAGAGCGACTACGAGTGCCTCTACTGCGTGGTCGACCAGCACGCCATCACCCAGCCGCAGGACCCCACGCAGCTCGCCGCCCAGACGCGCGAGATCGCCGCGGCCTTCCTCGCCGCCGGCATCGACGCCAAGAAGCAGATCGTCTTCAACCAGTCGATGGTGCCCGAGCATTCCCAGCTCGCCTGGATCTTCAACTGCGTGGCCCGCGTCGGCTGGATGAACCGCATGACGCAGTTCAAGGAGAAGGCGGGCAAGGACCGCGAGAACGCCTCGCTCGGCCTCTACGCCTATCCCGCGCTGATGGCCGCCGACATCCTTATCTACAAGGCCACCCACGTGCCGGTCGGCGAGGACCAGAAGCAGCATCTCGAGCTGACGCGCGACATCGCCATCAAGTTCAACAACGACTTCGCCGCGCCGGACTTCTTCCCGATCACCGAGCCGCTGATCCTCGGCGCGGCGACGCGCGTCATGAGCCTGCGCGACGGCACGAAGAAGATGAGCAAGTCCGATCCGTCGGACTTCTCGCGCATCAACCTCACGGACGATGCCGACGCCATCGCCCAGAAGATCCGCCGCGCCAAAACCGACCCGCACCCCATGCCCGAGATGGCGGCGGACGCGGAGAAGCGGCCCGATGCGGACAACCTGCTCGGCATCTACGCCGCCCTCGCCGACCAAGCGAAGGACGACGTGATCGGCGCGTTCGCCGGCAAGCAGTTCTCCGAGTTCAAGGCGGCGCTGACCGAGCTCGCCGTCGCCAAGCTCGGGCCGGTCGGCGCGGAGATGCAGCGGCTGATGAAGGAGCCGGCCCATGTCGATGCGGTCCTGCGCAACGGCGCCGAGCGCGCCCGCGCGCTGGCCGCGCCGATCCTCGAGGAGACCTACAGGATCGTCGGCTTTCTCAAGCCGTAGGAAACTCCCCATGGCTGGCGGGACCTGACGCTACTGAGCCCGTCGCCCAGATGTCGTGGCTGGGCAAGGTCGAACGTCCGCAGACGAACAAGCCCCGACGGCCCGATTTGAACCAGATTCTCCGGCGTTCGACCCCTGGCGCACTGGCGGAAATTGCGGGGATTGCCCTCCGCTCCCAGAACCTCCCGCGCGACCGGGAGGTCTTCAGCCTTCCATGCGCGTGAGCGCCCACTTCACCGCGGTGCCCTCCATCGGCACCTGTCCGACCAACACGATCTGCTCGGTGCGTCGCTGACGGCCTTCCTCGCCGAGATAGATGCTCTCGGCGAGGCCGATGCCGGCGCCCGAGGCGCGCAGCCGCCAGCCGCGCCCGCTCGGCAGACGCATCAGCACCGCCTGCCCGCTCTGGGCCAGCGTCGCCTTGACCGCCGGATGCAGATGGAAGCGGACGATGAAGCGCCGGTCGGGATGCGTGACCGGCCGTCCCTCGTGGCCCACGAACATGTCCTCACCCCGCAGATCGCCGCCGTCGGCGGACAGCCACAATCTGCGGCGGTGGATGATTCCGAACAGCGAGCGATAGCCGTCGTGGCTCATGTCGAGCCATTGCGCGCCCTGATCGTCGGCGCGATCGATCAGCACGTTGCCGGCGCGATACTCGAGCGATCCGTGATCGGTGATCTCGCTGGAGTTCGTATCGTCGACCACCGCCGTCGAATGCGCGGCGGTGTAGCGCATGAAGCGACGCCATTCGCTCGGCGCGCCGGGGAACGTGCCGCAATTGACGATCAGCCGCTCGTGCGCCGTGCTCATCTCGAAGCTGAGCGTGCCGGCATGGGCAAGGCCATCCATGCCGCGGCCTGGCGGGCTGCCGGCATCGGCGATGACCAGCGTGGTACCGGCAGTCATGCGCTGGAAGCCGCTCACCAGCGCGAGCTGCGGCGGCGCCTGGTTGGAGCCCGATCGCGCCAGAACCAGGTCCATCACGCTGCGGTCGCCCTCCCAGGCACCATTGAAGAGCGCGAGGCCGCCATCGCCATGCCGGAAAAAGCGCAGCATGGGTGCCAGCCGGTCGATTGCGGCGATGATCTCGGCCGGAGCCTGACGCTCGGCCGAGGCCAGGGCTGCCCTGACATCGAGGAGATCGCGCAGCACACCAAGCTGGAGATGAGGCGCGCGCTCGGCGACGATACCGTCATGCAGCACATAGCGCTTCACGAAGCGCGCGAGCCGGCCGAGCGACTGGGCCAATCCCTTCTCGTGCTGCTTGCCGTCGCGCAGGAAGGCGAGGTCGGCATAGACCAGCGCCGTCAACACCTGCACCGCCTCCCGGCCGGCCAGGCTCGTTCGCGCGGCGCGGCGCAAATGAGTGCGCTGGCGGGCGAGGGAGTTCACGAAGCGCGCGGCAAAGCCCGGGTCGGCCGACGCGGCCAGCCAATCGTAGTGGCGTACCCAGGAGATCAGGCGACGGGCCAGAATGTCGCGCCGCCACGTCAGCGGCGACCAGCGCCATTCGCGCTGGCTCCAGTCGTCGATCAGGCGCACGCCGAGCGCTGCCGAGCCGGGCTCGCCGCAGTCGCGCAGGTCGCGTAGCCAGCAAAAACCGTTCAGCGTTTCGAGCCAGATCGAGGCAGCGCTGGCCCGGCGCCATGGCGGATCGTCGCTCGCCGGTGCGACCCTCCCGACCAAGCCATGTGTCACGAATTCGCCGGCCAGCAGCCGGCGACCCTGCAAGCTGTCCCCCGGCCAGGTATCCGGCGCGACGGCGAAGAAACTGCGCGGCTTGCGCAGGCCAAGTGTCAGGGCATAGGCGGAGGTCCCCAGCAGCCATCGACCGAGCGATCGCTGGTCGCTCTGCCTGCCCGTGCGGGCGGGGGCGGATCGAATCGGACGCGCGTCGGAAGCGATCAGGGTCATCGGCTTTTGGTCGTTGGTCCGGGTTTTCCCAGACAGTTGAGGGGAATTGTTCATAGTTTACCTGAGGTCAAGGGTCGTGGCGACCCTTGAACCGGCCCCCAGGCATCCCAATTTTCCCTGCAAGGGAAAGGCTCTTTGGGCTTCCCCGGCCGCTCGCTCCTTGGAGGAGGGTTATGAGTCGCGTGTCGATGTTCAATTCGCCATTGCTGCTGGGCTTCGACCAGCTCGAGCGGACGCTCGATCGCCTGACCAAAGGTGCCGAGGGCTATCCGCCCTACAACATCGAGAGGATCGGCGAGAATGGGCTGCGTATTACGTTGGCGGTCGCCGGCTTCACGCTGGACGACTTGATGATCGAGTTGATCGAGAACCAACTCACGGTGCGTGGCAAGCAAACCGACGACGCGAGCCGGGTCTACCTCCATCGCGGCATCGCCGCGCGCCAGTTCCAGCGCAGCTTCATGCTCGCCGACGGCATCGAGGTGACCGGTGCGCGTCTCGACAACGGCCTGCTATCGATCGATCTCGTGCGCCCGCAGGCCGAACCGCGCATCCGTACCATCCGCATCGACGATGGCAAGCGAGCGGATGGCAAGGACAACACCATCGATATCGCCGCGCGGCGGGTCGCGCCGCGTTGACGCCATCGAGGAGGTAGCCATGGAAAACAACGATCAGGGCACGCCTGCCTTCATCCCTCTGGCAGAAGACGCGTTCTTGAGTTTGGGCGCGCATCAGATCGCCTATGTGAGGCCGATCAATTTGCCCGATGGCGCCAACGCGATCGGCATCTTCTCGGCCGACGGCAAGCCGATGGCCTCGGTGCCCTCGGTCGAAGTCGCCCAGGTGCTATTGCGTCAGCACGACCTCGAACCGGCGTTGGTGCATTGAAGACGGTGCACTGACGGGCGCGGCGTTCGCCCGCTGCGCCCGGCGCTAGGCGGCGCTTTGCGCCTGGATCGGCTCGACGAGCAGCGCATACAGGGCATCGGCGTTATCGGTGGCGCGCAACTTGTCGACCAGGTTGTGATCGCGCAGCAGCCGCGACACGCGAGCCAGCGCCTTCAGATGATCGGCGCCGGCGCCCTCGGGAGCGACCAGGAGGAAAACCGTGTCGACTGGCCGTTCGTCGATCGAATCGAAGTCGACCGGATTGCAAAGCCGCGCGAACAGTCCGCGCGGCGCCGCGAGCGATGCCATCCGGCCGTGCGGAATGGCGATGCCGCCACCGATGCCCGTCGACCCCAGGCGCTCGCGCTCGAGCAGACGATCGAAGAGACGGCGTTCGTCGAGCTTGTAGGTCGTGGCGGCGCGGCTTGCGAGTTCTGCGAGAAGCGCCTTCTTGCCGGACGCTTTCACGCTGGCCAGAACGGCATCCGGTCCGGGCAGCAAATCGGCGATTTCCACAATATCACCAGAGGGTTAGCAGACGAACGCGAGCCCAGGAGCCGGCCGCGAAGTGCGCCGTATAGGCGCCTCGTCCGCACCGGTCAAGCGATCAATCGGCGGGCCCCGACAGGGCCTGGGAGACGACGGCGACGGGCGATGTCATCGGGGGCACGCCGCGCGCCATGCCGAGGCGCCCGAGGCGACGGCGCTCCGCCGACGACGGAATGCGCATGGCCTCGCGGTACTTCGCGACGGTGCGTCGGGCGATCTCGACACCCTCGCCCTTCAGCAGATCGACGATGCGATCGTCGGACAAGGGCTGGTGTGCGCTCTCGCTGCCGACCAGATGGCGAATGCGCGAGCGCACGGCTTCGGAGGAGACGACGACTCCGGGTGTGCGTGCCGGCAGGGCCGACGTGAAGAAATATTTCAGCTCGAAGATGCCGCGCGGCGTGGAGATGTACTTGTTGGATGTCACGCGGCTCACCGTGCTCTCGTGAAGTTCGGTGGCCACGGCGATGTCGCGCAACACCAGCGGCTTCAGCGCACTGACACCATGGCGGAAGAAGCCGTCCTGCTGGCGCACGATCTCGCGCGCCACCTTGAGGATTGTCGTCGCTCGCTGCTCAAGCGTCTTCACCAGCCAGTTGGCCGACTGGAAGCGCTCGGCGACAAAGTCGCGATCCGACTTGGCGCGCGTGCCCTTCATCAGGGTCGCGTGGTAGTTGCGATCGACCAGGACCTTGGGCAGCGCATCCGTGTTCAATTCGATGTGCCAACCCTCTTCGCCGGTCTCGGGATCCTTCGCCGGAGTCAGGAAGAGGTCGGGCGCGACCAGTTGGATCGGCTCGTAGTCGAAGGCCTGGCCGGGGCGCGGATCGAGCGTGCGCAGTTCCGCCAGCATGTCGCGAAGATCCTCATCGTCAACGCCGCAGCGACGACGGAGCTGCGTCAACTCGCCGGCGGCGACGAGATCGAGATTGTCGAGCAGCGCCTTCATCGCCGGGTCGAGACGATTGCGCTCGGCGAGCTGGGCGGCGAGGCATTCGGCGACGGTGCGGGCGAACAGGCCCGTCGGTTCGAACTGACGCAGACGCGCCCATACGCGCTCGACGGTCCGGAGATCGGCACCGACGGCCTGCGCTATTGCAAGGGCATCGAGGCGACAATAGCCCGCCTCGTCGAGACCCTCGGCGAGCTTCAGCGCGATGCGCCGCAGCCCGAGGTCGGCGAAGACGATGCCGATTTGCTCAAGAACATACGCCGCAAGCGACGGCTTGCGTTCCGCCACGAAGTCGAGGGCGTCGGGCGCGCCCTCACGCTGCCCGACCCGACTGGCGGAGGCGTCGCCACCGCGGTCGGCGAACTCGCGCGTCCATCTTTCGTCGGCATCGGCCAACGCCGGGGCGGCCGCAGCCAATGCTTCCGCAGTGTCGGTCGGCGTTTTGGCCGGAGGCTCGTTGTCTCGTACCGCCCCATCGTCGGGCGCGGCCTCGGACAGCAAGGGGTTCTTTTCGAGTTCCTGCTGGATGAAGGCGGCGAGTTCGAGGTGCGAGAATTGCAGCAACTTGATCGCCTGCTGCAGCTGCGGCGTCATTGCGAGCGTCTGGCGCGATGCCAGAATAAGACTCGGACCGATACGCATGAACCCCCACCCTCGGGGTCATTTGACCCCTCTGAGAGTGCTTAAGCAAGATTCATGCCAATGACAATAAAGTTGCGGCTCAGTGGGCAAAGATGTCGGTATCGGGCCAGCCGGCGATATCGAGCCGGGCCCGTGACGGGAGGAAATAAAACGCCGCTTGGGCAAGCTCGGCGCGCCCCTCACGCTCCAGCAGGGCGTCCAGCCGGACCTTCAGCGCATGCAAGTGGAGAACGTCGGAGGCGGCGTAGGCCATTTGCTCGTCGCTCAACGTGTCGGCGCCCCAGTCGGAGGTCTGCTGCTGCTTCGACAGATCGACGCCGAGCAATTCCTTGCAGAGGTCCTTCAGGCCGAACTTGTCGGTGAAGGTGCGGGTCAGGCGCGCGGCGATCTTCGTGCAGTAGACCGGTTCGCAGCGGACGCCGAGCGCGTACTCCAGAACGGCGATGTCGAAACGGCCGAAGTGGAAGAGCTTCAGGATCTTCGAATCGGACAGCAGAGCTGCGAGACGAGGCGCCTTGACCGGCCCGCGCGGGATCTGGACGAGATGGGCATTGCCATCGCCAGCCGAGAGTTGGACCAGGCACAACCGGTCGCGATGGGGGTTCAGACCCATCGTCTCCGTGTCGATCGCCACGACCGGGCCGAGGTCGAGGCCGGCGGGAAGGTCGCCCTGATGAAGCTTGATCGCCATTCTAGGAGAAGCCTCGCACGCCCCGCATGGTGCCCAGGAGAAGACTCGAACTTCCACGCCTCGCGGCGCTAGTACCTGAAACTAGTGCGTCTACCAATTCCGCCACCTGGGCACGGCATGCGGGCAAGTGCGGAGGCGTGAGTTAGGGCCCGTCCGGCCGGATGTCAACCGCGGCGGACGCGTCGACCACTGGTGCAGCCGGCAGCCGATAGGCTATAGGCCGGGACCATGGATATCAGGCAGGTCACGGTTTTCGGCGGCTCCGGCTTCATCGGTCGGGCGATCGTTCGGGCACTGGCGCGGCAGGGCTTCGTCGTGCGGGCCGCGGCTCGACGGATCGAATACGCCGAGGTTCTGAAGACGGCGGGTGACGTCGGCCAAGTGACGCTCGTTCGTGCGAACCTGCGTATGCCCGAGTCGGTGGCGAATGCCCTGCGGGGCAGCCAGGCGGTGGTCAATGCCGCGGGCATTCCCTATCAGCGCGGGCGGCAGACCTACGACGCCGTCCACGCGCAGGGCGCGCGCGTCGTCGCCGAGGCGGCCCGGTCCGCGGGTGTCCAGCGGCTGGTACAGATTTCGGGGCTCGGGGCCGACAACCGGTCGTCGCGCAACGCCTTCATCCGATCGAAGGTCGCCGCGGAGGATGCCGTCGTATCCGCCTTCGACGACGTCACCATCCTGCGCAACTCCGTGGTCTTTGGCGCCAACGACGCGATGTTCAATCGTCTCGCCGGTATTGCCTGGGCGGCGCCCTTCGTGCCGCTGGCAGGCAACGGGAAGGCCAAGGTGCAGCCGGTGTTCGTGGGCGATGTCGCTCGGGCGACCGTCGCTGTGCTCGCCAGAAGGGATAGCGCCAAGTCGGTATTCGAACTCGGTGGACCGCGCGTCTATACCTACCGGGAGATCGCCGAATTGGTGCTGCGCGTGATCAATCGCAGGAAGCCGATCGTCGCTGTGCCGACCGGCCTGATGAAGTTCGGCGCGTTCTTCGCCCAACAAATCGCCCTCGTCGGGCTGACCCCGCCGATCACGGTCGATCAGGTCGAACTGATGCTGAGCGACAATGTGGTCCGGCCAGGCGCTCGATCCCTAGCCGATCTCGACATCGAGCCGACGGCGGCTGAAGTCATCTTGCCGACCTATCTCGACCGGTTCCGCGTCGGCGGCCGTTACAACCAGCACGCACCGGCCTGAATTTATCAAGTATTGCACCGGCATGAGGCTTCAGGTTTTTTGCGCTCCGAGAATATAGTCTCCTAATGGTATTATATTATCCCCGCATTGAGTCCAGAAGGGCACTCGACAATCGGAGGTGCCTATTTTGATCCAAAATAGGTCACTCTATTTGACTTATCGTTCGTTACATGGTGAAACAGCGCCGCCGGCGCAGTTTTGGCGCGATCGGCTCATTTCTTGCGTAATAAAATTTCACGAAAGCTCGGGGAGCGACTGTGACAGAGCGCATGCTGAAGTTCGTCGGAACGCCCCAAGCCCTGCCGCCAAAGCGGCCACCGGCCGAGCGCTGTCATGACTTCCGGGAGATTTATCGCGACTATGCACGCGAGAAGGCTGCCGAGCAGGCGTCCCGCTGCTCGCAATGCGGGGTGCCGTTCTGCCAAGTCCACTGCCCGCTGCACAACAACATCCCCGACTGGCTGAAGCTCACGGCCGAAGGGCGCCTCGACGAGGCCTACGAGCTCTCCTCGGCGACCAACAATTTCCCGGAGATCTGCGGCCGTATCTGCCCGCAGGACCGGCTGTGCGAAGGCAACTGCGTCATCGAGAAGGGCTTCGAAGCGGTGACGATCGGCTCGGTCGAGCGCTTCATCACGGACACCGCCTGGGAGCAGGGCTGGGTCCGGCCGATCCGGCCGCGCCGGGAGAGGCCGCAAAGCGTGGGCATCGTCGGCGCCGGTCCCGCGGGCCTGGCCGCCGCCGAGCAGCTGCGCCGCAGGGGCTATCAGGTCGCGATCTACGATCGCTACGACCGCGTCGGCGGGCTGCTGATCTACGGCATCCCCAACTTCAAGCTCGAGAAGGCGATCGTCCAGCGGCGCGAGGCGCTGCTGCGCGAATCGAAGGTGACGTTCCACCTGAACTGCGAGGTCGGCCGCGACGTTGCCTTCGCCGAGCTGCGCCAGCGTCACGACGCGGTGCTGCTCGCCACGGGCGTCTACAGGGCACGCGATATCCAGGCACCCGGCGTCGGGTTACCCGGCATCGTCGCCGCACTCGACTATCTCACCGCGTCCAATCGCGCGGGCCTGGGCGACAAGGTTCCCGAGTTCGAGTCGGGTGCGCTCAACGCCGAGGACAAGAACGTCGTCGTGATCGGCGGCGGCGACACGGCGATGGATTGCGTGCGCACCGCCGTGCGTCAGGGGGCCCGATCGGTGAAATGCCTCTATCGCCGCGACCGCGCCAACATGCCGGGTTCGCAGCGCGAGGTGAAGCACGCCGAGGAAGAGGGCGTCGAGTTCGTCTGGCTCGCCGCGCCGCAGGCGTTCCTGGGGAAGGATGGCGTCACTCACGTGCGCACCACCCGCATCCGTCTCGGCCTGGCGGACGCGACCGGCCGGCAGACGCCACAGGAAATCCCCAACAGCGCCACCAACATCGAGGCCGACCTCGTGCTGAAGGCGTTGGGCTTCGACCCGGAAGACCTGCCGGCTCGGCTCGAAGCCGCCGACCTCGGCGTCACCGACTGGGGCACGCTCAAGATCGATTGGCGCAGCATGATGACCAGCCTCGACGGCGTGTTCGCCGCCGGCGACATCGTGCGCGGCGCCTCGCTGGTGGTTTGGGCGGTGCGCGACGGCAGGGACGCCGCCGACCGCATCCACGCCCATCTCGAGACCGCGGCGCGCCACGCGCTGCCGGTCGCCGCGGAGTGAGTCTCCCGATGATGACGCTCCACGACTACATGGACTCCGGCAACGGCTACAAGGTCCGCCTCGTGCTGGCCCATCTCGGCTTGCCCTACCGACTGGTCGAGCACGACATCCTCAAGGGCGAGACGCGCACGCCCGAGTTCCTGAAGATGAACCCCAACGGCCGCATCCCGACATTGCAGCTCGAGGACGGCACGTACCTGTTCGAGTCCGACGCCATCATCTGGTATCTGGCCGAGGGCACGGAGCTCGCGCCGGCGAGCCGGCTTGCGCGCGCCCAGACGCTGCAATGGATGTTCTTCGAGCAGTACAGTCACGAGCCCTACGTCGCGGTGGCGCGCTTCTGGAAGCACTACCTGCCGACGCTGACGCCGCTGCAGGAGATGGACCTGCCCAACCGCATGAAGGGCGGCTATGCGGCGCTCGGCGTCATGGACCGCTACCTCGCGGACCGGGACTTCTTCGTCGATGGCCGCTTCGGCCTGGCCGATGTCGCCCTCTATGCCTACACCCACGTCGCCGATGAGGGCGGCTTCGACTTGGCGGGCTACCCCAACGTCCGGGCCTGGCTGGCCCGGGTTGCCGGCCGGCCACGCCACGTCACCATCCAGCACCGGAATTGAGGGACGCCATGCGCCTCCTGCTCTCGGCCTGTCTCATGCTGCTGGCGTTCGCCGGCGTCGCCCAGGCCCAACGCACCGCCGATCCGGCCTCGCTCGTCGAGGCGCGGGCGTTGATGGAGAAGGCCGGCATGGGCACCCTCACTCAGCAGGTCGCGCGCGCCACCATGGACCAGTACAGGGCCGCGCTCGAGCACGCCAATCCCGGCCGCGGCGAGGCGGTGGCGGAGATGATGGCGCTGATGGATGCCGAGTTCACCAAGCGGCTGCCGTCCATCATGGACGCCTACGCGCGCATCTACACCCTGCATTTCACGCTCGAGGAGCTGCGCGAACTCAACGCCTTCTACGATAGCGCGATCGGCCGCAAGCTGGTGCGCGAGACGCCGTCGATCTCGACCCAGGCGATGGCGGTGGGCCAGGCGTTCAATCACGAGATCATGACCGAAGTGATGCGAGCGCTCACGCCAGAGATGGAAAAGCGCCACCTCAGCGATCCGCGCAAGACCTGAAACGGAAAGGGAGAGAGTCCATGCCGACGATCAACGTGCAGATGTTCGAGGGCCGCACCGTCGAACAGCGCCGCAAGCTGGCGAAGGAACTGACCGACGCCACCTGCCGCGCGCTCGACTGCTCGCCCGACGCCGTCCAGATCATCCTGACCGACGTCAAGAAGGAGAACTGGGCCGAAGCCGGCAAGCTCTCCTCCGACACCTAGGAACACACGATGTCCACCACGCCGTTCGACGCCGCCACCTTCGTCCGCGACCACCGCGAGGGCACTGCCAGACTCACCGCCGCCTACGGCTACAATCCCGCCGAGGAGAAGGATTCCTGCGGCGTCGGTCTCGTCGTGGCGCTCGACGGCAAGCGGCGGCGCGACGTCGTGGCGGCCGGCATAGACGCGCTGAAGGCGGTGTGGCATCGCGGCGCTGTCGACGCCGACGGGAAGACCGGCGACGGCGCCGGCATCCATGTCGAGATCCCGCAGGATTTCTTCTACGAATACATCCGCGATTCGAGCGGCCAGGATCCGCAGGGCAGCCGGGTCGCCGTCGGCATGGTGTTCCTGCCGCGCACCGATCTCGCCGCGCAGGAGCGCTGCCGCACCATCGTCGAGACGGAAATTCTGCGCTTCGGCCACGTCATCCTGGGTTGGCGACAGGTGCCGGTCGACATCTCCGTGATCGGCGAGAAGGCCAACGCCACGCGGCCCGAGATCGAGCAGATCCTGATCGGGCGCGGCGATCCGGGGCTCGACAACCGCGAGTTCGAGAAGCAGCTCTACATCCTTCGCCGGCGCATGGAGAAGGCGGCGATCGCCGAGAATATCGCCGAGTTCTATGTCTGCTCGCTCAGCTGCCGGTCGGTCATCTACAAGGGCATGTTCCTCGCCGAGCACCTGTCGGCCTTCTATCCCGACCTGCTCGACGAGCGCTTCGTGTCGCGCTTCGCCATCTTCCACCAACGCTACTCGACCAACACCTTCCCGCAATGGAGGCTGGCGCAGCCGTTCCGCGTGCTGGCGCACAACGGCGAGATCAACACCATCCTCGGCAACGTCAACTGGATGAAGAGCCACGAGGCGCGCCTCGAGCACGAGAGCTTCGGCGGCTACGTCGAGGACCTGAAGCCGATCATTCAGCCCGGCGCCTCGGATTCGTCGGCGCTCGACAACGTGTTCGAGCTGCTGGTGCGCGGCCATCGCAACCTGCCGATGGTCAAGACCATGATGATTCCCGAGGCTTGGGCGTCGAACCCCAACGTTCCGCCGCGGCACCGCGCCATGTACAACTACGTGAACGGCGTGATGGAGCCGTGGGACGGTCCGGCCGCCATCGCCGCCGTCGCCGGCAAGTGGGCGCTGGTCGGCATGGACCGCAACGGGCTGCGGCCGATGCGCTATGTCGTGACCGCCGACGATCTCGTCATCGCCGGCTCGGAGGCCGGCATGGTGCCGCAGGACGAGAGCCGCATCCTCGAGAAGGGCAGGCTGGGTCCGGGCGAGATGCTGGCGGTCGACATGGACGAGCCCCGCCTCTTCAAGGACGGCGAGCTAAAGGACATGCTCGCCGGCACCCACGACTATGGCGGCTGGATCGGCCGCACGGTCGAACTCGACACGCTGATCAAGCAGGACGCGCCGGACGGGCGGCGGTTCTCCGCCGACGAATTGCGCAGCCGGCAGTTCGCGGTCGGCTGGTCGATCGAGGATCTCGAGATGATCCTCCATCCCATGGTGGAGGACAGCAAGGAGGCCGTCGGCTCGATGGGCGACGACGCGCCGCTCGCGGTGCTCTCCGACACCTATCGCGGCATGCACCACTACTTCCGGCAGAATTTCAGCCAGGTGACGAATCCGCCGATCGATTCGCTGCGCGAGCGCAACGTCATGACCCTGCGCACGCGGCTCGGGAACCTCGGCAACATCCTTGACGAATCGCCCGAGCAGAGCGAGATGCTGTCGCTACAGTCGCCGATCGTTCTCAACGCCGAGTTCGAGGCGATGCGCAGGTACATGGGCGATACTGCCGCGCGCATCGACTGCACCTTCGACCCACACCACGGCGACGTGCGCGGCGGGCTCGACGCGATGCGCAAGGCGTTCGAACGCATCTGCCGGGAGGCCGAGGACGCGGTGCGCTCGGGCTGCCTGCATATTGTGCTGACCGACGCCAATGTCGGGCCCGACAGGGCGGCGCTGCCGATGATCCTGGCGGCGGGCTGCGTGCACGCCTATCTGGTGCGCCAGTCGTTGCGCACCTTCACCTCGCTCAACGTGCGCTCGGCCGAATGCCTCGACGTGCACTATGCCGCCGTGATCATCGGCGTCGGCGCCACGACGGTGAACCCCTATCTGGCCGAGGAGACGATCGCGGCACGCCACGCACGCGGTCTGTTCGGCAAGCTGTCGCTTTCCCAATGCGTCGCCAACTACAAGAAGGCGCTGGACGAGGGTCTGCTCAAGACCATGTCCAAGATGGGCATCTCGGTGCTGTCGTCGTACCGCGGCGGCTGCAACTTCGAGGCGGTCGGCCTGTCGCGCTCTCTGGTGCAGGAGTTCTTCCCCGGCATGCCGTCGCGCATCTCGGGCATCGGCCTGCGCGGCATCGAGGAGAAGATCGCCGCCCAGCACGCGCGCGCGTTCGACGAGGACGTCGTCGCGTTGCCGATCGGCGGCTTCTACAAGGCGCGCCGGGGCAGCGACCCGCACAATTTCGAGGGCAACCTGATCCACATGCTGCAGGACGCGGTGAACTCCGAGTCCTACGCCAAGTTCCGCAAGTACAGCGAGGCAGTGCGCCATCTGCCACCGATCAACCTGCGCGACCTGCTCGACTTCAGGGCGGACCGCAGGCCGGTGCCGATTGACGAGGTCGAATCGATCACCGAGCTGCGCAAGCGGCTGGTGGCGCCCGGCATCTCCCTGGGCGCGCTGAGCCCCGAGGCGCACGAGACGCTGTCGATCGCCATGAACCGCATCGGCGCCAAGTCGGACTCCGGCGAGGGTGGCGAGGACGCGGCGCGTCACAAGCCGCGGCCGAACGGCGACAATGCCTCGTCGGCGATCAAGCAGGTGGCATCGGGCCGGTTCGGCGTGACGGCCGAGTACCTCAACAATTGTCGCGAGCTCGAGATCAAAGTCGCACAGGGCGCCAAGCCCGGCGAGGGCGGCCAGCTGCCGGGTATCAAGGTGACAGAGATGATCGCCCGCCTGCGCCATTCCACACCCGGCGTGACGCTGATCAGCCCGCCGCCGCACCACGACATCTACTCGATCGAGGATCTGGCGCAGCTGATCTACGACCTCAAGCAGATCAACCCCGAGGCGCGGGTCACGGTGAAGCTGGTGGCGCGCTCGGGCATCGGCACGATCGCGGCCGGCGTGGCCAAGGCCAAGGCCGACGTCATCCTGGTGTCGGGCCATTCGGGCGGCACCGGCGCCAGCCCGCAGACCAGCATCAAGTACGCCGGCATCCCCTGGGAGATGGGCCTGTCGGAGACCCATCAGGTGCTGACCCTCAACCGGCTGCGCGAGAAGGTGCTGTTGCGCACCGACGGCGGCATCAAGACCGGCCGCGACGTGGTGATCGCCGCCATGCTGGGCGCGGAGGAGTATGGCATCGGCACCGCCTCGCTGATCGCCATGGGCTGCATCATGGTGCGGCAGTGCCACTCCAACACCTGCCCGGTCGGCGTCTGCACGCAGGATCTCAAGCTGCGCGCCAAGTTCGAGGGCTCGCCGGAAAAGGTGGTCAACCTCTTCAGCTTCGTCGCTGAGGAGGTGCGCGAGATCCTGGCTCAGCTCGGCTACCGCTCGCTCAGCCAGGTCGTCGGACGCTCGGACCTGCTGAAGCAGGTGAGCCGCGGCGCGCGCTATCTCGACGATCTCGATCTCAGTCCGCTCCTGACGCGGGCCGATGGCGGCAGCGGCGCGGTGTTGTGCACGCTGGAGGGCCGCAACGAGGTCCCCGACACCCTCGACGCGCAGATGATCCGCGACGCCCAGCCGCTCTTCACGCACCGCGAGAAGATGCAGCTGCAATACAGCGTACGCAACACGCACCGTGCGGTCGGCACGCGCTTCGCCGCGATGATCACGCGCAAGTACGGCATGGCGGGCCTGCAGCCCGACACCGTGACCATCCGCCTTCGCGGCACGGCCGGCCAGTCGCTCGGCGCTTTCGCCGTGCAGGGTATGAAGCTCGAAGTCTTCGGCGACGCCAACGACTATGTCGGCAAGGGTCTGTCGGGCGGCACCATCGTGGTGAAACCGACGGTTTCCAGCCCGCTGGTGCCCGAACACAATGCCATCATCGGCAACACCGTCCTGTACGGCGCGACGGCCGGCAAGCTGTTCGCCTCGGGCCGCGCCGGCGAGCGCTTCGCCGTGCGCAACTCGGGTGCCGATACCGTGGTCGAGGGCGTGGGCTCCAACGGCTGCGAGTACATGACCGGCGGCACGGCGGTCGTCCTGGGGCCGACCGGGATGAACTTCGCCGCAGGCATGACGGGCGGCATGGCGTTCGTCCACGACGCCGATGACACCTTCACGCGCAACGTCAATCCCGAGACGGTGGTCTGGCAGCGCATCGACCATCCTCATTGGGAGGAGACCCTCAAGGCGCTGGTCGAGGAGCATGTGCGCGAGACCAAGTCGCCGCTCGGCGCGCGCCTGCTCAACGACTGGGACCGGGAGCTCCGGCGGTTCTGGCAGATCGTCCCGAAGGAAATGCTGACGCGCCTGCCGCAACCCCTGTCGCGGGCGCTCGAGAAACGGGCCTGACGGACCGCCCGCTCGGCCATGACGGGAACGCCCCGCATCGCGTGGCTGCAGCTTGCGGCCGCAGTCGTCCTGTTCGGGCTCGCCTTCCCGGTCCTCAAGCTCGGCCTCACCGCCAGCACGCCGGTCTGGCTGGCGGCTGGTCGCGCGAGCCTGTCGGCGCTGACCGCCTTCGCCCTGCTCGCCGCCCTCCGGCGCCTGCGCTGGCCGCAACGCGATGACTGGCCGATCGTGCTGTCGGTCGGCACGTTCCAGCTCACGCTCTACTTCGCGCTGGCTAACATGGGCCTGCAGCACGTGCCGGCCGGACGTTCGGGCGTGCTGAGCTACACCGCCATGCTGTGGATGGTGCCGTTGTCGCTGGTGGTCGGCGAGCGGGTCGGCTGGCGCGGTGTTCTCGGAGTCGCGCTCGGCACGGCGGGGATCGTCGCCCTGATCGATCCCGCCCGCTTCGACTGGACCGATCGTGCCGTGATCGAAGGCCACGTCTGGCTCCTGCTGGCCGGCTTCTCGTGGGCGATCGCCATCCTGCATGCCCGACGCCATCGATGGCGGTCCACCCCGCTCGACACGCTGCCCTGGCAGATGTCGGTGGCGAGCGCGCTGCTGTGGGGCCTTGCCTTCGTCGTCGAACCGAACGGACATCTCGATGCCGGGAATGCCAATCTCTGGATCGCGCTCCTCTATATCGGCTCCTTCGCGGGGCCGATCGGAACCTGGGCGGCCGTGTCGGTCGCGCGCGCCCTGCCGCCGATCACGGGCTCGCTCGGCATGTTGGCGACGCCGCTGGTCGGCATCGCCGCCTCGGCCGTGCTGCTCGGCGAGCCGGTCACAACCGCCCTTGCCATCGGCACTGCTCTCGTGCTGGCTGGCATGGCAGTCGTCATCCTGGAGAAGACCAAGTGAACTGGGGCACGATGAGCCGCGCCGAGCGCGACGCGGCCTACAACAACTCCAACGCTGTCAGGAACAGCGGCGAACTGAATGCGGCGCGCGAGGCCGCCTCCAAAGCCTACCGCGAGAAGCACCCCGCGCATCTCGACCTCCGCTACGGGCCGCGCGAGCGCAACGCATGGGACCTGTTCCCGGCCGCCGATCCGAACGCGCCCTGTATCGTGTTCATCCATGGCGGCTACTGGCAGCGCAACAGCCGCGAGCAGTTCGCCAACCTGATCGCCGGCCCCGCGGCTCGGGGCTGGGCGGCGGCGCTGCCGGGCTATACGCTGGCGCCGGATGCCTCGCTCACCGAGATCGTCGCGGAGATCAATGCGGCTCTCGACTGGCTGGCGACCAATGGACCATCGCACGGCATCGCCGGCAAGGTCGTACTGTCGGGCTGGTCGGCTGGCGGGCACCTGACGGCGGCCTGCCTCGGCCATTCCCGCGTCAGCGCCGGCCTCGCCATCTCCGGCGTGTTCGAGCTCGGCCCGATCCGCGACACCTATCTCAACGAGAAGCTGAAGCTGACGGACGACGAGATCGTGAAGCTATCACCGCTGCGCCTGCCGATGGTGAAGAAGCCGCTCGCCATCGCCTACGGAACGGCCGAGCTGCCGCCGCTGGTCGGCGACAGCCGCGACCTGCACGCCCGGCGCTCGGCCGGACACCTCCCGGGCGCGCTGATCCCAGTGCCCGGCGCCGACCACTTCACCATCGTGCACGAGCTGCGCGACACGGATGGCATGCTGTCGCGGCATCTGCCGCTGTTGCTGGACTGAAACGCCGCCCGTTGATATTCGGGCGGTACGGCTTTTGCAGGAACGGGTGGATGGCGAACAAAGTCTACAAGGATGCCAGGTCGGCGCTCGACGGCGTGCTGCGCGACGGCCAGATGCTGATGTGCGGCGGCTTCGGCCTGGTCGGCATTCCGGAACGGCTGATCGAGGCGGTGCGCGCGTCCGGGGTCAAGAACCTGACCTGCGTCAGCAACAACGCCGGCATCGACGGTGCGGGTCTCGGCCTTCTTCTGGAGACCGGACAGATCAAGAAGATGATCAGCTCCTACGTCGGCGAGAACAAGACGTTCGCCAAGCTCTACCTCGAGGGCAAGCTCGAGCTCGAGTTCAATCCGCAGGGTACGCTCGCAGAGCGCTGCCGTGCCGGCGGTGCAGGCATTCCCGCCTTCTACACCAAGACCGGCGTCGGTACGCTGGTCGCCGAGGGCAAGGAGACCAAGGTGTTCGACGGCGAGGAATACGTGATGGAGCGCGGCCTGTTCGGCGACATCGCGCTGATCAAGGCCTGGAAGGGCGACGCTTCCGGCAACCTCGTCTATCGGAAGGCCGCGCGGAACTTCAACCCCATGATGGCGACGGCCGCGCGCCTGTGCATCGCCGAGGTCGAGGAGCTGGTGCCGGTCGGCCAGCTCGATCCCGACCACATCCACACGCCGGCGGTTTTCGTCAAACGCATCTTCTGCGGCGCGCCGTACGACAAGAAGATCGAGCAGCGCACCGTGAGGAAGTCGTAATGGCCCTTGACCCAAAGGCCCTCACCCTGAGAAGCGCCCCGCAGGAGCGCGTCTCGAAGGGTGGGCAGGCGATGGCTGTTTGTTGCCCATGCTTCGAGACGGCCGCTCTGCGGCCTCCTCAGCAAGAGGCCTTGCGCTAGAGGAGACGATCATGGCCTGGACCCGCGAGCAGATGGCGGCGCGCGCCGCCAAGGAACTGAAGGACGGCTTCTACGTCAACCTCGGCATCGGCATCCCGACCCTGGTGTCGAACTACGTGCCGGAGGATGTCGACATCACGTTGCAGAGCGAGAACGGCATGCTGGGCGTCGGCCCCTTCCCGCTCGACAACGAGGTCGACGCCGACATCATCAATGCCGGAAAGCAGACGGTGACCGAGGTCAAGGGCACGGCCTATTTCAGCTCGGCCGATTCTTTCGGCATGATCCGCGGCGGCCATATCGACCTGTCGATCCTGGGCGCGATGGAAGTGGCGGAGAATGGCGATCTCGCCAACTGGATGATCCCCGGCAAGATGGTGAAGGGCATGGGCGGCGCGATGGATCTCGTGGCCGGCGTGAAGCGCGTCATCGTCACCATGGAGCACGTCTCCAAAGACGGCCAGTCCAAGCTCCTGAAGAAATGCACGCTGCCGCTCACCGGCAAGCGCGTGGTCGACATGGTGGTGAGCGAGCTCGGTGTCTTCACCATCGACAAGAAGGGCAATGGCGGCGTGACGCTGATCGAGCTCGCCGACGGCGTGAGCGTCGACGAGGTCAAGGCCAAGACCCAGGCGAAGCTGTCGATCGCGCCGTCGCTGAAGGTGACGGCTTAGCGCGTCACCACTGGGCGAGGAACTGGCGGAGCGGTTCGGCGCCCGGATTGGTGAAGCGGTGGTCGACCACGACGCCGCGACCCGTCGCGCCGGCGCCGTAGTAAAGCGCGTTCCAGTCGTTGTCTGCGTCGAGGTAAGAGCCTTCCAGCGACACCCCGGCGAACAGCCCGTTGGAATTGGCAAAGGCCACGATGTCGGCGCCGCCCGCGGCGGTCGATGCGCCTTCGAAGCCGACGCCGACCGCAACCAATGTCACGCCAGCCTCCGCGCCAAACTTGAACTTGTGGTCGAGGACGGCGTGCAGGCCCTTGTCGGTCAGGATGATGAAGACGATTTCGCTCACCTTGCCGCCGACCTGCAGGCCGACGCTGCCCGAGCCCATGCCGTAGAACGCCGGGTAGCTCCAGTCCGCGGGACTGCGCTTCGTGAGCATCACTCCCCTGCCACCGGCAGCGCCGACGATGAAGCCGCCCTGCACGAGTTCGGGCACGATCAGCACGGCGCGTGCCTTGGACATCAGCTTCACGGCGTCGGGAAAATCCTTGCCGCTCAGAAGCTTGCGCACTGAGTTCAGCGACTGGTCGATCAGCGACTGACGCCTGGCGTCGGCGAGAACAGGCGGCGACAAGACAAGAGAGGTGGCGAAGGCGGACGCAGCTCCGCCCAGAACGGTTCGGCGATCGAGCTTCATTCTACTGCTCCTTGGTCGGCAGCCGGCGCGAGGGGGGCGCTCTTCGTTGACTGCCACTTTACGATAATACCATGTTTCAGGGCCAAATTGCGGCGTCAGCCGCGCGGCGCCGGGCGATCTTTCAGTGTCAGCGGCAGGCCGGCCGTCATCAGCACGACCCGATCGGCCCGTTCGGCTACGCGCATGTTGAGCCGCCCCTGGGCATCCCGGAAGGTCCGGCCGAGCGGCGTGTCGGGCACGATTCCCAGCCCGACTTCATTGCTCACGAAAACCACGGGGGAGCGACACTCGTCGAGGACGGCCAAGAGTTCGTCGGTCGCCCGGTCGATGTCTTCGCCGGCGAGCACGAGATTCGACAACCAGAGCGTGAGGCAATCGACCAGTACCGGCCGGCCGCCTTCCGTAGCTCTCCGCACCGCCTCGTCGAGCTCGCGTGGCGCCTCGATCGTGGTCCAGTTGGCGCCCCGTCGCGCGCGATGGGCCATGATCCGTGTCGCCATCTCGACGTCACCGGCTTCCGCGGTGGCGATATAGGTCGCCGGCCGAGGTGGTGCACCGCTCAGGGTCCCTGCCGTCAGCCTCTCGGCATGCGTACTCTTGCCTGATCGTGCCCCCCCCAGCACGAGGGTAACCGGCGGCAAGCTCGAAGCGGGCGTGTGTTCCATCAGGCTGGACGTGCCTGCACGATCCAGGCGGCGCCAGGCAGCGCCACTCCTTGCGGACCGACATGGGGTTGAAGCGCCAGGGCGACCGCCGCCAAGGCCTTGTCCGCATCCGTCGCTGGCACCTCGGTGAGAACGCGTGCGAGGGGGCCGAACCGTCGCAGTCCTTCGGTCACATCCGCAACGTCGTGCCCTAGCACCAGGGTGCCGTCGACCGGCTGGAACGAGACGTCGGCAAAACCGGCCTTCGCGAGGATGCCCTGAACGTGGTCGCGGTCTCCAAAGGCAAAGGGCCCGGGCTCGCCCGGGCCTGGCCGGGGCATCGGCGGCAAGTGAGGCGCCGCTGCCTGGATCGGCAGTCGTTGCCAGGGGTTCTCGGCGGCCGACCGCCAGCACAGAAACGTGACCCGGCCGGCGGACTTGAGAGCACGCCGGAGGTTCGCGAAGGCCGCCACTGGATCGCCGAAGAACATGACGCCGAAGCGCGAGAACAGAAGGTCGATCGCCGCCGGCGCAAAGGCGTGGGTCGCGGCGTCGAGAACCTCGTAGCGCAGGTTGGCGAGAACCTGTGTGCGCGCCACCCCGATCAGCGTCCGGGAGATGTCGATTCCTAGGGCGCTGCCTGTCGGGCCGACGGCGCGGGCGAGCGCCAGGGTCGTCTGACCCGTGCCGCATCCCACATCGAGCACCGACTCGCCAGCCTGTGGTGCCGCAGCGACCATGAGTTGCCGACCGAACTCCGCGATCTGCCGCTCGATGCGCCGCTCATAGGCGGCGAGCCACATGCTTCCGCCGGGCCCGTCCCAGAACGCGGCCTGTTCGGCAGCAAGCTCGCTCGCGGTCTTCATGCCGGCGCGGCGGCAGAGACGCGCACGAGCTCGCGTGGCATGTAGTTGGTGAAGGCAACCCGCCAAGCATGCGCGGGATCAGCCTGCTCGAAGTGCTCGATCAGGGTCAACGAGACATTGTCGATCTCGAAGCGCACGGCCGCCTCCGGATGCATGTCGAAGGCGTGCGCAAGGGCGGCACGGATCGTGCCACCATGTGCCGTCACCACGATGTCGCCGCCGCGATGCTCGGCCGTCAGCCGTTCGATGCTGCGCACGGTACGCAGCCTCAGATCGACGAAGCTCTCGCCGCCCGGCGGGCGGAACTCCGGTGGACCGAGCCAGAACAGGTGGTTGCTGCCATGATCCCGGGCGATTTCGGAATAGGTCAGGCCCTGCCAGGTTCCGAAGTGCTGTTCGGCAAGATCCGGGTCGATCCTGAGTTCCGCCATGTCGGCGCCGGCCTTGGCGAGATGCTCGGCGGTCTTGCGCGCACGCAGCAGGTTCGACGAGTACCAGACTGCCCCTCTTGGAAGCAGCGCCGCCTGATGCCGAAACAGCCCCTCGTTGCTGACGTCGCAATCCTTGTCGGTCTGCCCGTAACAGCGCGCCTCGGGATTGGGAACCGGCGCATGTCTCACCCACCACCAGCGGGTGACCGCGCCCGTGATCTTCGCTCCAGTTGCCATGGCGGCGTTCTTAGCCGATGAGGATCGCCGCGACCACGAGGAAGGCAATCTCCGATTTCTGCTGGACGGCGCCCAGCGTGTCGCCGGTATAGCCGCCGATGCGGCCGGCGATCCAGCGCGCGGTCCACCAGGCGGTGCCGATCGCGGCCAGCGGCGCCAGGATGGCGACGAAGAAGCCCTTGCCCAGCAGCAGCAGGAAGGCCAGCACGGCGCCGATACCGACGGTCAGCCAGACGTCGTTGTCGGTCGGTTTGCCCACCTGCGCGCCCAGGCCGTCGGGATGGACAGGCGAAAACGCAAGCAAGGGATAGGCGATCAGCGCCCGCGACAGCGCGTGCGCGGCAATCAGCACGACCAGGCCGGTCGCGCCGCCGAACTCGGCGAGGCAAGCGACCTTGACGAGGACGGACAGAACGAGCGCGAGCACGCCGAAGGCGCCGCTGCGACTGTCGCGCATGATCTCGAGACGGCGCGGCGAGTCGATCCCGTGCGGACCCAGGCCATCGGCCGTGTCAGCGAGGCCGTCCTCGTGCAGGGCGCGCGTGACCGCGATGGCGGTGCCGACGGCCAATATGGCAGCCAGCCAATCCGATCCGCCGATGCCTTGGACGACGGCGAAGACCACGCCTGCGGCGATTCCCACCAGGACGCCGATGAACGGCAGCACGGGCAGGACATCGGCCAGCGGCCAGCGTGGCGTGCCGACATCCAGCTTCAGGCCGGTGAAGAACACCACCTGTTCCTTGAAGGCCTGCAACCATTCGTCGAACGAAGCGGGGCGGCCACCGGAAAGGTCGTTGGGGCTGGTCATGGTGGGGCAAATATAGGATGGTCCGCGCCCGCCATGAATGCCCCAACAGCGACATTTGCGGAAATGCGCCGCATCCTGAGCGAACTGCCGGGACCCGACCTCGCGGCGCGGGCCGAGGTGGTGCGCCGCCAGGCGGAGCTGACCAAGCCGCCAGGCTCCCTCGGCCGCCTGGAGGAGATCGCCGAATGGCTCGCCGCTTGGCAGGGACGCGCCCAGCCCCGGATCGAACGGCCGCGCGTGGCGGTTTTTGCCGGGACACACGGCGTGGCCCGCCAGGGTGTTTCGGCCTATCCGCCGGAAGTCACGCAGCAAATGGTCAAGAACTTCCTGTCCGGTGGCGCGGCCATCAACCAGCTGTCGGCCGTCATCGACGCCGATCTGCGCATTTACGAACTCGATCTCGACCACCCGACCGAGGATTTCACCCGTGCGCCAGCGATGAGCGAAGCTCGCGCCGCTAACGCCATGACTTACGGCATGATGGCGGCGGAGCCTGGTATCGATGTGCTGTGCCTGGGGGAAATGGGAATCGCCAACACCACTTCCGCCGCCGCACTCTGCGCGGCGCTGTTCGGCGGCACGGGCGCCGACTGGGCCGGCCCGGGCACCGGCGTAGGCGGCGCCGCCCTCGCCCGGAAGGTCGCCGTCATCGACGAAGCCCTGAGGCATCACGCCGCCGCGGTTGCAGAGCGAGACCCCCTCGCCTTGCTCGCTGCACTGGGCGGCGAGGAGTTCGCCGCAATCGCCGGCGCCGTACTGGCGGCCCGTATGGGCCGTATTCCGGTGCTGCTCGATGGCTACGCCTGCACCGCCGCCGCGGCCGCGCTCCATGCCTGCGACAGCCGTGCACTCGACCACTGCGTGGTCGCCCATCGCTCGGCGGAGCCCGGACACCGGCGGCTCCTCGACGCAATTGGCCAACGTCCCCTGCTCGATATGGACATGCGGCTCGGCGAGGCCTCGGCGGCGGCCCTTGCCGTTCCCTTGCTCAAGGCCGCCGCCGCTTGCCACAACGGCATGGCGACCTTCGCCGAAGCGGGCGTCAGCGGAAAGGCGTGACGCGACCGGCCCGGCAGAAAGCGGAAATGATCCGTATCACGCCTTACGTCTGGAATCGGGCAGGAAGTCGTCGAGCGGCACGCCAAAGCTGTTGAGCGCCCACGACACCAGATTGTACTGGCCGACCGTGAACACGGCGTCCATGAGTTGCTCGGTCGAGTAGGACTTCGACAGCACCGCCCATGTCGCGTCCGACGCCACCGAGTTCTCATGCAGATCGTCGGCGAGCTGCATCAGCGCTGCCTCGTGCTCGTTCCACCCCTGGGCCTTGGATCCCTGCTTGACCCGTTCGATATCCACGTCTGAAAGCCCGCCACGCCTGGCGATCAACTCGTGCTGGGCGAATTCGTACTCGGCCTGGTTCAGCCAGCCGATGCGCAGGATCAACAATTCGCGATCCCGAAACGGCAATGTCTGCTTCGACAGGATATGGCCGGCGAACGGCGTCCAGCGCTTCACCAGCTTGGGATGATGGGCGAGAACCTTGAATATATTGAAGACTTGGCCGTTCATCGCGTTCTTCTCGATGGTCTCCCGATCTTCCGCCGACAGACTGGCGAGATCGCGCATGGGAATGCGCTGTTTGCGCTTGATCATCATCTTTCCTCCTCGATCGCAGCGTAGCATGCTCTTCAACGATGTCCTTTTCGATCGACCGCCGCCGTTTGCTGCTCGGGACCACGGGGCTGGCCATGGCGCCGGCGTTTGCCCGCGCCCAAGGCCGGCCCGAGCTGTTCGAGGTAACACGCAGCGAAACCGCCACCATCGACGGACGCCATTGGGACACGACTTTCCCCGGCGGCATGACGGTCGATGCGGTTCACCGTTCCGTACTGGTGCGGTTTCCGACCGCCGCCGAGGACATCGCCCATGTGCTGCGGCGCGGACGCGTGCTGATGAAGGCCGAGCTGTCACTTGCCTATCACAGCTACGAGATAGTGCCGGAGGGCTATTTGTGCCGCGACGGACTGGGCCGCAAGGTCTGGACTGAATCGCCTCCAACCTGGCACGTGCAAGCCTGGCCGCTGCGCCAGCCATGGGTGGCCGACAAGGCGAACGGCCCGACCTTCAATGCCAGTGTCGACGGGCGGCGCTATTGGGCGCGCTTCGGGGCGGCCGATCTCACCAAGGACCGCTTTCCTGAAGTCGACACCCCCCAGGAACTGTCTCTGGCGGCGCGTGAGGCGCGCTTCGACATCACCAAGATCCTCTCGACACCCTTCGTTGAGCGCGACGCCGGCGAACGCCTGCGGTGGCTGGAACATTGCGGCTTCCTGCTGCGCAAGCTCGAAACCTACGACACGCGCTATCGCGAGCCCGGCAACGCCTATGAGTGGGCGATGCCCGTCGGCGGCCATGGGCTGCGCTTCGCCCGACCGCGCCTGCTCCTGACCTGCCGCCCGGTCAGCGGTGGAATCGTATCGGTCTCGCTGCCACCCGATGTCGAGCGCGAGTGGCACCTGCGGACGGCCGACGGCTCGGCGCCGACCGCAGTGATGCTGACGGCGGCCGAGGTCGCCGAACGCTCCAATGCTGCCATGCGCGTCTCAGGTCCGCGTCAGGCATGGGAGCTGGCCCGGATCGAGGAATTGCGCCGGCTGGGCGGAGACGACGTCAGCCGATGGGCCAATCTTCAGGACGAAAAGGGTTACCGGGACTATCTCCATTTCGTGCGCGAGATGCTTTCCATGCCGCCGCGCTACTGGCAGGGCTGGTCGATCGCCGACTACCTGCTGATCTCCCTGGTCTTCGACCGGCTCCTGCCGACGCCGCTGCAGGAGCATCTCAAGAACTACTGGCGCGCCTGGCTGCAATCCGACGTTCCGACTTCGTCTTTCTTCCATCCGCAGAGCCCGGAAGCCATGGACTATTGGAAGCGCACGCGGGACTGGCGCGGCCGCGCCTCCTTCTTCCGCGCCGGCTACAACTTCGCCGTCAGCACCCAGAACTTCAATCACACCGCCGCGATGGGCGCGTTGCTCGGCGGCACGCTCGTCGGCTCGGACAACGCCATGGCCGATGGACGCCACGGACTCGAGGCCCTGCTGCTGCGCTTCTGGGCATTCCTCGACGGCAGCTCGCAGGAACTTCTCGACCACTACTACCTGTCGATCACGCTCAGTGCGCAGAAGATGTTCGCCGACTACGCCCCGACGGCGATCGACCGCCTGAAAGGCCGCATCCTGACCGACCGCACGATGGAAATGCTGATCACGGCCTTTCACCCCAGGCTGCGGCGCTTCATCTCCTCCTCCGGACGCTCACGCATCTCGGGCCTGCTGGTCGAGCAGGACGGCGTCTATGCGGTACTCCACACGGTATCGAAGGAAGGCACGGTCAACTACACAGATCAGCCGCCCCCGGCGACGGTGCACGGCATGCCGATCTGGGGCTACGACTTCCCGCCCGGCCGCGTCGCCATCCAGGCCGTCAAAGCGCCCTGGGCACCGTCCTGGGTCTCCGGCCTGGTCGACGACAAGCCGGTACCCTTCGAGGAGACCGCGGCCGAGACCATCCGCAACAACTTCAAGCAGCCGCTGTGGCGACGCGTCTACATCGGTCAGTGGCACGGCCTCGCCAGTACCGACATCAAGGCCAGCACCATCGATGTCATGGCCCAGTGGGTTCGCGAGCCGCGCCGCTCGAACCGACTCGAGGACATCGGCACCCTGACGGCGCGCTACGTCGCCAACGAACCCAATCTCGCCACGACCATCGACGGCACGATCCCGCAGGCCGGACTCACTCTCACCTATCAGAGCCGGAATCGCGCCATCGTCTTTGCCAAGCCGCACACCAATCGCGACCGCTTCCTGGAAGGCGTCGGCATGGATCGGGCCGTCTCGAGGCTGGCTACAGTCATAGGCTTGTGGAATTTCATGCCGACTCCCGATTGGCGGATCGACTCGTCCAATCCCAGGTACATCCTGATCCGCGACGGCGTCACCTATCTCGCGCTCATGCCCTTGCCGGCCAACGATCTCGGGCGAGAGGTCGCGATGGAGATCGGGCCGGGCGGTGGCGGACCGGCGACACCCACCGACAAGCATGTCGCACCAGCCCTCATCGTCTCGCTCTACAACATGAAGCGCAGCAAGCCGGTGCCCATCCGCGATCTCGACTTCCGGGCCATCCTGACGCGCACCTACAACGGCTTCGTCATCGAAATGGGCGACGAGGCCCAGTACGGCAGCTTCGAGAATTTCGCGCGCCACATCGATGCAGCGGAACTCAAGGCGACCTGGCACGAAGGTGAGCGGCGTGTCGAGATCGCCTACCGCAGCGGCAGCGACCTCATGGAAGCAGCCTTCGGCACCGACTTCGGCCAATCGTCCGAACTGCACTTCCCGATCAATCCGGGCAGCCTCGACAAGGCCATCCCATGGCGGCGGCTGAACGGCCAATGGCCCTATCTCCCGCCGGGCCTGGAACGCGACACGAGTTGGTCGCAGCAGGGCGTGGCCGGCCGTCTCGAGAAGAACGGCGCCGTCCTGACGAGCGAAGCTGGCCGCAAAGCCTATTTGCTGGCCGATCCGCTGAGCGGCGGCGTCGTCGCCTACAACCCCATCCCGGATCCGCAGACCTGGGCGCTCGCGACACGCGACGGCGTCTCAGTGCGGGCTGACGGCAAGATCGGACTGCTGCGGCTGGAATATCGCCCGTGGGCGCGCGAGGTCGAGATCGACCATGCTCCCAAACCGGGGCAGGGCAACCTCGCCAAGACCATGACCGTGACAGGACTCACGGATCCGCCGCGTGTGACCGTCAATGGGCGTCCGGCGATCGTCACCGCGACCGGCACGGGCTTCCAGATCGGCCTGTGACAATGTTGCTGTCGCGCGCGCATTTCATTCAACTCGGCGTGGCCGGACTTCTCGCCGGGGCAGCACGGGCGCAGTCTGGAGAACTCATGCACAAGCGCACCATCCCCTCCACGGGTGAGGCCCTTCCGATCGTTGGCTGCGGCACCTGGCGGACCTTCGATGTCGGTGCCGATCCGGCCGCCCGTGCACCGCTTGCCGAAGTCCTCAGGGCGTTGTTCGAGGCAGGCGGCTCCGTGATCGACAGTTCGCCGATGTACGGTGCATCGGAAGGCGTTGTCGGCGAGCTGCTCGCCGCCGCGGGCATGCGCGACAAGGCCTTCATCGCCACCAAGGTCTGGACCAGCGGGCGCGACAACGGCATCACCCAGATGCGGCAGTCGATGCGCCTGCTGCGTGCCGAGCGTATCGACCTCATGCAGATCCACAATCTCGTCGACTGGCGCGCCCATTTGCCGACCTTGCGCGCCTGGAAGGCCGAGAAGCGCATCCGGTTCCTTGGCATCACGCACTACACCGATTCGGCGCATGCCGAGCTGGAAGCCGTGATGCGAACGGAGAAATGGGACTTCGTGCAGCTCAACTACGCCGTCGACGATCGTGCCGTCGAGCGTCGGCTCCTGCCGCTCGCTGCCGAGCGCGGCATTGCCGTGATCGTCAACCAGCCGTTCGGCGGCGGCGGGCTCCTGCGCCGCCTCCTGCCGCGGCCGTTGCCGGACTGGGCCGGCGAGATCGGCTGCACGAGTTGGGCGCAACTCCTGCTCAAGTTCGTGCTGGCGCATCCCGCCGTCACCTGCGTCATTCCCGGTACCAGCCGGCCGCAGCACATGAAAGACAACGTCCAGGCAGGTTTCGGCGGCTATCCCGACGCCGCGCAGATCAGGCGCCTGATCGCGGACGTCGACGGTTGAAGCTCCCGAGGCGGGCACCAACACCCGTCAGGACAGGCCGAGGGTGAGTTGCGGCGAGGGTGCCGCCTCCTGCGGCCGGTCAAGATTGTGCAGCGACACGCCGAGCAGGCGCACGCGCTTCTCGAGCGGCAGGATCGAGCGCACGAGTTCGACGCTGGTCCGTTCCAGCTCCTCGCGGCTCGACAGAAGCGACGGCAGGGTCCGGCTGCGGGTCACGATCTGGAAGTCGGCGTACTTGATCTTCACCGTCACGGTGCGGCCGGAAATTCCGGTGCGCTCACAGTAACCCCAGACGTCGTCGAGTACCGAGCAAACCCCCTCCTCGAGCTCGGCCGGCGTGCCGAGGTCCCGGAGGAAAGTGGTCTCCGAGCCGATCGACTTGCGCGGCCGGTCGGGGACGACGCGACGATGATCCTCGCCGCGTGCGATGGCGTGATACCAGGGACCCGACTTGCCGAAATACTGCGTCAGGAATTCGAGCGACTGGGCCTTGAGATCGGCGCCGGTGTGGATGCCCAACCGCTTCATCCTGGCTTCGGTCGCCGGCCCCACGCCATGGAACCGCCCGACCGGCAGTCCTTCGACGAAGGCCGGTCCGCGCTCGGGCGGAATGACATACTGGCCGTTGGGCTTGCGGTGGTCCGAAGCGAGCTTGGCCAGGAACTTGTTGTAGGAGATGCCGGCCGACGCGGTCAGCCCCGTCTCGGCGAGGATGCGGGCCCGGATCTCGCGGGCGATCTCGGACGCGAGCGGGATGTTCCTGAGATTGGTCGTGACGTCGAGATAGGCTTCGTCGAGCGACAGCGGCTCCACCAGCGGCGTGTACTCCAGGAAGATCGCGCGAATCTGCTGCGACACCTGCTTGTAGACGTCGAAGCGAGGTTTGACGAACGACAGCTCGGGACAGAGACGGCGCGCGGTCGCCGAAGCCATCGCCGAGCGAACGCCGAATTGCCGCGCCTCGTAACTCGCCGCCATGACCACGCCGCGCTCGCGCGCACCGCCCACCGCGACCGGCCTGCCGCGCAGCGAGGGGGCGTCGCGCTGCTCCACGGACGCGTAGAAGGCGTCCATGTCGAGATGAATGATCTTGCGAATCGTCGGCTCGGCCATCGCCCCCGGATTATGCCATGATCGGCCGCAAACGAAGGAGGAGCGCCATGCCTGTCGACGCCAAGTTGATGAAGGATATTTCCGCAGCCTTCAACAGTCGCGATGTCGAGCGGATCGTCAGCCATTTCACCGACGATGCCACTTTCTGGCTGGCGCGCGGGCCCGAGCCCGTCGGCCGCACGCTGGCCGGCAAGGCCGCCATCCGCAAGGCGCTGGCCGACCGCTTCGAGGTGATCCCCGACATGCGCTGGGACCACAAGGAGTACATCTTCGCCGGCGATCGGGCGATCTCGGTCTGGACGGTGAAAGGCAAGGGCGCCGACGGCGAGGACCTCAACTACGAGGGCTGCGACATCTATACCTTCCGCGGCGACAAGATCGTGGCCAAGAACACCTTCTGGAAAATGGTTGAGCACAAGGACCGATTGTAGTCAGAACGGCCACCAGCTCGCCTTCTTGACCCGCCGGCTCGTTTCCGAACCGGCGACCGGCACCGGTGGCGGCAAGTCCTGCTCGCGCCAGCCGCCGCCCAGCGCCGACACGAGATTGGCGCTGGCGGTGAAGCGGGCGAGGCGAATGTTGATCAGGGTCTGCTCGGCACCGAGCGCCGTCGTTTGCGCCTGGATCACCGTCGTGTAGGCGACCGTGCCCGCCTGATACTGATTGATCGACAGCCGCTCGGCATCGCGCGCCGCCGCGACTGCGCGACGCTGGATCGCCTCCTGTTCGGCCAGATAGCGCTGCTGGGCGAGCGCGTCCTCGACCTGCTGGAAGGCAGCGATAACGGTCTGCCGATATTGCGCCACCGTGCGGTCGTAGTTGGCTCGCGCGCCTTCGACCTGGGCGCCGCGGGCGCCGCCGTCGATCAGGGTGCCGGCCAGCTGTGGACCGAGCGACCATACGGCCGAGCCGATCTGTAACAGATTGCCGATCACCGTGCTCAGGAAGTTGATGCTGGCCGTGAAGGTGAAGTCGGGGAAGTAGGCTGCCTGGGCCACGCCGATCTGCGCGTTGGCCGACGCCATCTGCCGTTCCGCCGAGGCCACGTCCGGCCGCCGTTCGAGCAGCGCCGATGGCACGCCGGCGTCGAGAGTCGGAACGTCGCCAGGCGGCGTGCCTTGGGCGATGCTGAGTTCGGCCGGCGCGCGGCCGATCAGGGCGGCGACGGCATGCTCGAACTGGGCGCGATTGGCGCCCTCGGCGACGTAGAGGGCGCGCGTCTGCTCCAGGATGGTCTGCGCCTGCGCCAGGTCGAGCCGGGAGGCGATCCCGGCATTCATCTGATTGCGCACGATCTCCAGCGAGCGCGCGTAGGCCGCGATCGACCGCTGGTAGAGCGCGCGGCGTTCGTCCGAAATCCGCAGCGAGAAGTAGTTGGCCACGAGATTGGACTGGATGGACAGGCGAGCTGCCGCCAGATCGGCGGCGCTCGCCTGCGCCGCCGCCGAATCGCTCTCGATGGTACGGCGGATACGACCCCAGACGTCGACCTCCCAAGTCAGGCTGCCGCCAACGGCATACTGGCCGACCGAGTTGCCGACAGTGCCGCTCGCGCTGCGCGTGCCGGAGCTGGAGCTGGTCTGCTGCATGGACCCCGAGAAGCCGACCGTGGGATAGAGCGGCGATTGACTCTGGCGGATCAACGCCACGGCCTGCCGATAGGCGGCCTCGCTCTGCTTGAGCGTCTGGTTGGACACGTCGACCTGGGCGGCGAGATGATCGAGTTCGGCGTCGCCATACAGTGTCCACCACGGCCCCCGGTCCACGGTCTCGCGCGGCATCGCCGGTCGAAAGTCGACGCCAAGCACTTCCTTGTAGGAAACCGTTGGCGCGGTCGCCGGCGACGGCCGTTCGTAGTCCGGCCCGATGAGGCATCCCGACAGGACCAGCGAGGCCATGAAAACGGAAGCACAGCGCAACGGCCTCATGCGTGCGCCTCGAAGCCGCCCATGCGCCGCGCCAGCCGGCTCGCTGGATCGCGATCGCGCCGGCGAAAGCGGTCGAGATAGAGATAGATTACCGGGGTCGTGTAGAGGGTCAGGATCTGGCTGACGGCAAGGCCGCCGATGATCGCGATGCCGAGCGGCCGTCGCAACTCGGCGCCGTCGCCGAAGCCGACCGCGAGCGGCAACGCCCCGAGCATGGCCGCGACCGTGGTCATCAGGATCGGGCGGAGGCGCAGCAGGCAAGCCTGGTGGATGGCGGTGCGCGGGTCGAGCCCCTGGTTGCGCTCGCGCTCGAGCGCCACGTCGATCATCATGATGGCGTTCTTCTTGACGATGCCGATCAGCAGCAACACGCCGATCATGGCGATGATGCTGAACTCGACCTGGGAGTACTGCAGCGCGAGCAGCGCGCCGAGGCCAGCCGACGGCAAGGTCGACAGGATGGTGAGAGGATGGATGTAGCTCTCGTAGAGGACGCCGAGCACGATGTAGATCGTGACCAGCGCCGCCAGCACGAGCAGCAACTGGTTGTTCAGCGACTGCTGGAAGGCGCGCGCCGTGCCTTGGAAGGAGCCATGGATGGTGGCTGGCACCCCGATCTCGCGCATCGTCGCATTCACGTAGTCGACCGCGTCGCTCAGCTTCCTGCCGACTGCCAGATTGAAGGACACGGTCGTCGCCGGGAACAAGCCCTGATGGCTGACCGACACCGGCGTCGTGCCGAACTCGGCGCGCGTCAGCTGCATCAAGGGAATCATCCTCTCCGGAGCCGTGCTGACAGCGGCCGCGGTCGAGGCCGCGCCCCGACCGCCGACTGCGATCTGGTTGGTGCGTTGATTGCGCACGGCTGCGGCCGGATCGGCGGACGTTCCCTGAACACTGGTCGCGGTGACGATGGCGGACGTCGCCGACGCGCCGCTGATCGTACCGCCGCTGGTGCTGACGTAGAGTTCCTTCAGTGTCTCGGGGCTGGCCCAGTACTGCGGCGCCACTTCCATGACGACGTGATACTGGTTGAGCGGATTGTAGATCGTCGACACCTGTCGCTGCCCGAAGGCGTCGTAGAGCGTCGCGGCGATCGATCTCGTACTCACCCCCAGACGACTCGCCGCGTCGCGGTCGATCGTCAGGTCGATCTGCAACCCGCGTTGCTGCTGATCCGAATCGACGTCGGTGATGACCGAGGTGTCCTGGCGCAGCGCCTCCACAAGCTTCGGCGCCCATTCGTAGAGCTCTGCCAGTGAGTCCGCCTGCAGGGCGAACTGGTACTGCGAACTGCTCTGGCGGCCGCCGATCCGGATGTCCTGCACGGCCTGCAGGAAAAGATTGGCGCCGACCACTTGTGCAAGCTTGATCCGCAGACGCGCGATCACCTGGTCGGCCGGTATGTCGCGCTCCTTGAGCGGCTTGAGCGTGGCGAAGACGAACCCCGTGTTGGTCTGAAACCCGCCGGTGAAGCCCGCCACGCTCTCGATCGCGGGATCCTCTCCCATGATGCGGATGAACTGGCGGAACTTGCCGCGCATCGACTGGAAGGAGATGCTCTGGTCCGCCCGGATGAAGCCAACGATGCGGCCGGTGTCTTGCTGCGGGAAGAAGCCCTTGGGAATCGTCACGTAGAGCTGGATGTTCAGGATGACGGTGCCGAGAAACACCAGCATCGTCAGCCGCGGATGACGCAGCACCCAGCCGAGCGTCTGCCCGTAGAAGGCATGCATGCCCGCGAAGCGACGTTCGGCGAACCGGGACAGTCTCCCCGGTGGACGTTCCGGGCCCGGCGGCTTGAGCACGTGGGCGCACATCATCGGCGTGGTGGTCAGCGAAACCACCATCGAGATCACGATGGCGATCGACAGGGTCATGGCGAATTCACGGAACAATCGCCCGACGATGCCCTCCATCAACAGGATCGGCACGAACACCGCGACAAGCGACAGCGTCATGGAGACGACCGTGAAGCCGACCTCCCGGGCACCCAGGAGAGCGGCTTCCGCTCGTGACATGCCCTGCTCGATGTGCCGTTGGATGTTCTCGAGCACGATGATGGCGTCATCGACCACAAAGCCGGCCGCGATGGTAAGCGCCATGAGCGACAGGTTGTTGAGGCTGTAGCCCAGCAGGTACATGACGCCGAAAGTGCCCACCAACGACACGGGCACGGCGACCGACGGCACCAATCCGGCGCGGAACGAGCGCAGGAACGCGAAGGTCACCAGCACGACGAGGACTACCGCGATGGTCAGCGCGTGCTCGACCTCCCGCAGCGAGGCGCGGATGGTCGTGGTCCGGTCCGACACCACCGACACGTCGACGTCATTGGGCATCGCCGCCTGCAGGTCGGGCAGCATCGCCCTGATCCGGTCGACCGTCTCAATGATGTTCGCGTTGGGCTGCATATAGACGATCACCAGCACCGAGCGCTTGCCGTTGGCCTGACCTTCGTTGCGGATGTTCTCGGTAGCGTCGATCACCTCGGCGACGTCGGAGAGACGCACCGGTGCGCCGTTGCGCCAGGCGACGATCAGCGGCCGGTACTCTTCGGCCGTTCGGGACTGGTCGTTCGTGTAGATCTGGTACCGCGTGTCGCCGACCTCGATCGCCCCCTTGGGCGTGTTGGCGTTTGCGGCGGCGAGCGCGGCACGAACGCTCTCCAGCCCGATGCGATACTGAGTCAATGCGCCAAGGTCGATTTCCGCGCGCACGGCGGG